>NZ_JAHUTH010000011.1:0-222663 GCF_025376855.1 Variovorax endophyticus
GCAGATCCGCGCGATCCAGGAAGGCGCCATCCCCGAGGGCACCGGGCCCGAGTCGCAACGAGTGATCGTGCGGGCGGGCAACTACTTCGAGTGAAATCCGATGGCGCGGACCACGGCTCCGTTCCGAAGGACCTCGCATCTCGCGCTGGCTAGCGCGTCGCAATCAACAGCAGACCGGCCGCCGCCAGCGCCGCGGTCCAGCCCAGTCGCAACACCCGGCCCTCGAGCAGCCGCGGATGCCGCGCGATGCCGCGGCACACGCCGGTGGCGATCAGCCCGGTGGCCAGCAGCATCGCCGCCGTGTGCACCGCGACCGCGGCGAGCGCCAGCGCCATCGAGCCCGATGCGGTGATGGCCCGCGCGGGATCGCCGCCGAGGCACAGCGGCACGAGCGCGGGCACCAGCATGAGCCCGGCGCCGTGCGCGGTCGCCATCACGAAGGACCAGCCCGCGAGGCCCGCATGGCTGGCGCGCCATCCCGTGGTGGATCGGCCACCGCGCAGCAGCCGGTAGGCCGCCGCGAAGAGAAGCAGCGCACCGGCCAGCACCTGCACCAGCGCACGGTCCAGCCACAGCCCCTGCGCGACGACGAAGGCCACGATCGCGACCGATGCGAAATGCCCGACGGCGATCGGCAGCAGCGCGCGCCGTGCCCTGCCATCGTCACGCGCCTGCACGCCCCAGGCCGCGGCAAACATCCAGCCATTGGCCGGACTCAGCCCATGGAAGGCGCCGAGTCCCGCGATCGCCAGCCAGGGCCAGAGCGCGGTCATGGAACATGCCTCGCGCCGGATCTCAGCCGCGCGATCCGCAGCACGCATGCGCCGCGGGCCGCGATTCGTAGCGGTCGTGATGACGCACCCATGCCATCGTGTGCTCGAGCCCTTCCTCGTCGCGCCCCTTGGGCACGAGGTCGATCAGCGGATAGGCGCCCATCATCACTTCCACGCCGCGGCCGTAGCGCGAGTAGGTGTGGAACACCTGGCCCGCCGCGTCCTTGTGGAACACGCTGATGCCCGGCGCCTCGGCCTGCGGAAAGGGCTGCATTGCGAAGTTGTAGTAGACCGAGCCGCTCGCGAATTCCTCGGGCGTGAAGCTGACATGGAAGTCGTGGTTGAAGTCGTTGCGCGCCGATGAGACCCACTTGAACCGCCAGCCCATGCGCTCGCGAAAGCGCTCGATCTCGGGCAGCGCATTGCGCGAGACCACGAGCAGCGTGACGTCGCGCGCGGCCAGGTGCGGGGCGGCGCCGTCGTTGTGGTCGGCCATGTACGAGCAGCTCGGGCAGCCCTGATCCCAGCCGGGCGCGAACATGAAGTGCTGCACCAGCAGCTGGCTGCGGCCCTCGAACAGGTCGGCCAGCGCGCGTGGGCCGTCGGGCGTGTCGAAGACATAGTCTTTCTCGACGCGCACCCAGGGCAGGGCGCGGCGTTCGGCCGCAATCTGGTCGCCCAGCCGCGTGAGTTCCTTCTCGCGTTCCAGCAGGGCGCGGCGCGCCTCGGTCCATTGGTCCCTGGAGACGACGGCGTGGTGCGCCGTGCCTGCTTCGGTGGTCGTTGCATTCATCGGATGCTCCTTGCGTGAGTCTCGGTCAATCAGTGCGCGGGCCGGCGCACCGCGCGGACCTTGCCGCTCGGGCCGCCGCCGCAGTAGAAGAGACCGGCACCATCGGACTCGAGCCCGCTGACGCCGGTGCCGCGCGGCATCTCGAGCCGCTCGAGCACCTCGCCGCTGCGCGGGTCGATGCGGCGGATGTCGCTCTCCTCGGCCTCCCAGGTGCCGTGCCACAGCTCGCCGTCGACCCAGGTCACGCCGGTGACGAAACGGTTGCACTCGATGGTGCGGCGCACGGCACCGGTCGCGGGATCGATCTCGTGGATCTTGCGGTCGCGGTACTGGCCCACCCACAGGCTGCCCTCGGCCCAGGTCAGGCCCGAGTCGCTGCCCTGGCCGGGCGCGGGGATCGAGGCCAGCACCCGGCCGGTGGCGGGGTCGATCTTGTCGATGCGGGCCTCGGCGATCTGGTAGAGATGGGTGCCGTCGAAGGCCGTGCCGGCATCGCAGGCGCGGTCCAGCGCCTTCGTGGTCTCGCCGCTGTCGGGGTCGAAGGCCACCAGCTTCTCGCCGGTGGCGGCCCAGACGCGCTGGCCGTCGTGGGTCACGCCGTGCACCTGGGTGGCGCCCGCGAAGGGCCCGTACTCGCGCACGATCTCGGCCGCCCGGGCCCTGGAACTGTCGTGGATGGTCTTGGCTGTCATGGTTGGCTCCTTGGGAGGGCACCGGACATCGGCGCCTTGGAGACAACTCTATGCAATCGCGAGCGTGGAGGGGAGTAACAAGATCGTCGTGAAACCGGCCAGCGGCGGCGCCAGCCAGCGCCGCGCGCGGGTCTGGCCGATGGCGCGCACGCGGCCCTCGGCCTCGAGATCGGCCAGCGCGCGCTGCACGGTGCGCTGGCTGGCGTCGAGCGCGAGTGCCAGCGCCGAGGTCGACCAGGCGGCGCCGTCGGACAGCAGCGCGAGCAGCGCGGCCTGCTCGCCAGCGATCGGCGGCGCCAGCACCGAGACGGGCCGCTCGTCGTGCGGCCGCAGCACGAAGCCGCGCGCGCTGGCCTCGATGCGCGCCAGCGGCTTGACGAGCGCGCGCAGCCGGCCGATCTCGACGCGCAGGCGCGCGCGGTGGGTCTCGTCGGGGTCGCGCGTGCGGAACACCCGCGCGATCAGCGCCTCGCGATCGACGTCGCCGGGCCAGGCTTCGGCCAGCGCGAGGGCGAGCGCGAACAGCACCGGCCGGCGTGCCAGCGCGCGCCAGGTCGTGCCCGCGCCCACGGCGCGGCGGCAGGCATCGACCACCAGCGTGCCCGAGTCGAGCAGCGCCTCGACCTCGTCGAGCCGCAGCATCCGTTCGCCGCCGGGAAAGCATTGCCGCGCGGCGGGCCGGTCGAGCGCGGCGCGCGTGTCGACCACTTCGGCCAGCAGGGCCGGCACGCCCGCATGCTCGGCGGCGATGCGCGCACGGGCCAGGGCGTCGCGTGCCGGCGCGGTGCGCAGGGAACGCAGCGCCAGTTCGGCGGTGGCGAGCTCGGCCACGGCCGCGAGCGAGGCCGGCAGGCCCTGGCCGTCGAGACGGGCCAGCGCGTCGCGAGCCTCGTCGAGCCGCCCGAGCAGCAGCGATCGCCGCGCCGCGATCAGCCAGGCCTGCAGCGCGTTGGCGGGGTCGGCATGCGCCTCGAGCGTGGCGGCCGCCGCCAGCAGCGCGCGCGGCGAGCCGCCGAGGTCGCGCATCGCCAGCGCCACCTCGGCCTCGGCGACCACGCAGCGCGCGCGTGCCAGCGCTTCGTGCGCGCCGAAGCCGCGCGCGGCGCGCCGCAGCAGCTCGCGGGCGCGTGCATGGTCGCCGAGCTGGGCCATGGCGATGCCGCGCAGCGCCAGCGCCGGCGGATCGTCGCGCAGCGCGACCCGCTTGAGCGCGCCGAGCGCATCGCCCGCGGCCAGCGCGCGCGCGGCGGCGGCGATCAGGGAGTCCATCGAAGCGGCGCCGCTATTCGATCCAGGTCCGCGCGCCCACGCCCTGGTACTGGCGCCGGTAGGCCGAGGGCGTGGTGCCCACCACCTGCCGGAACCGGCGCGCGAAGTGGGCCGGCTCGGCGAAGCCCGTGCTCTCGCCGATCTCGGCCGCCGAGGCCGAGGTGAAGACCAGCAGCGTCTTGGCGCGGTCGATGCGCCGCTCGGTCACGATCTCGAGGAAGGTCTTGCCGGTCTCGCTCTTGAGCAGGTGCGCCAGGTGGGTGGCCGACACGTGGCTGGCCTGCGCCGCGTCGCCCAGGGTCAGTTCCTGCGCCAGGTTCTGCGTGATGTAGCGGATGCAGCGCAGCACCGCCTGCTTGTACGACTGCAGCACCATCCCCTGGGCCTCGCAGTGGCGGAAGTCCTCGCCGTAGCGCCGCCACACCATGCCGATCAGGTTCAGCAGGTGGCCGCGGATCAGCAGGTGGCTGGCCGTGTCCTCGCCCGAGGGCCGCTGCGCCTCCTGCGTCATGCGCTCGCACAGCGCCTGCAGCTGTTCGGTCTCGGCCGCGTCGAAGCGGAAGTCCAGGCAGTGCTGGAAGCGGAACGGCGCGAGCTCGGGCGCGCGCGCCAGCGGCACCTCCGACAGCTCGAACACGTCGAGATCGAGGGAGGGCAGCAGGTAGTCCTTGCTGATGTTGATGATGTGGAACACGCCGTCGGCCGCGTTCGGGATGTAGTGGACCAGGAAGGGCAGCACGAAGCTCACCGTGCCCGGACCGATCGGGCGCTGGCCGCCGCCGATGTAGTGCGTGGTCTCGCCGCGCGTGTTGACGTAGATCTGGAAGTACTCGTGCCGGTGCGGCACCGGGTTCGGCAGGATGTTGGTCTGGTCGCGGATGCCGAAGTAGGCGCGCTGCGCCCGCGTGGCCATGGTGTAGTTGCCGATGGCGGGGCGTGCGGCGCGGGCGGAGCCAGGGTGCGGCGGAAGCGGGTCGATGAGGGAGGGCGCTGGTTGCATGGCGGGCCTGGCACGAGGAATCGCAAGGATTGCATATCTTTGCGCAAGCCTGTGCGTTGAGGCAGAAGGGCCTCGTTCCTAGACTTTAGGGCCTGTTAACGCTATGCAAGGGGTCGCGAAGCTCGCCAAAGCCCGCCCATCAAGGCGCGCGACGACGCGTGTGCGTCCGCACACGCTAGGAGCGCAACGCCGAGGGGCGGGCTTTGGCGAGCTTCCCTCCGGGTTGCCCCGCAAAGGGGCCGTCTGCGGCGTTGCCCGCGCTTGCAAGGCGGACGCCTTGCTGCGCGCGGGCGCCTTGCATCCAGCCCCTTTGCGGGGCAACGCGACCCCTTGCATAGCGTTAACAGGCCCTAACCACTCCTTCACAACCCTTCCAGAGAGACAACACGCAATGTCCCCCAGCCCCGCGCCCGGCGCCGCCGACGCCCTCCAGGTCGCCCCCATCTCCATCGACATCGTCGGCAGCGACCGGCAGTTCCCCGTGCGCCGCGTCTACTGCGTGGGCCGCAACTACCTGGCCCACATCCGCGAGATGAAGGAGGGCGACGAGCGCGATCCGCCGTTCTTCTTCCAGAAGCCGGCCGATGCCGTGGTGACGGACGGCCGCGTGCCCTATCCGGCGCTGACCGAGGACTTCCAGTTCGAGTTCGAGCTGGTGGTGGCGATCGGCAGCGAGGCCTCGAACGTCTCGCCCGACACCGCGCTCGACCATGTGTTCGGCTACGCGGCCGGCCTCGACATGACGCGCCGCGACCGCCAGCGCGAGTGCAACAAGCGCGGCCTGCCGTGGGAGCAGGGCAAGTCCTTCGACCATTCGGCGCCCTGCGGCCCGATCCATCCGGTGGCGCGCGTCGGCCACATCCGCTCGGGCGCGCTGAACCTCGCGGTCAACGGCAGCGTGCGGCAGGATTCGGTGCTCGAGAAGATGATCTGGAACGTGCACGAGATCGTCAGCGAGCTGTCGAAGCAGTACCGCCTGCTGCCCGGCGACCTGATCTTCACCGGCACGCCCGAAGGCGTGGGCCCGGTGCAGCGCGGCGACCGGCTCACGGGCCGCATCGAGGGCCTCGAGCCGCTGCAGGTCGAGATCGTCTGAACGCACAAGGCCAAGGAGACACCGCATGAAACCGCTCGAACGCATCGCCTACTCGGCCATCGCCGACCGTCCCGCCCGCCGGCTGCCCGGTGGCAAGCGGCTCGCCGTCTGGGTCATCGTCAACGTCGAGGAATGGAACATCGACGAGACCATGCCGCGCACCGTGCTCACGCCGCCGGCCGGCGGCTCGCCCATGCCCGACATCCCGAACTGGGCCTGGCACGAGTACGGCAACCGCGTCGGCTTCTGGCGCATGCTCGAGGCGATCGACGCGCTCGGCATTCCCGCCACGCTCGCCATCAACGGCTCGGCCATCGGGGCCTACGAGCCGATCGCCAAGGCGGCGAAGGCGCGCGATTGGGAGTTCATCGGCCACGGCTTCGGCCAGCGCAACATGCAGAAGGTGCCCGACGAGGCCGAGGACATCGCCAGGACCACCGAGGCGATCCGCGCCTACACCGGCAAGCGCCCGCGCGGCTGGCTCGGCCCGGGCCTCACCGAGACCTGGCACACGCCCGACATCCTGGCCGAGCAGGGCTACGAGTACGTCTGCGACTGGGTGCTCGACGACCAGCCGGTGGAGCTGAAGACGCGCAACGGCGGCCACATCGTCAACGTGCCCTACACGCAGGAATGCAACGACGTGGCGATGATGCTGATCCAGCACCACAAGGCCAGCGAGTACCGCGACCGCGCCATCGACCAGTTCGAGCAGCTGTACGCCGACGCCCGGGACTCGGCGCGCGTGATGGCGCTGGTGGTGCATCCGTACATCATGGGCGCGCCGCACCGGCTGCGCTATTTCCGCGAGGCGCTGGCGCACATCCGCGAGCGCGAGGACGTCGGCTTCTTCACCGGCGAGCAGATCCTCGACTGGCATCTCGCGACGCGCGACGCCGCTTGAGACCCGCCCCGGCGCGCGCCGCCGGGGCTGCCTTTTCCCCAGAACAAGAGTCTCGCCCCGGCGAGAAGGAGACAGATCGTGCATTCCACCACCTCGGCCCTGCCGCTGGCCGGCGACGCGCGCCGCGAGGCGCCCATCAGCGGCCTCGAGATCGCCATGTTCCTGGTGCTGCTCGCGTCCTATGCGCTCAATGCGATGGACCGGCAGATCTTTCCGCTGATCGCGGCCGACGTGCGCCGCGAGTTCGGCTTCGGGCTGGCCGACACCGGCCTGCTGTCGACCATCTTCACGCTCGGCATGGCGGTGGCCGGCGTGCCCACCGGCTACCTGCTGGCGCGGCTGTCGCGCAAGACCGTGCTGCAGATCGGCATCGCCATCTTCTCGCTGGGCACGCTGCTCACGGCCTACTCGCACGGCTTCGCCGACATGATCGCCTACCGCGCCGCCACCGGTATCGGCGAGGCGATGCAGCTCACGGTGGTGATCGCGATCGCGGCCAGCCACTTCGCGCGCTACCGTGCCACGGCCGTGGGCGCGATCAACTTCTCGTTCGGCATCGGCGCGATCGTCGGGCCGCTGCTCGGCGGCCACCTGATCGGTACGGAACGCGACTGGCGGCTGCCGCTGGTGGTGTTCGGCGTGGCGGGCTTCGCGGCCATGGCGCTGATCGCGCTCACGGTGGGCCGGCGCATGACCGAGAACGTGGCCGCGGCCGACACGCGCGCCGACCAGCGCGGCGCCGAGCGCATGTGGAACCGCAACACCGTGCTGCTGACCGCGATGAGCGTGATCGGCGGCCTGTGCATCTACGGCTACCTCGGCATGTACCCGACCTTCCTGCGCGAGCACCTGCACTACACGCCGGCCGATACCGGCCGCGTCATGAGCATCTTCGGCTTCGGCGTGTTCGCCTCCATCTTCGGCGGCTGGCTCGGCGACCGCTTCCATCCCAAGCTGGTGCTGTCGCTGAGCTTCGTCGGCACCGGGCTGCTGGGCTTCCTGCTGTTCTCGGGTCCCGCCGGCATCTGGGTGCAGTCCGCGTTGTCCTTCGCCTGGGGCCTGGTGGTCAGCGGCGTGCTCTACGTGAACCTGGCCGGCTATCACATCAAGGCGGTGCGCGCCTCGCTCACCAACCGCGCCACCGGCGTGTTCGTGACCACGCTGTACGGCGCGGGCGCCTTCGCGGGCTACATCATCGGTGCCATCGCCGCGCGCCTCGGCTGGGGCTCGGCCGGGTTGCTGCAGATCACGCTGCTGGCGGCGCTGGGCGTGGTGCTGACGGCGCTGCTGCGCACCGACCGCATGTCGCTGCCGGCGCGCAAGCCGTGACCACGGCCTTCGAATGGGCGCTGCTCGGCGGCGCCGCGGCGCTGGCCGGCGCGCTCAATGCGGTGGCGGGTGGCGGCAGCTTCCTCACCTTGCCGGCGCTCGCGCTGGTCGGCGTGCCGCTGGTGTCGGCCAATGCCACCGGCACCGCGGCGCTGCTGCCGGGCTACCTGGCCGGGGCCTGGGCGCTGCGGCGCGAGCTCGCGGGGCCGATGTCGCCCTCGCTGCTTCGGCTGGGCGTGCTCTCGGTGTTCGGCGGCGCGGCCGGTGCGGCATTGCTGCTGTCGACCTCGAACCAGGCCTTCGGCCGCATCGTGCCCTGGCTGCTGCTGGCCGCGACGCTGCTGTTCGCGATCGGGCCCGCGCTGGTGCGACGCCGGGCCGAGGTCGCCGCACCGGGGCGCGCCTGGCTCGCCGACCTGGGCATCGTGGCGGTCGCGGTCTACGGCGGCTACTTCAACGGCGGCCTCGGCATCCTGCTGCTCGCGGTGCTCGGCGCGCTCGGGCATGCGGACATGGGCCGCATGAACGGCATCAAGAACTTCGTCTCGGCCATCCTCACGCTGATGGCGGTCGCGATCTACGCGGCCAGCGGCGCGATCGTCTGGACCCATGCGCTGTGGATGGCGCTCGGCGCCACGGCCGGCGGCTATGCGGGCGGCACGGCCGCGCGGCGGCTGCGGCCGGAGCTGGTGCGTGGGTTCGTGGTGCTGACGGGGCTCGCGATGACGGGGGCCTTCTTTCTCAACGCGCGCTGAGCGCGCGATCCTTTTCCTCACTTCCTCACCGGGACAGCCCATGCAAACCAGCAAGAGAGACTTCATCCGCCTGGCCGGCGCCCTGGCGGTGGCCGCCACCGGCGCGCCAGCGCTCGCCACTCCGGCCCGGGCCAGCCGCGGCAGCTACCTGATCCGCAACGGCGCGGTGATCACGGTCGACCGCGCCACCGGCACCCTGCCGCGCACCGACGTGCTGGTGCGCGACGGCACCATCGAGAAGGTGGGCCGCGGCCTGCGCGCACCGGGCGTCGAGGTGATCGACGCCACCGACCGCATCGTGATGCCGGGCTTCGTCAATTCCCACTACCACCTGTGGAGCGCGATCGGCCGCAGCTTCACGGCGCGCGAGGGCTTCTCCTACTACCCGGCCAAGGGCGCGACCTCCACGCTCTACACGAGCGAGGACTTCTACAACAGCGTGCTGCTGGGCTGCGCCGAGCTGGCCCATGGCGGGACCACGACCGTGCACAACTGGTCGCACAACACGCGCTCGCCGGCCCATGCCGACGCCGAGTTGCGCGCGCACCGGCAGTCGCTGCTGCGTGCGCGCTATTCCTACGGCCACGTCGACCAGATGCCGGCCGACGAACTCAACCGCTACGAGGACCTGGAGCGCGTGCGGCGCGACTGGTTCGGCGAACGTTCGCCGCTGGCCGGCCTGGTGCACCTGGGGCTGAACCTGCGCGGCCCGCAGCAGAGCACCGAGGCCGTCTTCCACGAGGAGATGAAGTTCGCCAAGGCCAGCGGGCTGCCGGTCGCGATCCATGCGCCGCAGGAGGCGCCCAACAACGTCGACGCGCTCGACTACGAGCGGCGCGGCTACCTCGGGCCCGATTTCATGATCGCCCACTACGTGCCCGCGAGCCCGGCCGACCTCGCGGCGCTCGCGCGCACCAGGACGCCGCTGAGCTTCGCCACCCATTCCGAGCTGCGCCTGAGCGGCACCGGCGACGCGCGCGCCGCGCTGTTCGCGATGCGTGCGGCGGGCCTCGCGGTCTCGCTGTCGAGCGACGCCACCTCGATCGCGCCGCCAGACATGTTCGAGGCCATGCGCTTCACCTGGAACCTCGGCGTGCCCTGGACCGGCACGCCGAGCGCGGGCGCGAAGCCGGTGGGCGTGCACGAGGTGATCGAGATGGCGACGATCAACGGCGCCACGGCGCTGGGGCTCGGCGATGTCACGGGCTCGATCGTCGAGGGCAAGCGCGCCGACATCATCCTGGTGCGCACCGATGACCTGAACATCGGCCCGGTGGGCAACGCCGAGACCGCGATCGTGCAGAGCGGCAGCGCCGCCAACGTCGAGACCGTGATGGTCGATGGCCGCATCGTCAAGCGCGGCGGCCGCTTGGTGGCCTATGACGTCCCGGCCATCATGCGCCGCGCACGCCAGTCGGCCGAGCGGATTCGCGCCGCGGCGGGGGCGGCCCTGCAGTCCTGAATACAGCGCCCGCCTACAAGCGCCGGGCTCCGGCACTGACGGGTGCCCGCCCGGCCGGCCCCCACCATCGGTCCCCATGCGTCGGGCCTGTTGCCCGGCAAGCACCAGGAGCCGCACATGACGAAAAAAATAGGATCGCTGGCAGCCGGTGCTGCCCTGCTGGGATCGTTCTTTCTCGCGATCCTCGCGCCCATGGCATGGGCGGTGGAGAAGGACGATGCCGCCGGCGCCACGGCCGTCCAGACCGCCGCGCCGGCCTGCGAGGCCACGGCCGCGCACGACGGCGTCTTCACCAAGGCCTGCCTCAAGTAGCCGTCAAGCAGCCGTCATTCGGCCTTGATGCCGCGCTCGCGCACCACGCGGCCCCACTTGGCGGTCTCCGACTGGATGTACTGGGTGAACTGCTCGGGCGTGCCGCCCACCGGGTCGATGCCCGCCTCGCCGAGCTTGCGCCGGATCTCGGCCGGCGCGATGGCCTTGAGATAGGCCGCCTGCAGCGCCTGCACCACGGCGTCGGGCGTGCCGGTGCGCACGGTGAAACCCTGCCAGCCCTCGACCTCGAAACCCTTCACGCCCTGCTCGGCCACGGTCGGCACCTCGGGATAGGCCGCGATGCGCTTGGCACCGGCCGCGGCGATAGGCCGCAGCCGGCCCGACTCGATGTGCGGCCGCGCGGTGGCGCGGTCGAGGAACATCAGCCCCACCTGGCCGCCCAGCAGGTCCTGCACCGCGGGGCCGCCGCCCTTGTAGGTGATGGCGACCAGCTTCATGCCGGTCTCGCGCGCCAGCAACTCGGTGGCGAGGTGGTGCGTGGTGCCCACGCTCGGCGAAGCGTAGTTCAGGCCCTCGGGGGTGCGCGCGGCCAGCGCGATCAGCTCCTGCAGGTTGCGCACCGGCAGGGTGTTCGGGTTGACCACCAGCAGGAAGTCGAACTTCGCGGTCATGGTCACGGTGCGCAGGTCCTTGAGCGGGTCGTACGACAGCTTGTCGAACATCGCCGGGTTGACCGCGTAGGTGGTCATGTCGCCGAGCAGGAAGGTGTGGCCGTCGGGCGCGAGCTGCTTGGCCACGGCGGTCGCGCCGATGATGCCGGAGGCGCCGGGGCGGTTGTCCACGATCACGGGCTGGCCCAGCACCTCGCCCATGCCGGGCGCGACCAGGCGCGCGAAGAAGTCGGTGCCGCCGCCGGCCGGGTAGGGCACGATCAGGCGGATCGGCTGGCTGGGCCAGTTGCCTTGGGCGGCGGCGCCGAAGGCCGCGGGGGCCAGGGCGCCGGTGGCCAGGAGCGAAAGCAGGGTGCGTCGTTGCATGGTGGCTGTCTCCTCGTTCGTTGGAATATCAGGCCGCGAGATCGCGTTGCAGGATCTTCGCGAAGGCCGCCGCGAGCTGGCCGCGCGCGCTGTCGCCGCGACCCATCGCGCGCCAGGCCACGTGCTGGTCGGGCCGCACCAGGATCGCGCCGTCCGATGAGACGCCGCGCAGGCAGCGCCAGGTGCCCTCGATGTCGCGCACCGCGGCCGTGTCGTGGATCTCGACGATGTCCACCGGCAGGCCGGCGCCATGCGCCAGCGTGGCCGCGGCATCGGCCCAGGCCGAGCCCTGGCGGCCGGTCAGCAGCGTGAAGCGGCCCGGGCGCACCAGGTCGAGCGTGGAGATCTTCCTGCCGTCGCGCTCGAGCCAGGCATGCGGCAACCGATGGCCGGGCCGGGTGGTGGGCACGTAGGTCTGGCCCAGCGGATCGCGTTCGGGCGTGGGCGTGCCGTCGGGCATGACGGCGCCGAGCTCGTAGTGGTAGCCCAGCTCGATGTCGTGCGCCTGCCATTCCATGCGCTGCACTTCCATGATCTGTGCCAGCCGCGCGCGCCGCGTGCGGCCCTCGGCGTCGTCGGCGAAGTAGCGGCGGAAGTTCGCCTGGCTCAGCTCGGCATTGCCGCGCACCAGGCCGATGCCGGCATCGGTGAGCTGGTGGTTCTGGAAGGTCATCAGCGCCCACTGGATGTTGAACGCGGCCACCGGGCGGCGCTCGGCCTCGTAGCTGTCGAGCAGGCTGTCGTGCGCCTCGCCCTTGAGCACGGCCGCGAGCTTCCAGGCCAGGTTGTGCGCGTCCTGGATCGCCGAGTTCAGGCCCAGGCCGGTGGTCGGCGGATGGCGGTGCGCGGCATCGCCCGCGAGCAGCGCGCGGCCCCAGCGGTAGCGGTCGACCAGCACGCCCTCGACCGTCCAGTGGCCGATGCCGATGATGTCGGGATGCAGGTCGGGGATCTTGAGCAGCTCGCGCATGCGCGGCAGCAGCGACGACTCCTCGAAGCGGGACGGGTCGTCGGGCCGGAAGCTGAAGTGGAACATCCATTCCTCGGAATGCCGGCCGAAGCGCGTGGGCCCGAGCTGGCCCAGCACGCCGCTGGCCCAGGAGCCGCCCTCGGGGTTGACGAACCAGGTGGTCATCGAGTGGTCGTCGTCCCAGTACTTCGAGAGGTCGGCGCGGAAGTAGACCGTGACCATGTGCGCGAGGTCGGTCGCGCCGCTCATCACCGCGCCCAGCGTCGGGCCCACGGTCTTGCCGCCGTCGGCGCCGATCAGGTACTTCGCGCGCACGCAGTATTCCTCGCCGCTGTCGCGGTCGAGCACGCGCGCGGTCACGCCGTTCTCGTCCTGCTCGAAGGACTGCAGCTGGTGGTGGTAGCGCACCTGCGCGTTCGCCTCGGCCGAGGCCAGCTCGCGCAGCAGCGGCTCCATGCGCACCTGCGGGTAGAGCGTGGATTCGCAGGGGCTGTCCTTCGCGTAGTGCTGCGCGAGCGAACCGCCGCCGAAGGACTCGATGCGGTAGAAGGTGCGGCGGTCGAGCTCGCCGTCGCCGGCCAGCGTGGTGCACCAGCGGATGTGCGAGATGTGGGCCAGCGGCATCGAGCGTTCGTAGACGCGCTCGGCCACCTCGAACTGGCGCAGCAGCTCCATGGTGCGCTGGCTGATGTAGCGCGCCTTGGGCAGCCGGCCCGGCGCCGGATGGCGTTCGAGCAGCAGGCTGGCGATGCCTTGCCGCGAGAGGAACAGCGAGGCCGCGAGGCCGCAGCCTCCGCCGCCGACGATGAGAACGGGAACGTCGATGTCTTGCATGGTCATTTCTGGAGCGTGGGATCGGGGCAGGAGGTGCGGGCGGTGATGCGCGCGAACAGCGCGCGGTGGCCCTGCGTCATCGCGGCATCGGTGTCGCCGCGCTGGCGCGCCAGCGCCTCGGCGAGTTCGCGCCAGTCGGCGGGCGAGAGGTAGTCGGCGGCCACCGGCAGCACGTAGCTTTCCTCGACCTCCATGTGGCCGAGGTAGACGGTCGAGTGCGTGTGCAGCAGCAGCTGGAAGGATTCACGGTGCACCTCGCCCATCAGCTCCCAGGCGGTCAGCGCATGCTCGAGCTCGCGCACCGAGGATTCGCCGCGCTCGTGCTCGGCCTCGAGCCGGGCCAGCACCGGGCGCAGCGCCGGGCAGCGCTCGCGGATCTTCGGGAACAGCAGCTCGCTCTCGCTCGCGTGGTGCATGCGCGCGGGCATCTCGTCGAGGTAGAACAGCATGGCGCGCAGCTCGTCGAAGTCGGGCCGGCGGGCCGAGCGGCGCGCCTGCTCGACGCTGTCGCCCAGTGCCCGCAGCACCGTCGCGAGGGCCTGGTGATCCTCGAGGATCAGCTGGACGGCGGAGGGTTGGAGCAGGGGCGGCATCGGTGCGACTCGGGCATGGCCTCATTGGGGCACAGCCGGGCGCCGGGGTCAGTCCCGCTGCAGGGGACGCGTGACGTCGCGCTCTAGTGCAGCGCGCGCGAGGCCATGGTCTGGAAGCGCTCCGCGCTCCAGCGGCCCCAGCGCGCGAGATACCAGGTCAGCAGCTCGCGTTCGCTGCCGATCACCAGCCGCTGGTAGGCGCGCTTGCGGTAGGTCTTCACGGTCTCCTCGCTCACGGCGAGGTCGAGCGCGATACCGACCGACGACAGCCCGTAGAGGATGCGCGCGCAGACCTCGGCCTCGCGGCGCGGCAGCGGGCTGGTCGCCACGATGCAGTTCTCGATCTCCTCGAGCGTGGTCAGCGCCTGCGACACGTCGGGCCGGCTCTGGCAGACGTCGGCGTGCTTCGAGAGCATCGCCAGCAGCAGCTCGGCCGCCTGCGCGAGGCGCTCGATGCCGTCGTGCGCGAACGGCGTGTGCGGGTCGGCGCGCAGCACGCTGAGGCCGAAGGCGCCGTTGGCGCCACGGCCGCACAGCAGGATGCGGTCGCGCACGTGCGGGTAGACGCGCGGGCGCAGGTCGTCGTATTCGTGGTCGCTGAAGTCGACGTGGATGATGGTGGCGGCCGCGCCGTCGACGCGGCGCTGGGCTTCCGTCATGGCCGGGTCGTGCTTCCACAGGCCCTGCTTGACGTAGCTCTCGACGCGGTCGCGCGCGGTGCGTTCGGGCTGCACGCAGCAGGCCGCCACTTCGCGCAGCTCGTCCTGGCCGAGGCGGAAGGCCGCGAAGTGATCGGCGCCGCACAGCGCATGCAGGTAGTTCGCGAGCGCGGGCGCGAAACGCTCGCTGCCCATGCCGTCGACCAGGCGCGCGAGCTGCGCTTCCGAGGAGGAGGCGGCCGCGGGCCGGTCCTGGATCATCACCGTCATCATCGTTGTCTCCTGGGGTACCGCCAGGCGCCTTCGGGGCGCCAACTGCACGGACTTCTGTGTTCCGGGCAGGTTTCAAATTCCGTAATCAGATTACGCTCATCGAAATCCTGACTGTGTGAGGAGAAACCCTCCGCTGCGCTGCGGCAGGCGGCTTCAGCCCCAGCCCATGCGGCGCGAAACGTCCTCGGCGCGCGCCGACAGCACGGTCGCCACGTGGCCGTCGAGCCGGGTGTCGATCAGGCCGGCCGAGCCCATCACTGTCATCACGCCGGCCACCGCGCCCGCGTGGTCGAAGATCGGTGCCGACACGCCGTGCAGCCCCGGATTGAGGTCGCCCTGGATGCGCGCGAGCTTGCGCTTGCGCACCGACTCGAACAGCGTCTCGACATCGGCGCGCGTCATCTTCCCGGCGGCCGGGTTCGGCGTCGCGCCCGGATGCGGCACGCCCGAGAGTTCGCGGTCGATCAGCGGCGCCGTCACCGAGGCCGGCAGGTAGGCACCGAAGATGCGGCCGGTGGAGGAGGTCAGCATCGGCATCACCGAGCCGGGGCGGCCGCTGATGATCAATGCGTCGTTGGTCTCCTCGAAGCGCACGAAGGTCGGCCCGGCCGCGCCCCAGACCGCGAGGCCGACGGTGAAGCCGAGCTCGTCGCGCAGCTCGCCCAGCGTGGGCGAGGCCACCTGCACCACGTTGAGCCGGCGCAGTGCCGCGAGGCCCAGCCGCACCGCCAGCGGCCCGAGCCGGTAGCCGCCGCTGGCGGCGTCGCGCTCGGCCAGCCCGCTGCGGCAGAAGCTCACGAGGTAGCGGTGCGCCTTGGGCGGCTGCATCTCGGCGCGCTCGGCCACGGTCTTGAGCATCAGTGGCGCGCCGGTGTCGATCAGCGCGGACAGCACGCGCACCGCGGTGTCGACCGCCTGCACGCCGCCCGCGTCCTCGTCGCCGGCGCCAGGGCCCGTGCCGTTCGTCTCGTCGGCGACATGGCCGGACTTCGCATCTTTCATGGGGGAGGGCGGGACCATCCGCACGAGACTAGCACGGGCATCGGAACCGCCTGCCTCAGCCGGCGGCCGGTGCGCGGGCCGCCGCCAGCACGCCCGCGAAGCGCGCGAGCCGCTCGCCCTGGTAGCGCGCGGCGTCGAGCTTCTCCGCGGGCAGGCCCTGGCCGCGGCCGTCGCTGAAGCTGCTGCCGTAGGGGTTGCCGCCGGCCGCCGGGATCCGCTTGTCGGTGTAGCCCACCGGCACGATGACCGATCCCCAGTGATAGAAGATGTTGTGCAGCGCGAGCAGCGTCGATTCCTGCCCGCCATGCAGGTTGCCGGCCCCCGTGAAGGCGCCCGCCACCTTGTCCTGCAGCCCGCCCGCGGCCCACAGCGGGCCCAGCGTGTCGATGAACTGCTTGAGCTGCGCGGCCGGCAGGCCGAAGCGCGTGGGCGTGCCGAACACGAAGCCGTCGGCCCAGGCGAGGTCGTCGGGCGTGGCCTCGGGCACCTCGCGCGTGGCCTCCAGGTGTTCCTTCCAGGCCGGCTTGGCATCGATGGCCTCGGCGCCCGCGAGTTCGCGCACCTTGCGCAGGCGCGTTTCGGCGCCCATGGCGCGCGCGCCTTCCTCGATGGCCTGGGCGATGCGCCAGGTGTGGCCGGTGCTGCTGTAGTAGACGATGGTGAGCTTGGCCATGGTGCGCGGGTCGGGTTGTTGTAGGAGTTGCGGGCACGGTGCCCGCCGCCGGCCAGCATAGGCAGCGACCCGCGCGCGGTATGCCCCCCTGCGGCGGGACAGACAGCCGCCGTGCCATGGCTATGGTGGCGGCCATGATCCACGAACTGCGTCTTTACTCGGTGGCACCGGGCCGCATGGCCGACGTGCACGACCGCTTCAACCACCATTTCCCGGCCCTGTTCGAGAAGCACGGCGTCGATTGCGTCGCGCGCTGGCAGGCCGTGGCCGGCCCCGACGCGCCGCGCTTCGTCTACCTGATGGCCTACCGCGACTACGCGCACCGCGAGGCCGTGTGGGCCAGCTTCTATGCCGACGCCGAGTGGTGGCGCGTGCGCGCCGAGACCAACGCGGGCCACGAGATGGTGGAGCGCCACGACCTGTTCTTCCTGAAGCCGAACGCCGCCTGGCCGGCGCTTGCGGGAGCCGAGGCCGCCGTGCCGGTGGGCGGCCTGCACGAGCTCGTGCAGCAGCAGATCGCGCCCGGGCAGAACGCCAACGCCAATGTGTTCCTGCACGAGACCTGGCTGCCGCGCGTGCGCGAGGCCGGCGCGCGCGTGCTCGCCGTGTGGGACATGGCGGCCGGCGCCGGCATGCAGAAGGTCGTGCTGCTCTACGCCTGGCCCGACGCCGCGGCCTGGCATGCGGGCCGCCAGCGGCTGGATCGCGATGCCGCGCTGCAGGCCGAGTTCGGAGCGCAGCGCGCGCGCCATGGCACGGCGCTGTTCCAGCGCGCCGAGGTCAACCTGCTCGAGCCCGCGCCGGGCGCGACCATCCGCGCCGGGCTGGGCCGCATCGCCTGATGGCGCCGCTGAAGATCGCGCTGGTGGGCGGCACCGGGCGCGTGGGACGGCATGTGGCGCTCGAGGCCACGCGCCGCGGCCACCTGCTGCGGCCCTTGCCGCGCGCCGAGTTCGACGTGTTCGATGCGGAGGCGCTCGCGCGCGGGCTGCAAGGGCAGGACGTGCTGGTCAGCGCCTATGGCGCGCCGGCCGAGGTGGCGCCCTTGCTGGTGCGCGCCACGGCCTCGATGCTGCAGGCGATGCGCACGGCGGGCGTTATGCGCATCGTCACCGTGGGCGGTGCCGGCGGCCTCGCGGTGGCGCCGGGGCGGCGGCTGGCCGACACGGCGGACTTTCCGGCCGAACTGCTGCCCAAGGTCAGGGCACACGAGGAAGCGGTCGCCCTGCTCGCGGCCTCGGGGCTCGACTGGACCTGCCTCGCGCCGGCCGCGCGCATTGCGCCGGGCGAGCGCAGCGGCCGCTACCGTTGCGCGGTCGGCGCGCTGGTCAGCGATGCGCAGGGCCGCAGCGCCATTTCTTATGCGGACTTCGCCTGCGCGCTGGTCGACGAGCTCGAGGCGCGGCGGTATTCGCGCCAGCTCGTGGGCGTCGGCGACTGAAGCCCGCGCCCGCGATCGCCTAGGCGGAGCGCTTCGCCTTCGACTGGCGCTTCGTCACGTTGAGCGCCACCGCTTCCTGGAACAGCGCCTTGAAGGCCTGCGCATCGACCGTCTCGCCTTCGCCGATGTCGATCGCGCGCCGCGCATTGCCCTCGAGGCTCGCGTTGAACAGGCCGGCCGCATCCGCGAGCGAGGCGCCCTTGGCGAAGGTCAGCTTCACCTTCCCCTTGTACGACTCGCCGGTGCAGACGATGCCGTCGTGCGACCAGGTCGGCGTGCCCATCCACTTGAGTTCCTCGACGATCTCCGGATCGGCCTCCTTGATCAGCTGCCGCATGCGGCCCAGGGTCTGCGTGCGCCAGTCGCCGAGCTCGGCGATCTTGCGGTCGATCTGCTCCGAGATCGGGAGGTCCGTTTTCGAATCCGGCTTCGTCATTCGTGTTGCTCCTGGTTCTTTCTTGTCGTTGCCCTTCGCGATGGCCGCGCGTGGGCGAGGAACGCATTCTGCATAGGGACGCGGCGAACGCGAAAGACGGTACGTGGCGGTGCTCGCCAACGGGAACGACGCACATGGAAGTACCCTGCGGGTGATGACCGAAAAAAACACCACCCCCTTGGCCTGGCATGTCGATGTGCGCGCCTCGTCCGACGGCACGCATCGCTTCTGCCAGGTCCGCCTCGACACCGGAACCGGCGAGATCGGCGACCCCGATGTCTGGTCGGTCGTCGGGCTGGTCCAGGCCGCGATCGACGACATGCTCGAGAGAACGGCGCGGCAGGCCTTGCTGCCCGGCATGGCGCAAGCGCCAGCCGAAGACCTGTTCGCCGATCTCGCCGCCTGGCACCGTGGAGAAGTGCGCCTCGCATTCGCCGTCGCCGGCACCGATTCGCGCCCCTATTCCGCGCTGCCCGAGGCATCCGAACTCTTCGATGGCGAGGAGGCCTACCTCGTGCGCCTGGAGGGCGGCGCGGCGCGACTGCTGTGGCGCGACTACGTGTTCGAGGATGCGCGCGGAATTGAGATCGACTTCGAGGACTGGCGCGTGGGCTGGCTGCGCGTGCGCGAGGAGATCGGGCGCGACGGTGGGAAACGCATGGTGCTGTCCGCCCATGGATCTTGACGCCGACATCGTCCCCGGTGAATCCCTCGGCGGCCTGCGCCTGAAGGACCGGGTCCTCGAGGTGATGCCGGCGGCACGCAAGCGCACAGTGCGCAAGAACGGCGAGGTGCGCCGGGACAGCGCGTGAGCGCTCAGCCGGCCGGGCGCGGATTCGCCGCCGCCCGCTGCCGCAGGCTCAGCGCGAAGCCCGCGCCGATCGCCAGCAGCGCCGCCGCGCAGGCCAGGAACACCGGCCGCGTGCCGATGCGGTCCACCGCCGCCGAGGCCACGGCCACGCCGAGCGCGATGCCGAGGAACATGGTGGAGGCGAACAGGCTCACCGCGGTGCCGCGCAGCGCGGGCACCATCTGCGTGGCATGAGTCTGCAAGGTGCCGTGCAGCGCGTAGAAACCCAGGCCCGCCACCAGGCAGGCCGGCAGCGCCAGCGCCCAGTGCTGGCCGAGCGCGAGCACCAGCCAGCCCAGGCCCAGCGCGATGCCGCCGCCCAGCACCAGCCCGCCTTCGCCGAACACCGCCAGCAGCCGGCGCGCCGCGAAGGCATAGAAGAAGCCGCCCACGCCATAGAGCGCCACCACGCCCGCCGCGCTCGAGAGCCCGAGGCCGTATTCGCGCACCAGGAAGGCCGGCAGGAAGGCCAGGCCCGAGAAGGCGAAGGCGCCCTCGGCCATCACCACCAGCAGCATCCAGCGCGCCCAGGGCTCGGCCAGCACGCGCAGGATGTCGCGCAGATGCCCATGGCCATGGCCGGAGGGCGCGCGCACCGGCTCGGCGCGCACCTCGCGGTTCAGGCTGATCGCGAGCCCGCCGACGCAGAACACCACGGCCAGCAGCGCGAACACCGCGCGCCAGCCCAGCCATTCGGTGAGCACGCCCGACACCCACTGCCCGGCGATCATCCCGCCCAGCGACAGCATCAGGAAACGCGCCAGCACCGGCTGCCGCTCGGCGTAGGGCACGGTGTCGCCGACCCAGGCCAGCACCAGCGCGATGATGCCGGCCGCCGCGGCGCCGGCGAGAAAGCGCGCCACCACCAGCATCTCGAGGCTCATCGCCACCAGCGCGAGCAGGTTGCCGGCCACACAGCCCAGCGCCGCGAAGCCGATGGTGCGGCGCTTGCCGAAGCGGTCGCCAAGCGGGCCGAACAGCAGCTGCAGCAGCCCATAGGCCACCGCGTAGACCGACACCGTGAGCGCCGCGCGGCCGGTGGTGACGCCGAAGCTCTGCGCCAGCGCGGGCAGCATCGGGTCGCAGACGCGCATCATCGCGCTGCTGCAGCAATGCACCGTGGCCAACGCCGCCAGGCCACCGGGCCGCACGCCGGTCATCGCGCCTGCGCGTCCTGCTTCTCGAAACCGGGGCGGGGAATCAGCGACAGCCAGGCGGTGCTGAGTCCGCCGTCGACCAGCAGGTCCTGCCCGTTCACGTAATCCGAGCGCGGGCTGGCCAGGAAGGCCACCACCTCGGCGATGTCCTTCGGTCCGCTGATGCGTCCGGCCGGCACGATGGCCTCGCGCTTCGCGAGCACCTCGGGCTGGGTGTAGATGCCCTCGGTGAGCGGCGTGCGCACCATCGCCGGGCTCACCACGTTGCTGCGGATGCGATGCTCGCCGAGCTCCACCGCCAGCAGTTGCGACAGCATCTTCACGCCCGCCTTGCTGATGCTGTAGGGGCCGCTGTAGGGCTGCGGCACGCGCCCCGAGATCGAGGCCACGTGCACCATGCTGCCGCCGCCCGCGGCGATCATCTGGCGGCCGAAGGCCTGCGCGCACAGCAGGAAGCCGTCGAGGTTCACCGCCATCAGCCGGTGCCAGCGCTCGATGTCGATGTCCATCAGCGCCGCGGCGTAGATCGTGGCCGCGTTGTTCACCAGCACGTCGCAGCGCCCGAGCTCGCGCTCGACCGCGGCAGCGGCGCGTTCCACGTCGGCCTTGTCGGTGATGTCGCAGCCCAGCGCGATCGCGCGCGCGCCGCTTTCCGCGATGTCGGCCGCGGCGCGCGCCGCACCCGCCTCGTCGCGGTCGAGCAGCGCCACCCTGGCGCCCACCGACGCGAGCTCGCGCGCGATCTCGATGCCGATGCCGCCGGCCGCGCCGGTGACCACGCAGACCTTGTCTTCCAGTTGCAGCCAGTTCGCGGTCATGGCGTCAGACCTGCGGGTTGGCGATGCGCAGCACCAGGCCGTCGAGCGCCGCGCTCATCACGAGCTGGCACGAGAGCCGGCTCGTGGCCTGGCGCGGCGCGGCCGTGTAGTCGAGCATCTGGTCCTCGGTCGAGGCCATGGCGGGCAGTGCGTCCGCGGGGCCGTCTTCCACGAAGACATGGCAGGTGGCGCAACTGAGCGAGCCGCCGCAGTCGCCGACGATCTCGTCGATGCCGTGGTCGCAGGCGGCGCGCATGAGGTTGGTGCCGACGGGAACGTCGACGTCGCGGCGGGCGCCGTCGGCGCAGATGAAGGTGGCCTTGGTCATGGCGCCACTGTCGGGCGCGCTCGCCCTGGTGTCAGTCCCCTCGGAGGGGACGGGCGCGACGGGCGCCGCGTGCGCACACTCGGCGGCATGCAATCCATCGCCATCCATCGCCACGGCGGGCCCGAGGTCCTCGAAGCCCTTGACCTCGAACTTCCGTCGCCCGCGCCGCGCCAGGTGCGCGTGCGCCACACCGCCATCGGCCTCAACTTCTCCGACATCAACGTTCGCAACGGCGGCTTCTACCTCGGCCGCGGTCCGCGCTTCCCCGTCATCCTCGGCAACGAGGCCGCCGGCGTGGTGGAGGCGGTGGGCGCCGAGGTCAGCGAATGGCGCGCGGGCGACCGCGTGGCCTATGCCGGCACCGGCGGCCTGTTCTTCCAGGACACCGGCGCCTACGCCGAGGCGCGCAACCTGCCGGCCGACTGCCTGGTGCGCCTGCCCGACGACATCGACGACCGCCAGGCCGCCGCCATGCTGCTCAAGGGACTGACCGCCTCGGTGGTCATCCACCGCTGCCACCGGCCGCAGCCCGGCGACACCATCCTCGTGCATGCCGCCGCGAGTGGCGTGGGCAGCCTGCTCGCGCAATGGAGCCATCACCTGGGCGCCACCGTGATCGGCACCGTCGGTTCGCAGGCCAAGGCCGAGTTCGCGCGCGCGCACGGCTGCGACCACACCATCCTCTACCGCCAGGAGGACTTCGTGGCCGCCACGAAGCAGCTCGCGCCGCAAGGACTGGCGGCCGTGTTCGATGGCGTCGGCAAGGACACCTTCATTCCTTCCTTCGACTGCATGCGGCCTTTCGGCGCCGTCGTGAACTACGGCAACGCCTCGGGCCCCGTGCCGCCCTTCGACCTGATGCTGCTCGCGCAGAAGGGCTGCCTCGCGCTGCACCGGCCGGGCTTCGGCTTCCACGCCATCACGCCCGAAACCCGGGCCCAGGCCTGCGGCGAGCTGTTCGACCTGGTGCGCAGCGGCGCGCTGAAGGTCGAGGTGAGCCGGACCTATGCGCTGGCCGATGCGGCGCTGGCGCATGCGGACGTGGAGCAGGGGAGGACGGTGGGGTCGGTGTTGTTGATACCGTGACAGTCGATCGGCGACGCGATTGCAAGTAGATTCCGGCGTTCCAGCCGCCATCGCCAGGAACGCTTCCATGACACCAGAGTTGCATCGCGGCCGCCTCATCGACCACATCGGCCTGGTCGTCCGGGATCTTGCGGCCAGCAAGGCCTTCTACGCTGCCGTCTTCGAGGCCCTGGAGATCCCCATGGGCGGCTCCGACGAGCGCAACTTCTGGCCGATGAACTGTTCGTCTCGACCTCCGACAGCGAGGAGGTGCGCGGCGAACTGACCGGGCGCCAGCACATCGCGTTCCAGGCGCGGGACCGCGCCATGGTCAATGCCTTCTATCGCTCTGCATTGGCGCAGGGTGGACGCGACAACGGCGCGCCGGGCGAGCGCTCCTACCACCCGGGCTACTACGCGGCGTTCGTGCTCGATCCCGATGGCAACAACATCGAGGCGGTGTTTCATGGGGAGGCCGAAAGGAGCGCGGCCTCGGTGCGGATCAGGTACTGATCGCGGCGGCGTGCATCGTCGTGCGGGCCGCAAAGGTCCGTCGCAGTTCCATCGCGAGGAAGGGAACTGTCACATTGCCGAGGTACATCCGGTGCTGCATCGCCTCTTCGCGACGAGCTTCCGCAGGCACGGAGCGGACTTTGTCCATGGGGCGCATTCGACCCATGACGCACCCTCCCTCCATTGAGCAAACAACCCATGAGCACGAAAAGCCGTTTCGTCATCCGCGTACCGAACCGGACGGGCAGTCTCCGGCGATTTGGCGCGTGGGTCGCCTGTTCGTTGCTCGCGGCGCTGAATGCGCAGGGCGCGACGGAGGACGCCAGGTTGTCGCAGGCCTTGTCCGCATGCTCGATCGTCGACGCCCGCGAGGCATCGGGCGCCGTGGAGTTTCGTTTCTCGCGAAACATGTTCTGGTATTTCCAGGACTCGCAGGGAGGATCAGGAATCATCGGGCTCCATGGCGTGCTCAGATATGTCGAGCGTGATGACGGGACGTACGACGAAATGCCCCTTGAACCCGGCATCCGTATCCGAATCGGAGAGCAACTCACCTTGCGGGAGAACCACTCCGGGTGTCTCATCAAGGTCGAGGCCAAGGCCGATCGTGTCTGGTTGCGGATTCGCAGCAGCTTCAGTTTCATGGGGCCATCGCGCGTGGAGGAATACGAAGTTCCACTGCCGTGACCGTTGCAAAGGCGAGAGCGAGCGCTATGGCTGCGGGCCGATGAACATCTGACGCTTCTTCCCCACCGAGAGCCGCCTGCCCGCAACCGTCTCGAAATCCTTCGCGCTCACCGTCGCCTCCACGTCCTCGACCGCCACGCCGTCGAGCTTCACGCCGCGGCCCTGGATCAATCGTCTCGCGTCTCCCTTGGAACGGGCCATGCCCGCGCTCACGAGCAGCTCGACCACGGCCACGCCCTCGCGCAGTTGCGCCGCGGTGAGCAAGAGCGTCGGCACATCATTGGGCATCCCGCCCGAGCCGATGGAACCGCGCGCTTCTTCCGCCGCCAGACTTGCTGCCGCGGGTCCATGGGCCAGCGCCGTCGCCAGCGTGGCCAGCACATGCTTCGCCTCGTTGAGTGGCGCGCCGGCGAGCGTTTCCCACCGCGCGATCTCGTTCATCGGCAGATCGGTGAACAACCGAAGAAAGCGCACGACGTCGCCGTCCTCGGTGTTGCGCCAGAACTGCCAGTAGTCGAAGGGCCGCAGCCGCGCCGCGTTGAGCCATACCGCGCCGGCCGCGGTCTTGCCCATCTTGGCGCCGGAGGCGGTGGTCAGCAGCGGGGCCGTGAGCCCGAAGACCTCCTGCCCGATCGCGCGCCGCACGAGGTCGACGCCGCTCACGATGTTGCCCCATTGGTCCGAGCCGCCGAGCTGGACCCTGCAGCCGAAGCGGCGCGACAGCTCGAGGAAGTCGTAGGCCTGCAGAATCATGTAGTTGAACTCGAGGAAGCTCAGGTTCTCCTGCTTCTCCAGGCGCGACTTCACGCTGTCGAAGGCGAGCATTCGGTTCACCGAGAAATGGCTGCCCACTTCTCGCAGCACGTCGATGTAGCCGAGGCCGTCGAGCCAGTCCGCGTTGTTGACCATGACGGCGTCCGAAGGGCCGTCGCCGAAACGCAGGAAGCGCTCGAACACGGCGCGGATGCCGGCGATGTTCGAGGCGATCTGTTCGTCGGACAGCATGGGCCGCGCCGCCGACCGGAAGCTCGGATCGCCGATGCGCGTGGTGCCGCCGCCCATGAGCACGATCGGCTTGTGGCCGCACTGCTGCAGGCGGCGCAACGCCATGATCGGCAGCAGGTGGCCGACATGGAGGCTGTCGGCCGTGGCATCGAAGCCCGCGTAGATGGGCACCGCGGCGCCGGCCAGCAGATCGTCCAGGCGCGTCAGGGCCGTGCACTGATGAACGAAGCCGCGCTGCATGAGCGCCGCCAATGCGGGTGAACGAGGCTGCGCCTGTGCAGCGGATGAAGTCGAAAGTGTTGTCATCGGGGCTCTCCTGGGTTGAATGCCGCAAGGAGGACCGCCGAAAAAACGAATGCCGCCTTGCGGCGGCATCGTCAGCTCATGACCAAGCGTGCCGCCTATCGATAGGCGGCGTAATACGCGACGGGAGCGTGGAAGGGCGAGGTCATGCGGGCGATGATAGCTTGCCGCAGTCGAGGCCCGCGTCTAGCATGCCGTTCGTCCGCAACCACACAGCCCCGGGGAGGCACCATGGAACTTCACACCGCGCGAATCTTCGTCCAGGACCTCGGCGATGCCGCCCGTTTCTACGAACAGACGCTGGGCCTGCCGCTGAAGGCCGACGGACGCGAGCATGGCTATTGCGTGTTCGGCTCGGGGCCGCTGAGCCTGGTGGTCGAGCGTGTCGACGCGGACGCGCCGACGGAAGACCAAGTGCTCGTGGGGCGCTTCACGGGGCTGTCCTTCAACGTGACGGACATCGACGCGAAGTACAAGGAACTCTCGTCGCTTGGCGTCGCGTTCAGCGGGCTTCCCGAGCGGCAGCAGTGGGGCGGGATTCTCGCGACGCTGCGCGACCCGGCGGGCAACGAGATCCAGATCGTGCAGCAGCCCTGACGGTCCCACCCAAGGAAAGAAAACGTGCCGAAGAAATTCTTCAATCTGCGCTTCGACAGCGAATCTCCTCAAGACTCCGTGGGCGGTGCCTATCTGGCGCCCGAGGGCCAGGGGCTGCCGTGTTGCACCCAGTGCGATCGGCAGATGATTCCCTTCCTCCAGTTCACGCTCCCTCGCGCGGCCGAGTTGCCATTTGTCGAGGGAAGCCGGCTGTCGGTGCTGATGTGCCCCGAGCACAACGAGATCCCGAGCTTCGAGTCCTTCGAGGCGTTGCCGCCGGCCTATTGGGACCAGGGCGAAGGCCACTGGTTCGCATCGCTCGAGAAGCCGCGGGCCATGCATCGCGTGCCCAGTCCCCCCGTTCTGCAGACCGCCGAACTCGTGGTGGCCGATGCGCCCGACGACGAGTACTACCGCATAGCGGTGGGCGGCGAGCCCGAGTGGGTGCAGGACGAAGAACGCTTCACCTGTTCCTGCGGCTCGCCGATGGAATTCGTGTGCCAGGTCAGCGACAGCTTCCAGTTTCTCAAGCTCCCCGACGCACCCGAACAGCCCGACGGTTCTTCGGCCCGAGGCTATGTGCTGTTTCTGGGCAACGAGGTCTACGTGTTCGCATGCGCGCGGCAATGCGACCCGCGGGCCGTGTGGGTCACGGTGCAGAACTGAGCGCGCCCTCTCTGCGCTTGCGCGCAGCCGTGGCCTCTGCCTAGCCCCCCGAGCGCCGTCGTCCTACCTGCTCGTCCCCCCTGTTTTCCTAGAGTGCATTCACTGCAGCCGCACAGGGCGGCTCGGTGACAAAGACACTCAACCAAACAGGGGCCTTCTCATGAAAAAACATCTTCTCGTTCTCGCCATCGCATCGAGCTGCTTCGCCATGGGCGCAGCCAACGCGGCCGACGGCATGACCAAGGACCAGTACAAGGTCGCCAAGGAAAAGATCGAGGCCGACTACAAGGTCGCCAAGGCCCAGTGCGACACGATGAAGGACAACGCCAAGGACGTCTGCGAGAAGCAGGCCAAGGGCACGGAGAACGTGGCCAAGGCCGAACTCGAACAGCAATACAAGCCGACCGCCGGCCACGCCAAGAAGGTCGCGGAAGAGAAGGCCACGGCCGCCTACGAAGTCGCCAAGGAAAAGTGCGACGATCAGTCGGGCGATGCCAAGAGCGCTTGCGTGAACCAGGCCAAGGCCGATCACGACAAGGCCAAGGCCGACATCAAGGCCATGAAGGGCTGAGAAAGCCCATGAAGGTGCCCGCGCGAGCGGGCGCCTTGCAGTGGCCGCAGCCGCTGCAGGCCTAGCGTTCGCCGGGCCAGATATCCCGCATCCGCTCGGCTTCCTGCGCGAATTGCTCCGCCAGGAAGTCCAGCAGCGCCCGCACGCGCGGAACCATGTACTGCGTGGCATGCCGTATCGCGTACACACCCGGTTCCTTCGCCACGTAGTCCGGTAGCAGGATCCGAAGCCGGCCGCACCGAACATCCTCGGCCGCATCCCAGATCGTCTTGCGCGCGATGCCTCGTCCCGCCAGCGTCCAGGCGCGCACGAGTCCCCCATCGTTCGTTTCCCATGCATCGGCCATCGGCACCGTGTGCTGCCAGGTCTCGCCGCCTCGCGCGAAGTGGAATTCGTTGAGCGGTCCGGCCGCGGTCACCAGCACGATGAAGCGATGGCCCGCGAGCGCCTCGGGCGTGCGTGGCGTGCCGTGGCGTTCCAGGTAGTCGGGCGAGGCGCAGAGCACCCGGCAATTGGGTGCCAGCCGCCGTGCGACCAGGGCGCTGCTCTCGGGCTGCCCAAAACGGATCGCGAGGTCGACGTTGTCCTGGTGGAGGTTCGACACCGAGTCGGTCAAGGTCAATGCCACCCGTACGCCGGGGTGAAGGCTCGCGAACATGTCCAGCCACCGATCGAGCACCTGCCGCCCGAAGTCGGTGGAGGCCGAGATCCTGACCTTGCCCTGCACCATGCCCTGCCCCTCGCGCAGCAGGGCTTCCACCTCATGGATGCTCTGCAGCGCGACCTCGCAGTGCGCCAGATAGAGCCGGCCTTCCTCGGTCAGCCGCAGGTGCCGGGTCGTGCGGTCGAGCAGCTTGGCGCGCAAGGCCGTCTCCAGCTTCTTCAGCCGGGCGCTCGCCGCCGCGGGCGACAAGCCCAGCTTGCGCCCGGCGGCGGAGAGGCTGCCCGTCGAGGCCGTCTCCGCGAACAGGCGCATGTCGCCCCATCGATCGGTTGCCATCTTTCACTTGGATTTGAAGTTCATTCAATTTTCCGCCCAATTCTCAAAGTTGGAGCGCAGTCACACACTGCCGGCTTCCGTCCTGGCTGGCCAGGACCCCGCACACACAGGAAGCATCCGACATGACACGAGCCATCGGCGCCGCAGTGCGCCCCAGCGACCTTTCTTCCGAGCCGGATGCGGCCACGCGGCTGCCCTGGGCCGCGCTGCTCGCGCTGACCCTGACCAGCTTCATGGCCACGGCGAACGAGGCGGTGCCCGCGGGCCTGCTGCCGCAGATCGCGCGGGGCCTGGGGGTGTCCGAGGCCTGGGCCGGACAGTTCGTCACGCTGTGCGCGCTCGGCGCCGGATTGGCCGCCATTCCGCTCACGGCGGCCACCCGTGCGTGGTCGCGCCGCAAGGTGCTGTTGCTCGCGCTGGCCGGGTTCTGTGCCTGCAATGCCGTGACCGCGCTCTCCACCCACCTCGCGCTCTCGCTGGCTGCGCGCCTCGTCGTCGGCCTCGCGACCGGCCTGGCCTGGAGCGAACTGGCGACCTGTGCCCGGCGCCTGGTGCCGAGCCATCTGCAAGGTCGCGCGTTGGCGATCGTCATGGTCGGCATCCCGCTGGCCTTGTCGTTCGGCGTGCCGCTGGCCGCGTGGCTCGGTCGTCAGATCGGCTGGCGCTGGATGTTCGGCGGCATGTCCGCGATCGGGCTGGTGCTGGTGGCCTGGGTGCGCGCGAGCGTTCCGGACCTGCCGGGCCGTGACGGCGGCGAGCGGGCGGACTATCGCCGGGTGCTGGCCACGCCCGGTGTCGGGCCGGTGCTGCTGATCGTCATGCTCTGGATCTTCGCGCACTACCTGCTCTACACGTACATCGCGCCATTCCTCGCGCAGCGCGGCCTGCTCGACCGGCTCGATACCCTGTTGCTGAGCTTCGGGCTGGCCACGGCCATCGGCCTCTGGGGCGTGGGTTGGCTCGTCGACCGTCATCTGCGCGCGTTGCTCCTGGGATCGCTCGGCACCTTCGCGGCGGTCGGCGTGGCGCTGGGAGAGGCCGGTTCATCCTTCGCGCTCGTGTTCATCGGCGTGTGCTTGTGGGGATTGAGCTTCAGCGGCGCGCCCACGTTGCTGCAGACCGCGCTGGCCGATGCGGCGGGAGACGCGTCCGACATCGCGCAGTCGATGCTGGTCACGGTCTTCAACCTGTCTTTCGCGGCCAGCGGACTGTTGGGAGGCGTGCTGCTCGGCACCGTGGGCAGCGCGGTGTTTCCCTGGCTCATGGCGATGTTGGCATGCGCGGGAGCATGGGTGGCGTGGCGCTTTCGGGCCAGCGCGTTCCCTTCGGACCGGCGTCGCGCGTCGACGCGCTGAGATCGGGCCCTGGCCCGGTGCTGACGGCGGGGCGGTCCGGAACGGGCACTCGGCTCTATGGCACGATGCGCGCAAAGAAACCCGAAGACGAGGAGACGGCCATGTCCTTGCTGCGACGCTTGCGCGGAGAGCCCCGATTCGCGATGCCCTGCCTTGGCAGAACCTTGACGCTGTATCGGCAGGGCTCGCAGCTCGGATTGCTCACCGGTCTGGGGACTGTCGCGCTGTTCAATCTTCCCTGGCATCTGGTGGCAGGAGGCGAGGAAGTGGCCCGGCCCTTGGTCGCTGTTGCCGGGGCCTATCTTGCTGCGACGCTCATCGCGTCGCGTGCGCCGGTCGAGATGGATGCAGGTGACGCCGCGTCTCGCTGGCTTTGACTACCGCTGCCGGCTGGAAGCCGGCTTTTGGATGATGAGCAACTTCGAGATCTACACCCCAACCGCTGAAGAAGTGCACTCGGGCGAGTTGGGTCGCCGCATGCGGCAGTTCAACTATCAGTTTGTCGGCCAGTACGGGCAGGTACAGCCGGTCTGGGTCAGCGCAAAGGACGACACGGGCGGGCTCGTGGGTGGGTTGCGCGGATTCGTGTTACTGCAATGGCTGAACGTGGAGCTGCTGTTCGTGGACGATGCGGCTCGGCACCAAGGCCTGGGTCGAAGGCTGCTCGCGACGGCGGAACAGAAAGCCCGCGAGCTGGGTGCACGCAATGCGACGTTGAACACCTTCGAATGGCAGGCGCGTGAGTTCTATCTCAAGCAGGGCTATGAAGAGTTTGGGCGCATCGATGACTACATCCAGGGGTTCTACGTGGCGTACATGAAGAAGGTGCTGTAGCCAAAGTGCTTGCTGACCAGGGCAGGAACTCGTTAGAGGAGCGAGCGCGTTGCACATAGGGCCGGTCGAAGTGCGGGTTCCGTTTCGATAACGCGGACTTCAATGCGAAGGAATCGCCTGCTTTGATGGCCTGACCAGCCGCAGACAGCTTTCAAGCTGCTGTGACCGATGTCCGCTTTAGACTGGTTGCTGTCCTCCGATCGGGCGGATCGAATGGGTACTGTCGGCCAAAACCTGTCATTCACACCTGCCTTCCAAAATGGACATCACACGCATCCAGAGCTCGGTCCTCTACCGCTATCAGCACGTGACGGGTCTACGAGGACTGAACCAATCCGATACGTCCTTTATAGGAAGTCGTATGAATTTAATTGATTTGATAGAGTTAACTCTGTGGCAGAGTACGGCCAGAACCAGTCGTTCCCGGTCTGCTGAACATCGACTGATAGCAGACGTTCCTTAGGCCGAACAAAACCAAGACGGCGACACACACAGAGGTGCAAATGGCATTCGAGATAGACGAGGTCACTCGAAATTCGATTGAGCGGGTTCTTGGCCACTCAATCGCGACGCAACGTGGCAACTTATCTGGCTATGACTAAATCGCTGACGCCGATCTAAACGAGTTGCGCCGGCTTTGGTCTAGCGGTGGAGTGATCACCGTTAGCTACCTTCTGCACCGACTGGACGGACGTGGTGGCCTGCAGAATGCCAAGATGTACATCCATCATGTGATCGGCGTGAGAGATACGACAACGAGCCAATGGTTGGAGCGGTCGTCGACACTTGAGTAATACGAGCAGCGAGTAAGCCTGCTATCGACCGCACGGGAATATGGGCTGATCAAGGTCGCCGCCGGACGCACATCAACAGCACGTCGCCCGAACCAGGTGCGCGTCACCTAGCGCATAGACCGTGTCCGGGTATGCGGGGGCAAGATCACCAGAATCCTGCACAATCCAGTTTCTCCCGCAGGTTTTTGCCGGATACATTACGTTAGCTTGCAAAGGAGCGTAGCTTGGATCTTGCAAAGTTGATCGATTTTCTGCACCAGTACCCTGCTTGGTACCGGTCGGTTGTAGTGCTCTGGCTTATCGTCAGCGCTGTGCTCGCGGGAGGGCTCCTCGTCTTGAGGCCGGCGCCTCACCCACCTCAAGCGTCTGGGTCTGCCGCTCTATCTGCAGTTGAGCGCCCGGCGTCAGCGCCCGTACCGGTATCAGCGGCTTCTTTACCGTCGTTATCAGCCCCAGTCGGAGAGGCAGCAACCGCGCGGGAATACTTCATAACGCTCGATAGTCTTGCCGACAGATTTCTGGAGAAACAGGAGTTCATTGAGAGAACCTCGGGAAAAGCAGTCGAATGGGAGGGCCTTGTTGATGGTGTCTCTCAGCAGAACGCTTACCTCTCTCTGCTTCTCACTGTGGAGGGTACTAGCCCGGAAAGAACGGTGTATGTGTCGCTCCCAGAATCTTTGCGCACCAAAGCCTTCTCTCTTCACAAGGGAGACCTTGTTCGCGTGAAGGGAAAGCTGTCATTGTCAATGCCGCGCCTGCCCGATCTCGATGCCATAGAACTGACCTTAGTGAGGCCGCGGGTTGCAACGTCGACCGATTGAATCCGCTGCTGATCTAAGTCATGCACAGTTCTGAGCCTGACCGACGGCTCTCGGCAACACCGGTCATCTAGTACCGCGACTTTGCGGACAGGCGCCCGGTGGAAGTCCGGCATTTATCGTCCTGCCGCCACTGCTGTTACGCTTGTTTAACAACAACATATTTGTGCAATAAGGGGTAAACATGGCAGGAGCAAATCGATCCAGGCTTGTACGCATCACCGTGCGCAACATCGGATGCATCGGCGACGACGGCGTAGAGATCGAACTAGACAATGTTGTTTGCCTGGTCGGCAAGAACAACGCAGGCAAGTCCACCATTCTGCGCGCCTACGAACTGGCCAAAGGTTCAGTCCAGTTTGATGAGAACAAGGACCGCTGTCTGCATGCGCCGTCGGACAAGCCCTCCGAAGTGCTTCTGGAGGTTCACATCCCAGACGGCATTGGTAACGTCGACTCGGGGTGGAAGGAGGCGAAGGACGGGTTGCTAATCGTCAAGAGCCGCTGGCAATGGGCACCAGACAAGTTTCAGAAGATCCGCACAACGTGGGATCCGTCTGGAGGTGCCGACGGAAAGGGGGCGTGGGCTGAGGACGGCAAGGCCGGAGGCGCGGATCCAGTCTTCAATTCCAGGTTGCCCCGTCCGCTTCGCATCGGTTCGCTGGATGACGCAGCGAAGACCGAGGAGATGCTGCTCACCCTAGCGCTGGGTCCGCTTTTGGCCGGCCTCGAGAAGGAGCGGATCGATCCGGCGTCCGCGCTTTCCCTTGCTCTCGCAAGCGTCACGACGCGAGTCAAATCACTCAGTGGCATGCACGAGAAGCACTTCAACGGCATATCAGGCCGAGTGGCACAAGGGTTCAAGCGGGTGTTCCCGCGCCTGGACGTGAAGCTGAACGTCGCGGCGAGTCCGATCGTGCCCAGGCTCGCCGACCTCCTCAAAACGGGCTCAAGTCTCATCGTCCAGGATGGAAAGACGCAGACGTCGCTCCACCAGCAGGGAACCGGCGCACGGCGCGCGCTCTTCTGGTCCATGCTCCAGGTCCACAACGAGTTGTCACGCGACAACGAGGTCCGGCAGGAGTACAGGAAGCGGCTGGAGAAGGAACTGGAAGCAGCCCGGGTGAAGCGCAAGAAGGAGGCGGACAAGGGACCGGGGAAAGCCAAGGAAGCTGATCTGCAGGCCTACGACAAGATCATCGCGGAATCTACCTCACGCCTGAAAGCTCACGACGAAGAGGGCAACATTCCCGACAGCGAGGACGACCCGGCGTTTCCGGGCTACTTACTGCTGATCGATGAGCCGGAGAACGCGTTGCACCCAATGGCCGCACGGGCTGCGCAACGACACCTGTACGAACTGGCGAAGCATCCCGACTGGCAAGTCATCATGACCACCCATTCGCCCCACTTCGTCAACCCGTTCGAGGATCACACGACCATCGTTCGCCTCGAACGCGAGAGTGAAGATGACGACGCGCCGATGGCGCCTAAGACCTATCGTTCGGACGAGATTGAATTCGAGTTCCAAGACGACGACAAGCAGCGCCTGCAGGCCCTCCAGCACATCGACCCGAGCTTCTCCGAAGTGTTCTTCGGCTCCTACCCCGTGCTCGTCGAGGGTGACACGGAGCATGCCGCCTTCATGTCGTCCATCATTGAGCGTGGGCACGGACTCATGGACGAGGTGACAGTCATCCGCGCTAGGGGCAAAGCCATCCTGGTGCCGCTTATAAAGGTCATGACCCACTTCAAGATTGACTTCGGCATCGTGCACGATGTAGACCCGCCATACAAATCGAACGGGCATCGCAACGGCATGTGGACCGAGAACGGCAAAATCCGCGAGGCAGTACTCAAGGCCCGAAAGGCTGGCTTGGCCGCCCGGCACAGGATCAGCGTGCCCGACTTCGAGCGCTTCCTCGGCGGTGAGGAGGAGTCCAAGGACAAGCCGCTGAACACCTATCTGACGGTGGCCAAGGACGATGCCATGGCGCTGCGAGTCCAGACCCTAATGGCGGACTTGCAGGACTCAGACCAGCACGAGCCATTCGCTGACGGCGCGCTGGGTACCGGCGACTACCTGACCTGGTTGGGCATCAAGATCAAGGATTGGGCCGAGGCGAACGGACAGGCAAACCATATCCGCTTCAAAGGACCTGCGGCAGCACCGGCAACAGGAGCCGCTTCCCCCACCTCTGACTCAGCGCTACCGGAGGGAGGCTGATTGACCTTCTCGAGTCTCCGATACCCGGCATATCTGGTAGCCTGCAGCGCGTGATCTCGCGCAACCTGCGCTCGTTCTTGACGCAGTCCCGCGACTTCGTAGACGCGCAGGTCTGAACCGTGGCTCAAGAATAGGGAATAGGTGTGAAAGTCAGAAAGTCGATCGCTGTACCGGAACTGCCTGCAAATATGAGCGACATGGCACGAGCGGCACTCCAAGAGCTGGAGCCCGCCGGGCCTCCGCGTTTGCCTGAGGAAGGACACGGGCTGATGTTGTCGGCGCGAACAGAGGCCGGTCGAGGCCTTCCGCCCTACTACCTTGTCTATTTTCTTCTCGTTGATCTACTCAAGTTCCCGAGTCTTGGTCAATGGGAAAAGAGCGCGTGGACGGTACCCGTCAGGTTTCGCGGTCGCCTGTACGGCATAGAGCATCGAAAGATGGGGCTCGGCGTCTTCGAACCCAATCTCGACCCCAACGCGAGAATGAGCGGTCGGCCAAGTCAGCAAGGCGAGAAGGACGCGACCGCTATTGTCGAAGCGATCAAGAAGGCCGTCTCAGTTGCGGCCCCATACTTCCAGTGGCGTGCACAGCAAGCAATTGCGACATCTGATCTGAACGTCGTCAACAAAAACTCGGATCTGTTCGAACGCTACGAGTATTTTCGCGACCAGTTCAACGCACAGGTCGTTGAAAGCAAAGAGCTGGAAAGTAAGGCGAAGGACAAAGGAAGCGAATCCTTTGTGACGTTCAACTTCGAGCTCATCTCATCGTGGTTGTCAGTTAACAAGCAAGTGAACTGGTATGCGCTGGCTGCCATCGAAGCTTTCTTCAGTTGGACTGAGCACGCGTTTATCCATCTCGCGATACTTCAGGGAAAGCTAACTGTGGGTACGCAAGTTGCGGAGCTTGCCGAGGACAACTGGAACGCGAAATTCAAGGCCGCACTCGACATCTCGGATAAGGACACCAAAGCGCACTACGACAAGCTCTTGGATCTTCGTGCACAGGTAAGAAACTTCGTGGCTCACGGGGCGTTCGGCAAAGAGGGCCAAGCGTTTCGTTTCCACTCGGGGGCGGGCTCCGTCCCCGTTCTGCTGACCAACGACCGAGACCATCAAGTTAGCTTCACAGGTCGCGTCGCCTTCGATGAGGCATCGGCGATGATGGAGATCGGTTCGTTTCTTGACCACCTATGGGCGGGAGCACTGGCGCCCGCGAGGCACTATCTCTTCAGTGTCCTTCCTAGCATTCTGTCGCACGCGACTGATGGTACCTACGCACGCGCTATGCAGTCCGAGGAGGACATGCTCAGTTTCGTCGACGGCCTGACTCGTCGGTTCGAGCAGGCTGCGGACATGGCTTGGTAGGCCTACGGAGATGCAAAAACGGACGGTAGTACCGGCGCAAGAGACCATCAAGACGCCTACGCCATAGGGCGGCTTGAGCATGTCGGCCCGTTGATTTCGCGAGCAGAGATATTGCTTGACCTCGACGGCTGGCGTCCGCTTTGCAGCGTCACCCGCCGGCCGCCTGAACAACTGGAAGGCCGCAATCGCTGCATAGCCGCCATCATCAAACCAACGTCAAACGCTCGCAACGGGTCGGCTGCGTAGTTCACTGCCGAATGCAGCAGACATTCGGTCAGCTTTGACCACGCGCCAAACAAATCAAGGCAGATATAGCCTCCATCCACTGTCACCCGAAATCGCGCAGCAACGGAGGCTCTAGTTGCTCTCGAGCCGCAGTGGCCCGAGTCGCTGAACTCCTGTCTGTTTTGGGTCAGTAGGCACCCATGTAGTCACGCTTACCGACCTCAACACCGTTGTGGCGCAAGATGGCATAGGTGGTGGTCACGTGGAAGAAGAACTGCGGCAGTCCGTAATGCAGAAGATATGCACTTGCGGTCAGCTTCTTTTCCTTGGGGGTACCGGGGCGCAATACGATCTCGCGGCTTTCGCTTGAATCGAATTGTTCAGGCTTGAAGGAGCCGATATGGGTCAAAGCCTTGGCGATCAACGCTTGCAGGTCGGCGAAGCTGACTTCGGTGTCGGGCCAGGACGGCACCTCGGCACCAGCCAGGCGGGAGGCAATGCCCTTGGAGAAGTCCGCGGCGATCTGTACCTGACGTACCAGCGGAAACATGTCAGGGAACAGCCGCGCCTGCAGCAGCGCATTGGGATCGATATTTTTCTGCGTCGCGTGGTCTTCGGCCTTCTTGAGCACGTCGGACATGGCGCGCAGCATCTGCTGCATGACGGGAATGGAAGCGTTGTAGAGCGGGCTGGTCATAGTGAGTTCAGTTCTGAAATTGGGCGCGATGGCCGGAGTTGGCGTGGCAGAGGTCCTGCCGACCATCCAAGGCTAACAGCACAGGGTGAACTGAATCGGCCCGGCTTCTGGGGCCAGCTTTTCTTCCGGCGCTCACGCCGATCGGGACCGGCCCGCCACGGCCTCTTCGAGGCCCGTGATCAGTGCGCTTCGAAAGCTGCATTTGTTGGCGGTTGCCGCGACTTCGTGCCGAGCGGCAAGGCAACCCGCCCACTTCTTCCCTAGAGTGAATGCCCCTCTCACTCACCACCCCACCTTGGGGAGAAGAAAGGCGCAACACACCCAACCACACCGAGATGTTCGAAAGGCTGCTTGCCTCGCGGCAGGTCGTCGTTGCAAAAGCAGCGATGCAGATGCGAGGTATCAAAAGGCGACGGCCAGGGTGTTGCGAGCACCCCAGCCGTCTAACCAAGTTCGTGCAACACCCTAGAAAGGAACGCACAAAAATGGCTACCAAGACTATAGCCCGGCGTCGCACGCCGGTATCTCCCGGAGAAAACGCACAGGGCCCGGCGGATCTCCTCGAAAACACACTCTCCCAACTCGAAGCGCTGCTGTGGGCCTCCCACGGAAGAGACATCGATTGGTGCAGCGATGACGGGCCTCGCCAACTGGACAACCTGCTCTGGCTCGCGTCGGACCTCGCTCGCAAGGCCGGGGAGCTGTTTCAGTTGAGCGAGACGGCGCGATGTGGAGCGCCTGAGACTGGCGGTTAAGGGCCGGTCTGCGGGCTGTGGTTTCGCGGCCCGCTTGGGGGACAGGTCGTTGGTTGAACGTTTCCGGTTGCAGTCAGAGCGCAATGGCCTGAGCGATGTGATCCCCCAACAACCCGGCCGCCCGCGACAGACCCGCCGCCCGATGCAGCCGTATATCCGCCCCAGGCAACCGCGGCATCCCATCGCGTTCCGACAGCGCCCGCAGCCTCGGCGGAAAGGTGCCCGACTTCACCACCGTCACCGCCAGTCCCTGCGCCGCGATGGATTCCACGGCTGCGAGGCTGTGGCTCACGAAGGCCAGTCGCCATGGTCGCCCCGACGCATCGAGCGCCTCGGTCGCCCATTGGCGGAACAGGCAGCCCTGCGGATAGAGCGCAACCGGCAGCGGGTCCTGCGATTCCACCGATTGAGAAACGGCCGTGGCCCAGACCGCCTGTTCGCGTCGCAGCAACTCGCCGCCGCCCTGGCCTTCGGGATGCATCGCGATCACGAGGTCGAAGTCTTCGCCCAGCCGCTCGGGCATGCGCGCGGTCAGGCCGGTCTCCATCTCGATGTGGATGCGCGGGTACGCGGCCACGAAGCTGGCGAGCACGGGCGGCACGACGAAGCTGCCGTAGTCGTCCATGACGCCGAGCCGCACGCGGCCCTCGACCTTGTGCTGCTGCAGATGGCCCACCGCCTCGTCGTTGAGCAGCAGGATGCGGCGCGCATAGCCGAGCAGGCCCTCGCCCGCGAGGCTCAGCTCGACGTTGACCTTGGTGCGGTGAAAGAGCGCGGTGCCCAGCCGCTCCTCGAGCCGCTTGATCTGCATGCTCACGGCCGACTGCGTGCGGTTCAGCGCGGTTGCCGCGCGCGTGAAGGAGCGATGGTCGGCCACGGCCACGAAGGCCTTCAGCAGCTCGGGGTCGAGCGTCGGGATGCTCATTCGATTTGTTGATCAGGGCGACCAAATAAATTCCATTGATTGATGATAGAGGGCTGCCTACGCTGCTGTCACTTCATCGACAAGGGAGCACGAGCGTGGGAGAACTCTTGGGCATCGCGGCCGCGATGCTGTCCAGCGCGCTGGGCGGCGCCGCGGTGGGCGCAACGCGCTATGTCGCGGGCGCCATCGATCCAGTGGCGCTCGGCGCCTTCCGCTTCGGCATCGGCTTCTGCCTCTTGCTGCCGATGGCGCTGCTGCGTTCCGGCGAGTCGTGGCCCGCGCCGCGCGACTGGCCTGCGGCCGCCGGGCTGGGGCTGCTGTTCTTCGGTCTGTTCCCGCTGCTCTTCAATGCCTCGCTGCACCACACGACCGCCGCGCGCGGCGCGCTGGCGCTGTCAGCGCTGCCGTTGCTCACCATGGCCGTGGCGGGCCTGCTGCGCGTCGAGCCCTTCACGCGGCGCAAGACGGTCGGCGTGCTGGTCGCGATGGCGGGCGTGGGGCTGGCGCTGCTGTCGGGATTGCGCACCACACCGCCCGATGCCTGGCGCGGCGACCTGCTGATGCTCGCGGCCGCGCTGTGCATGGCGTTCTACAGCGTGGGCTCGCGCCCGCTGATCCGTCGTTCGGGGCCGCTGACCTTCACCGCCTTGGCGATGGCGGTCGGCGCGCTGTGCCTCACTGGTATCGCCTGGCAGGGCGGAAGCTTCGCGCCCGTGGCTTCCTTCGGCACGGCCCAGTGGCTGGCCATCGCCTACCTCGGCGTGTTCGGCGGTGCGATCGTCTTTTTCCTCTGGGCTTTCGCGCTGGGCCGCACCACGCCCACGCGCGTGGCGATCTCGGTGACGGTCAATCCGGTGGCGGCCGGACTGGTGGGCGCCTGGCTGCTGGCGGAGCCGCTGCGGTGGAACCTCGTCGCGGGGCTGCTGGCGGTGCTGGTGGGGATCGTGATTGCCGCGACCGGGGCGGCGCGCGGGTAGGGCTGCAGGGAGGGGACGAAGATCGCGAGATGCTCCAATCCGCGGTTGGCGAGCCTGAAGGGTCGAACGGTTCGGCAGGCACACCGCGGCGGATATCGCCAATGTCGTGCATATGAAGTACGGTCGAGCTTTCGCTTCGCACTGAGAGGAGATCGCCATGGCCGCAAACGCAGGGGTGAAAACCTGCATCGATGCAGGCATCAACGACGGCGCATTGCCCGTGGGAACGACCATCGACGCGGCGTACGACCCGTGGTTTCGCGCGAAGGTGCAGGAGGCATTGGATGATCCACGTCCGGCGGTCGCGCATAACGATGTCGAGGTGCACTTCTCCAGGCGACGCGCGGCCGCGCTTCTCAGGACAGGAGCGGGCACGAAGTGAGGATCGGCTGATTGCCGGTGGCGAGGGGGGGCCGGCCCCCTGTACCTCCACCGGGGGACTGCCATCCCCCCCGCCCCGTCCTACATTCCCCTCATGACCGAGTCCTTCACCGTCCAGACCGAGTGGGTGCACCTCCAGTACGACGAGCACGCCGCCTTCACCGAGACCTACGGCTTCTCCGGCAACCAGGGCGCGGTGAACCTCGAGGCGATCCGCTTCCGGCCCGAGGGCCAGGCGTCCGACACGCTGATGGTCTTCATGCATCCCGCGTCGACGCTGCAGCTGCTGCCGGTGCCGCGCGCGATGGCGGCCACCGGCGCGCACGTGCTGTGCGCGGGCAGCCGCTACCAGCGCAACGACACGGCGCTGATCATGGAAAAAGTGTTCCTCGACCTGAGCGCCTACATCCGTCATGCGAAGCAGGTCTGGGGCTATCGCCACGTGGTGCTGGTGGGCTGGTCGGGCGGCGGGGCGCTGGCGGTGAGCTACCAGGCCGAGGCCGAGGATCCGCGCATCACGCACACGCCGGCCGGCGACGCGGTCGATCTCAAGGGCAAGGGGCTGATCCCGGCCGACGCGGTGATCTACCAGGCCGCGCACCTCTCGCGCGCGCACCTGCTGGCCGAAGTGATCGATCCCTCGGTGAAGGACGAACTGAACCCCGACGACCGCGACGTCGAGCTCGACATCTACGACCCGCGCAACCCGAACCAGCCGCCGTACTCGCCGGCCTACATCCAGCGCTATCGCGTGGCGCAGCTCGACCGCATGCGCCGCATCACGGCCTGGGCCCGGGCGAAGCTGGCCGAGCTCCAGGCGCGCAACACCGGCGAGATGGAGCGGCCCTTCCTCGTGCACCGCACGCTGGCCGATCCGCGCTTCCTCGATTCCACGCTCGATCCCAACGACCGCCGGCCGCGCTGGTGCTATATGGGCAATCCCGAAACGGTGAACTCCGGGCCGGTCGGGCTCGCGCGCTTCACCACCTTGCGCAGCTGGCTGTCGCAATGGTCGCTCGACGACTCCTGCGGCAACGGGCTCGAAGGCGCGCGCCGCATTCGGGTGCCGCTGCTGGTGATCGAGAACAGCGCCGACGACGCGGTGCCGACCACGCATCCCAAGATGCTGTTCGAGGCCGCGGCCTCGCCCGACAAGCTCTTTCGCGTGGTGAAGGGCGCGACCCACTACTACGCCGGCCAGCCCGAGCTGCTGCAGGAAGCCACGGCGCTGATCCGCGGCTGGCTGCAGGAGCGCGACCTGCTCGAGCGCTGAGTCCGTGAAGACCGGCACGGCCGCCGTCGCGGCGATGGGGCCGGCGCTGGTCGTCGGCGTGGTCACGCTCTCGACCGCGGTCCAACCGCTGGGCACCGACCTCTACCTCGCGGCGCTGCCCGCGATCCGCAACGAGTACGCGGCGCGCGTGGGCGTGGTGCAACTCACGCTGGCGGTGCTGGTGTTCAGCTTCGGATTGAGCCAGCTGCTGTGGGGCCCGGCCTCCGACCGCTTCGGCCGCCGGCCGGTGCTGGTGGCGGGCTTCCTGCTGTACGCGGCGGGCGCCGCGGTGGGCGCGATGGCGCCGAACATCGAGGTGCTGATTGCCGCGCGCGCGGCGCAGGGGCTGGGCATCGCGGCCTGCATGGTCTGCGGCCGCGCGATCGTGCGCGACCTGTTCGAGCAGCAGCACGGCACGCATGTGATGACGGTGGCGATGTCGGTGCTGGCTTGCCTGACGATGCTGATCCCCGTGACCGGTGCGCTGCTGGCCCAGACCCTGGGCTGGCGCGCCACGCTGTGGTCGATGGCGTTGTGCGGCCTGGCCGGCGCGCTGCTGGTGCTCGCGCGCGTGCCCGAGACCGCGCGCTCGCTCAAGCCCGATGCGCTGCGCCTCGGCCCGTTGCTCGCGGGCTATGCGCGCATCGCGCGCGATCCGGCCTTCCAGTCGTGGACCCTGCTCAACGCCTTCGGCTACGCGGCCAACTTCGGTTTCTTCTCGAGCTCGGCCTATCTCTTCATCGAAACCTTCGGCGTCTCGCGCGTGGGCTTCGGGCTGGTGATCGGCGGCGCCTCGGTCACCTACCTCGCGGGCACCATGCTGTGCCGGCGCTGGATCGCGGCGCACGGCATCGTGACCTCGGTGCGGCGCGCGGGCTTTCTGTCGCTGCTGGCCGCGCTGGTGCTGGTGGTGCCGCAGCTCGCCGGCGCGCACACGGCCGGCACGCTCACGGCGGGCCTGTGGCTGATGCTGCTGGCCTACGGCATCCACCAGCCCTGCGGCCACGTCGGCATGGCCACGCCGTTCCCGCTGCAGGCCGGCGCGGCCTCTGCGCTCGGCGGCTTCATCTTCGCGGGCGCGGCCTTCCTCTGCGGCGGCTGGATGGGCCTGATGTACCGCAGCGGCAGCGCCGCCGTGCTGTCGCTGACCACGGGCGTGCTCGCGGCCGCGGCCGGCACGATCGCGCTGACCTTGGTACAACGTCATGGCCGGCCCGTGCCCGCGCGGCCCGCCGTGCCCTGAATCCCGCTTTCCATTCCTTCCAGGAGACATCATGCGCAACGACAACGCCTACATCGTCGGCTGGGGCCACACGCCCTTCGGCAAGCTCGACAACGCCGAGCTCGAGCAGCTCATCCGCGACGCCGTGCAACCCGCGCTCGACAGCGCGGGCGTGGCGGCCGAGGACATCGACGGCATCTTCGTGGGCCACTTCAACGCCGGCTTCGTCGGCCAGGACTTCACGGCCTCGCTGCCCGCGGTGGCCATGCCCGAGTTCCGCCACACGCCGGCCATGCGTTGCGAGAACGCCTGCGCCACCGGCTCGGCCGCGATCTGGGCCGCGCTCGACGCCATGGCCGCGGGCCGCATGAAGCGCACGCTGGTGATCGGCATGGAGCGCATGAACGGCCTGCGCACGCCCGAGGTGGCGGCCACGCTGATCAAGTGCTCGTACGTGAAGGAGGAGGGCGCCGACCCGGCCGGCTTCGCGGGCATCTTCGGCGGCATCGCGAGCAACTACTTCGAGCGCTTCGGCGACCAGTCGGACGCGCTCGCGGCCATCGCGGCCAAGAACCACGCCAACGGCGTGCACAACCCCTATGCCCACATGCGGCGCGACTTTGGCTTCGACTTCTGCCGCACGCCCTCGGACAAGAACCCCTTCGTGTCGGGGCCGCTCAAGCGCTCCGACTGCTCGCTGGTGTCCGACGGCGCGGCCGCGCTGGTGCTGTCGACCGAACCGCTCGCGGGCGCGAAGGTGCCCGCGGTGCGCTGGCGCTCGCGCACGCACGTCAACGACTTCCTGCCGATGTCGCGGCGCGACCCGACGCAGTTCGAGGGCGCGGCCATGGCGTGGAAGAAGGGCCTGGCCTCGGCCGGCGCCTCGCTCGACGACCTGGGCTTCGTCGAGACGCACGACTGCTTCACCATCGCCGAGCTGCTCGAGTACGAGGCCATGGGGCTGGCGCCGCACGGCGAGGGCGCGCGCGTGATCCTCGACGGCGTGACGCGCAAGGACGGCCGGCTGCCGGTCAATCCCTCGGGCGGGCTCAAGTCCAAGGGCCATCCGATCGGCGCCACCGGCGTGTCGCAGCACGTGATGGCCGCGATGCAGCTCTCGGGCACGGCCGGCGGCATGCAGGTCGAGCGCGCGCGCATGGGCGCGGTGTTCAACATGGGCGGCTCGGCGGTGGCCAGCTACCTCAGCATCCTGGAGCCGGCCTCGTGAGTGCGGCGCAGGCGATGAACCTGGGCCGGCTGCTCACGCAGACGGCCGCGCTCTTTGCCGAGCGGCCGGGCCTCATCCAGGAGGGCGGCCGCAGCTGGACCTGGGGCGAGATCGAGGCGCGCGTGGCCGCGATGACCGCGGCGCTGCGCGCGCTCGGGCTGAAGAAAGGCGACCGCATCCTGGTGCAGTCGCGCAACAACCTGCAGATGTTCGAGAGCTGCTGGGTCGCGTTCCGCCTCGGCTGCGTCTGGGTGCCGACGAATTTCCGGCTCACTCCCCCCGAGGTGGCCTACCTCGGCGCGTCGAGCGGCGCGGTCGCGATGATCGTGGAGGACATCTTCCCCGGCCACACCGACGCGGTGCGCGCGGCCTCGCCGGCGCTCGCGCATGTGCTCGCGATCGGCCGCGCGCGCGAGGGCGAGCACTCGTACGAGGAACTGCTGCGCGCGCACCAGCAGCACGACGCATCGCAGTCCGAACACGAGACCGTCGACCGCGACGACCCGCTGTGGTTCTTCTACACCTCGGGCACCACCGGCCGGCCCAAGGCCGGCGTGCTCACGCACGGGCAGATGGCCTTCGTGGTCGCCAACCACCTGGCCGACCTGATCCCGGGCACGACCGAGCACGACTGCTCGATCGCGGTGGCGCCGCTGTCGCACGGCGCGGGCATCCATGCGCTGCTCAACGTGGCGCGCGGCGCGGCCACCGTGCTGCCGGCCAGCGAGAAGCTCGACCCCGAGGCCTTCTGGGCCTCGGTGCAGGCGCACCGCGTCAGCAACCTCTTCACCGTGCCGACCATCGTGAAGATGCTGGTCGAGCACCCCGCGGTCGACCGCTACGACCACAGCTCGCTGCGCCATGTGATCTACGCGGGCGCGCCGATGTACCGCGCCGACCAGAAACTCGCGCTGCAGAAGCTCGGCAAGGTGCTGGTGCAGTACTTCGGCCTTGGCGAGGTCACCGGCAACATCACGGTGCTGCCGGCCTCCATGCATTCGGCCGACGACGCGGACCCGAACGCCAACATCGGCTCGTGCGGCCGTGCGCGCACCGGCATGGAGGTGGCGATCCTCGATGCCGAGCTGCAGCGCCTGCCCACGGGCGAGGTCGGCGAGATCTGCGTGCGCGGCCCCGCCGTGTTCGCGGGCTACCACGGCAACGAGGAGGCCACGCGCAAGGCGCTGCGCGGCGGCTGGTTCCACACCGGCGACCTCGGCCGGCTCGATGCGCGCGGCCTGCTCTACATCACCGGTCGCGAGTCCGACATGTACATCTCGGGCGGCTCCAACGTCTATCCGCGCGAGGTCGAGGAGGTGCTGCTCACGCATCCCGCGGTGGCCGAGGTGGCGGTGCTCGGCGTGCCCGACCCCAAGTGGGGCGAGGTCGGCGTGGCGGTGGTGGTGCGGCGCGAGGGCGCGCAGGTCGATGGCGATGCGCTGATCGCGCACCTCGACGGCCGCTGCGCGCGCTACCGCTGGCCGCACCACGTGTTCTTCTGGGAGGCCTTGCCGAAGTCGGGCTACGGGAAGATCGCGAAGAAGGACATCCGGCAACTGCTGGTCGAGCGCGGGGAGATCACTAGCCCGTAGCGCGTGGCCACGATCATCGGCGCGGGCGATCGGCGCAGGCCGTGACGGCGTAGTGGTCTTCGTCCGTCAGAACGACCTTGACTTCGGGTCGTGCCGACAGGTATCGCAGCATGCCGGCGTCGTTGACGGTCGACAGCAGGATCGCGGCCTCGTCGAAGGTGGCCGCGGTGACCGGCGTGTAGCGCGCGGCGGTCATCGAGATGGCGTCGGCGCCCACGAAGGCATAGGCCAGCTTCATGAAGGCCGCGTGCAGCCGGTACAGCGGCGCGCCGTACTTGCGGTCGTTGGGGCTGATGGCGTAGCTGGTGTGCACGCCCTGGTCGGCCAGCCAGGACAGGTACAGCGGCTGGCTCGATTCCACGAACGCGCGCTCGGTGAGGCCGTAGCGCTCGAGCAGCGCGCTGAGCCGGTGCGTCGCCTGGTGGGCGGTCCAGGGCGAGAGCTTGCGCAGGTCCTTCGCATCGAGCCAGAAGAGGCCGCTGCGCGGGAAACGCGACAGCACCGATTCCAGGCGCAGCGGCTGGCCGTCGAACAGGGTGTAGGGCCGGTCGTGGGAGACCACGAAGTCGTCGAGCTCGGGGTCGAACAGAACGTCGATCTCCACGCCGGCCGCGCCGCGCCTGAAGGCCTCCGCGATGCCCGCGAGGCTGTTCTCGCCGCCGGCTGCCGCATACCCGCGATGGGCCCAGGCCTTCTGGCATGCGGGAAAGGCAAAGGCCGGCGTCCGGGCCGCCGCGTACCGATAGAGCGGGTCGCTCATCGACAGCAGGAGGCCGAACAGCAGCAGAGGCACCAGCAGCCATCGCCAGCGCCGCCATCGAAAAATTGCACCAGCCATGGAACCTCGCGACGTGGAGTGGACGGAGTGCGATGCGAGCCAGGAGATTGGCCGGTGCAGTGTAGGTGGCTTGCGGCCGGACCGAGGCGCGAGGCGCCTTGCCCCGCTATATTGAAAGCCTTTGGCAACTACAGAGAAATCGACATGGCAAAAGCCTATTGGGTCAGTGCATACCGCGCCGTCAAGGACGCCGACAAACTCGCGGCCTACGCGAAGCTGGCCGGACCGGCCATCGCCGCCGGCGGCGGGCGTTTCCTGGCACGCGGCCTGCCAGCGAAAACCTATGAATACGGCCTGGCCGAACGCACCGTGCTGATCGAGTTCGACAGCGTGGCGCAGGCCACGGCCACCCACGACAGCCCCGACTACCAGGCCGCACTGGTCGCGCTGGGCGATGGCGCCGAGCGCGATCTGCGGATCATCGAAGGCAGCTGAGCGAAGCGGAAGCGGGCCGGACCGGGGGCCGCTTCAGTCCAGCGTGATCCCCGTGCGCCTGGACAGCGCCGCGTACTTGTCGATCTGCTGACGCAGGAAGGCGGCGAAGGCCGCCGGCGGCGCGACCGAAACCTCGACCCCGCCGGCCGCCAGCCGGTCATGCACCTGCGGGGTGTGCAGGGTCCGTGCGAGTGCGCTGCTCAGCGCCTCGACCTGCACCGGCGGCGTGTGCGCCGGTGCCACGAAACCATAGAAGCCGATCAACTCGAAGCCGGGCAGCGACTCCGCGATCGCCGGCAGCTGCGGATAGGACGCGGCCCGCCGGGCGCTGGTGATGCCCAGCGCGCGCAGGCGCCGCGACTGCAGGTGCGGCAGCGCGCTCTCCAGGGTGACGAAGGCCAGCGGCAGATCGCCATTGAGCAGCGCGCGGTAGATCTGCGCGCTGCCGTTGTAGGGCACGTGCTCGAGCGTCACGTCGGCCTCGATGGCGAGCAGTTCGCCGGCCAGGTGCGACACCGACCCGATGCCCAGCGACGCGTACTGCAGCGGCGGATCGGTGCGCCTTGCCAGCGCGATCAACTGGGCCACGTCGCGCGCGGCGAAGCCCGGCTGCGTGACCAGCACGACGATCGAATGGCCGCCGAGGCACAGGGGCTCGAAATCGTCGAGCGCGTCGTAGGGCATCTGCTGGCGCATCGCCTCGTTGGCGGCATGCGGCGAGAACACCATGCCGATGGTGTTGCCGTCGGGCGCGGCCATGGCCACGGCCTGCGTGCCGACGATCATGCCGCCGCCCGCGCGGTTGTCGACCACCACCGGCCGATCGAGCACGCTCGACAGCTCCCTGGCGATCAGCCGTGCCATGAAGTCGGCGGCGCCGCCCGGGGCTTGCGGCACGATCATGCGCAGGGGCCGGCCCGTGTCATTGGCGGCCCGCGCGTAGCGGCCGGACAGGCCGGCGCACGCGATGGCGGCGAGCAGAGCGCGCCGCGTCGCCAGCGTGCCGCCGTTCACCGCCGCAGCCTGCGCGAGGCGCGCCGGAACTCGTCGGCCAGCGCCGCGGCCGAGGGGGTCAGCGGCCGCTTCGTCGGCGTCACGAGGTGCTGCACGGCCGGCGGCAGATCGAGCTTGATGGGCAGGACCTTGAGCAGCCCGCGTTCGCGCAAGGGCTCCAGCCCGCCCAGGCTGTTGAGCGTGACGAGGTCGCTCTGCAGCAGCATCGACACCAGCGCGCTCGAGGAATCGCAATGCGCCACCAGCGTCGGCGCCGGCAGGCCCTGCCGGGTCATCAGCGTGACGATCATCGGCCCGCCCGACTGCTGCACGCTGTAGAGCCAGCCATAGGGCACCAGCGCGGCCAGGTCGCGCGCATCGGCGGCCGGGTGGCCCGCGCGCACGACGATGCCCATGTCGGAACTGCACAGCTGCTCGGTGTGCAGGTCGGACAGGCTCTGGTCGGTGGGCAGCGGGCCGACCGCGAAGTCGATCCTGGCTTCGCGCAGCGCCGCGATGGTCGACGACGAGCGGCCGCCGAGCACGCTGATCAGCGCGTTCGGCGTGTGCTCGCGAAAGCGCGCCACGGCGGTGGGCAGGAGCATGGCCTCGGCCGTGGCCGACAGGCCCACCGTGATCAGCTTGCGGCCCTCGCCGCCGGCGCTCTCGAGCTCCTCCTGCAGATGGCGCAGCTCGGCATCGATCACGCGCGCGCGGCGCAGCACGATGCGGCCGAACTCGGTGGGCTCGACGCCGCGCGCGGAGCGCACCAGCAGCGGCACGCCCAGCGATTTCTCGAGCGCGGTGAGGTTCTTGCTGACGGCCGCCTGCGCCAGGCCGAGCTTGCGCGCGGCGGACCGCACGCTGCCGGTTTCGATGACGGCTATCAGATCTCGGAGGTGGGCCTCGCGCACTTTGTCTCGTGTCTCGTTGTCGTTGTGGTCGCGAATTATCCGGCAAGCGTCCGCCGGGGTGCAGCGCCGCCGCGGACGTGTGCGGCATGCGCTGCAACGAGCGAAATACCAGCATCCATGCGGGTTTGCGGCGTTCGCGGTGCGCCGAAAGCCGCTCGCATGCGCCCACCTTTGGTGAACGAGTTAACCGCCGATGTCCTTCCGGGGCGCCACGGGCCGCGACTAACCTCTGCCGCTTTCGCGCCGCGGCGCCGGCGCATCCGAACAAGAACAGAGACATGCGACTTCCCGCTACAGATCGCGCCCGGCCTTCATGAACAGGTCCCTCCTGTCGCTCGCGCTGGTCGCGGCCTTTCCCTGCGTTGCAACCGATGCCATGGCCCAGGACGCGCCCGAGCGCGCCAGGTCGCTCGGCATCGTCACGGTCACCGGCGCCCGGCCGAGTTCGCTGCCCACGCAGATTCCCACCACCATCGAGGGCGTGACGCGCGCCGAGATCGAGACGCGCGTGAACGCCACCGACAGCGAGGACGCGCTCAAGTACCTGCCGAGCCTGCTGGTGCGCAAGCGCTACATCGGCGACTACAACCACGCGATCCTTTCCACGCGCGCCTCGGGCACCGGCAACAGCGCGCGCTCGGCCGTCTATGCCGACGGCATCCTGCTGTCGAACTACCTGGGCAACGGCATCGCCAACGGCACCAACTTCGCGCCGCGCTGGGGCCTGGTCACGGCCGAGGAGATCGAGCGGGTCGACGTGATGTACGGTCCGTTCTCGGCCGCGTACCCGGGCAACTCGGCGGGCGCGGTGGTCGACTACGTGACGCGCATGCCCGACAAGCTCGAGGCCCATGTGAAGGCGGGCTTCTCCTCGCAGCCCAACGAGCTCTACCGCACGAAGAAGAGCTTCAACGGCTGGCAGACCAGCGCCTCGCTGGGCACCCGCAGCGGCGACTGGTCCTGGTGGATCGACGTCAACCGCACCGACAGTCAGGGGCAGCCGCTGACCTTCACCACCGCGACGCTGGCGTCCACCGTGGCCGGCGGCGCGGGAACGCCGGTGTTCGGCGCGGTGCCGGGCCTCAGCACCACCAACGCCCCGTGGCTGATCCTCGGCGCGGGCACGCAGTACCGCACCGTGCAGGACCACGCCAAGCTCAAGCTGGCCTACGACATCTCGCCCACGCTGCGCGCGAGCTACACGCTCGGCTGGTGGCAGAACGCGGGCAGCGGGCAGAGCGAGAGCTACCTCGTCGATGCACGCGGCCAGCCGGTCTACAGCGGGCCGGTCAACATCGGCGGGCGCAGCTTCACGCTCGCGCCCACGGCCTTTCCGTGGACCGAGGACCGCGCCACGCACTTCATGCACGGGCTGTCCGTCAAGAGCAACACCCAGGGTGCCTTCGACTGGGAGGTGGCCGCCAGCCTCTACGACTACGCCAAGGACACGCAGCGCTCGCCCACGGTCGCGTTGCCGCTGGCGGCCCTCGGCGGTGCCGGCACCTTGCAGGACCAGGGCGGCACCGGCTGGAACACGCTCGCGGCCAAGGGCACCTGGCGCCCGCAGGGCGTGGGCGGCGCGCACGTGGTCGACTTCGGTGTCGGCCGCGATGCCTACAAGCTCGTCATCGCCAAGACCAATGTGCTCGGCGACTGGCGGGACGGCCCCGCGTTCACCCCCGTGAGCCAGGTCGGCGGGCGCAGCCGGACGCTCAGTGCCTGGGCGCAGGACGCATGGTCCTTCGCACCGCGATGGAAGACCGTGCTCGGGCTGCGCTACGAGAAGTGGAAGGCCACGGACGGCTTCACCGCCACGGCCACGAGCGCACAGCCCTATGCCTCGCGCAGCGAGTCCGACCTCTCGCCCAAGGCCGCCCTGGCCTACCAGCTCGCGCCTTCGACGGTGATCAAGGCCTCGGTGGGCCGCGCGGTGCGCTATCCGACGGTGGGCGAGCTCTACGGCGCGACCTCGGGCGGCGCGCTCTCGTTCGTCAACGACCCGAACCTCAAGCCCGAGAAGTCGTGGACCGGCGAACTCACGGCCGAGCAGGACCTGGGCAACGGCTTGCTGCGTGCCACGCTGTTCCACGAGACCACGAAGAATGCGCTCTACAGCCAGCTGATTCCGAACTCGACCGTCTCGCGCGTGCAGAACGTCGACCGGATGCGCACCACCGGCGTGGAGCTCGCCTACACCGGGCAGGACGTCGGCATCCAGGGCCTCGATCTCGGCGGCAGCCTGACCTATGCCGATTCGAAGACGGTGGCCGACGCGGCCTTTCCGGCGGCGGTGGGCAAGTGGCAGCCGCGCGTGCCGCGCTGGCGCGCCACGGCCTACGCCACCTACAAGCCCGATGCGCGCTGGGCCTTCACGGTGGCCGCGCGCTACAGCGGCCGGCAGTACTCGAACCTCGACAACAGCGACGTCAACGCCTTCGCCTATTTCGGGGCGAGTCGCTACTTCACGGTGGACCTGCGCGTCCGCTACCAGATCGACAGGCAGTGGTCGGCCGCCTTCGGCATCGACAACGCGAACAACGACCGCTACTGGAACTTCCACCCGTACCCGCAACGCACCTACACGGCTGAACTGCGCTTCGACCTCTGAGTCAGGGCGCGGCGGGCCGAGGCGGTTGCGCCCAGAGCTTGTCGCTCGACCAGTGCAGGTGGACGATGCGGAAGCTGTCGCCCGCGCGGCGCACGATCGCGGTCTCCTGCATCACCTGGTCGATGGGCTTGCCGTCGGGCAGCTTGCCGGTCACGTGGTAGGTGCTGAGCACCCAGCGCTCGTTGCCGCTGCCGCCGAGGCGGCGCGCCTGCAGGGTCCAGGTGGAGACGGCCGCCATGTCGATGTCGCCCGGCAGGTGGCTCAGCGCATAGGCCTCGATCGTCGGGTCGGTGACGCCGAACTCGAACACCACCAGCGAACGGTCGAGGTAGGAAAGCGCACCGCCCGTGTCCTTGCGCTTGAGCGCGGCGTGGAAGCCGTCGACCGCGTCGGCCGGCAGCTTCACGGTCTGCGCTGCCGCCGCGGTGGCCAGGACAGAGAACGTTGCGGCGAGCAGCAGCCTACGCATGGGGGTCGACCAGCTTGGGGTCGATCAATTCGATGACGACGATGTCGCCGGCGTTCACGCCTTCCATCGAGGGATCGGTGGCGCGCACCGTGAGTTCGTCGGGCGTATTGCTCTGGAGCCACAGGGTGCGGCCGAACATCTTGCCGCGGATGAAGGTGAGCCGCCAGCCGCGCATCTCGTTGCGCTTGGGGGCCACCATGCCCGGGCCGATCGGTTCGAAGCGCAAGGTGGCGATGCGGCCCGCCTTGCCGGCCTGGCCCAGGCCGGTCACCTTGGCCGTGAAGCGCCGCACCGCGGGATCGACCGCGTCGTGGCCGGCCACCGCGTGCTGCGCGAGCAGCAGGGCCGCGGCCATGGCCGAGGCCCGCGCGCCGGCGAGGATCCATGTCGTCAGCAACATCGCTGTCCCTTGCCTCCATTGAAAGAAGCCGGCGATGTTATCGACGCGGCGCGCGCGCGCAAGGGATAACGATGCATCGCGATCGACGTCCGCATGCGATGAAAACACGCGGCTTGCGTGCCGTGACGCCAGTGTCGGCGAGGGTCTCGGACAGGGCCCGCGATGCGATTCACGCGCTCACCTGCGACGAACGTTTTAACCGTTGGTCGTCTTCTGACGCAGGGCTTTCACAACTAATCTCTGCGCCCACTCCACGACCACATCGACACCTTATGCAGGCTTCCGTGACGCATCGCATCCGCTGGCCCTGGTGGCTTGCGGCGGTGTGCGTCATTGCGCTGTCGGCCACGTGGTGGTGGCCGTCGTCCGATGAGGCCGTCGTGCCGATGCCGCCGGTCGCTGTGGCTCCCGCGCCGGTGGTGGCGCCGGCGCCGAAGCCCGTGCCGGTGGCCGCGAAGCCGGTCGACGCCGCGCTGTCGGTCGCGGCCTTCAAGCTCGTCGGCACGGTCGTGGCGGCCGATGGCGTGGACAGCTTCGCGCTGATGCGCCGCACCGACGACTCGCAGCTGTTGCAACTGCGTGTCGGTGGCCACCTCGAGGGGCTCACCGTCAGCGCGATCCAGCCCGACAGCGTCGTGCTCGCGGGCGCGGGGCAGTCGGTCGTGATCGAGACCGACCGCACCGTCGCATCGCCGCTGCCTTCCCGCCCGGCCCATCCGCCGGAGCCGGACGTGGAACCGGCATTCGCGGGCGACCCCGCCCCCTTCGGACATTGACGCGAAGACTTTCCCCTGGCCCCGTGTTTTTTGACAGAGAAAGAAGAACCATGAAGAGAAGACAAGCCCCCAGAGCCAACCTGCTGTTGGTTGGCGCCCTGACCAGCGCCTTGCTGCTCGCCGCCTGCGGCGGCAGCAACGACAGCGCGCCGCTCATCGTCGGATCGGCGCCGCCCCCCGCGGGGTCCACCGACCAGCCGCCGGCCGACACGGGCCCGGTGGCCCAGCCGTACGTGACGCCGCCGCGGCTGTGCGAAGCCGGCCCCGGGGACCAGGCAGAGCCGGGCGTCAACGGCCACATCCCCAAGTCGGCGATGTACGACGCCACCGCCAATCCCGATGGCTTCCAGGGCTACTGGTGCGGTGCGCGCAAGGTCGCGCAGAACACGCTGTTCGGCCGCGGCGCCTTCGGCGATCTGCAGATCAAGGCCAAGGGCTCGACGCGTTGCGCGTACGCCTCCAACCGCGATGGCGCGGCCGGCGGCGATGCCGCGCTGACCACCGGCATCATCGTGTTCGACATGAAGACGCCGACGAAGATGCAGGTCGTGCCCGCGAGCGGCGACACCACGGTCGTCGGCACCGCGCCCTCGGCCACCGTCAAGGCCACGAGCACCAACAAGTGGGGCGAGGAGACCACCGCCGCCACGCCGGTCAACCCGAACGGGAAGATCCTGCGCACGCCGGCGGCGATCGAGGCGTACTCGGGCCTCGAGCTCTCGGGCGACCTGCTGGTGGCCGGCTACAAGGACAACAAGATGGTGGACGTCTACGACGTCAGCGACTGCCTGCACCCGGTGCCGCTGAACGCGAGCTACCAGTCCTCGGGCGGCCACCACGACGGCTGGCTCTCGCCCGACGGCAAGACCTGGTACGGCGTGCCCTTCGGCACCACGGCCAAGGACGGCGGCACCACGCTCATCACCGGCGGCACCTCGCCCACGGACGACAACTTCGCCAACTACACCATCGACAACAAGCGCGTCGACCTGCACATCACCAACCTCGACGATCCGAAGAACCCGAAGCTGCTGCTGAGCTGGAACCGCTCGCAGCTGCCAGACGAGGTGAAGAACAACAAGAACTGGCGCATCATGGCGGCGACCAACATCCATGACGTCAGCACCAACCCCGACGGCACGCGGCTCTATCTCGCGGTGTACGGCGGCGGCGGCCAGGTGGCCGGCAACCTGCCGACGCCCACCACCACCTTCTGGCGCGACCAGACCTGCGCCAACGGCCTGTTGATCATGGACTCGAGCGACATCGTCAAGCGCGTGGCCGATCCGAAGCTCAAGTACGTGAGCTTCCTCTCGTGGTGCGACCAGCAGCCGAACCCCGAGTTCGAGCAGGGCGGCTATGCGCGCATGACCTCGACCGCCGCGACGCACGCGACCGAATGGGTGCGGCACGTCAACGGCAAGGAGTACATCGTCTCGACCGACGAGTCGTACGCCCTGACGACCAGCGACACCAACGGACTGCCGAACCAGTGCAAGCAGCAGAGCTTCGGCCGCATGATCGACATCTCGGACGAGAAGCATCCGAAGATCGTCGGCACCTACGAGCAGGATGCCAACAAGGCCAGCGTCTGCCCGACGCTGGTGGCCGAGGGCGGCAACGTCCCGATGGTGCACTACCTGAACTTCGACGACCGCAACCACATGCGCGTGGCCGTCTACGCGGCCGCATCGGGCGGCATCCGCTTCGCCGACTGGACCGATCCCACCAGCCCGAAGGAGATCGGCTACTACGTCGCGCGGCGCAACACGCCCAGCAAGATGGACTTCACCCGTCCCGACCCGCGCTACGACGCCGAGAACTGCCTCTACTACACGGGCTGGAACCAGGGCGGCCTGGTATCGCTCGAGCTGACCAACCCGCAATACAACCCGTGCATGAGCCGCAGCGCGAACGTCAGCGGCAAGGTGGCGACGGCGCAGGGCGACCTCACGGTGGCGCTGAAGGCCGGCCGCGACAGCAAGGGCCCGAGTGTCAGCCTGAGCATCGAAGGCCTGGGCAACAAGGTGCAGCTGGGCGCGGTGACGCGCCTGGGCTCGGCCATCGACGCCGATGGCGCGCAGGTCACGGCGACCAGCAACTCGGTGCAGATCGACGCCGACGGCAGCTTCGACGGCCAGCCCGCGAAGTTCCGCCTGCAGGTGACCGACAACGGCGGCAACAAGGGCTTCTTCTCGCTGAGCTGCACCGAGGGCTGCTCGTTCACGACCAATGGCTACCTGCAGAGCGGCGGGAAGCTGACGGTGGCGAACCTCAAGAGCTGAAGATGCGAAGGACCGTGCATGCTTGTTGACCTTCGCTCGCGCGGTCGATAACATCGCGGCACTTTCAAAACGCCCTCCCGGTTTGCCGGGAGGGCGTTTTCTTTTTGTTCCGCAACTTCCATGGAACCCAGAGATGAAAGCACCCCTCGAGATTCGCCCCGCATCGCACGCTGGCCTCGGATACGTCCGGCATGGTCACGGGCCGATCCCCGTGCTGGTCCTGCACGACTGGCTCGGCGACCACGCGAACTACGACGCGCTCCTGCCCTGGCTCGACGGCCAGGCGTTCACCCATGTCTTCGCCGACCTGCGCGGCTATGGGCTGTCGATGGCGCTGCCGGGCGAGTTCACGGTGAAGGAGATCGCCGCGGACTGTCTCGCGCTCGCCGACCGCCTCGGCTGGCGGCGCTTCCACGTCCTCGGCCATTCGATGACCGGGATGGTCACGCAACGCCTCGCGGCGGACGCGCCCTCGCGCATCGCGAGCGCGATCGCCGTGTGCCCCGTTTCAGCCGCCGGCAACAAACTGAGTCCGGAGGCCTTGGCCTTCTTCGCGAGCACGGCCGACGACGACGACGCGCTTCGGCGGCTGTTCAAGTTCGTCGGCGGGGGCTTGCCCGATGAATGGGTCGAGGAGAAGCTGCGGCACCACCGCGAGGCGGTGGCGCCCGCATGCCGCAGGCGCTACCTCGACAAGCTGGTCACGGCCGATTTCGCCGACGAGGTGCGAGGGCTAGAAACCCCGTTCCTGGTCGTCGTCGGCGACAGGGATCCGGGGCTCGATGCGGAGGCGATGAAGCGAACCTTCCTCGCGTGGCATCCGAACGCGGAGCTGCAGGTGGTGCCCGATTGCGGGCACTACCCGATGCAGCAGCATCCGTCGTACTTCGCGGGCGTGGTCGAGGGGTTTCTGAAGCGCCAGGCAGGCTTGCCTTGATGCCGCTCACCCCACGATCGGCTGCGCCATGATCCAGAGGCTCAGGCTCGTATAGGCCACCATCAGCACCAGCATCGGCAGCTGGCTCAGCATCGCCGCGCGGTGGTTCGTGAAGCGGCGCGTGGCCTCGACATGGGCGACGACGACCGCGAGCACATGGCCGACGACGATCAGCGTCACGGCCGTGTACCAGTAGACGGCCGGGCTCACGATGCCGAGGTCGACCGTGCGGCCGCGCGTGCCGAACAGGTTCCAGCCCCAGCCGAAGGGATCGGAGGCGAGCGGAACGATGAACTGCCCTGTCGTCAGCAGCAGCGAGGCGTAATGCGCGAGGTGGTAGGCCACGGCGATCGGCACCAGGCTCCAGACCATGGCATTCACGGCCGCGCGCTCGGTGCTGCCGGCCAGGCGCAGCATCCACGCGCCCACGGCGCGAAAGATCAGCACGAAGGCCACGGGGAACAGCAGCAGCATGACGCTGTTGAGCCATTGCGTCTCGTCCATGCCGGTTGCGGAAGAGAGCGTGAACAGCGTCTCGGCCACCGTGCGCGAGGTCTGCGCGGCGGTGCCGATGCGGTCCATCAGCGGGGTTTCGTGGAAGCCGTCGAAGGTGACGGTCGCGAGCATCAGCAGCACGAAGGCCGCCACCGAATTCGGCACCGGCTCGGTCGTCAGCAGACCGGCGCCGTAGGGCCGAAGCCGCAGGCGCGCAGGCTCGGTCGGCGTCGAGCCGCGCAGCTCGAGCGGTGCGAAGCGGCCCAGCACGCGGAAGGCCATCGCGAAGGCATCGGCCCGGTGGCGCCAGGCCTCCACGCCGAACAGCAGCATGCCGGCCCAGCTCAGCAGCGCATAGCCCAGCAGGGCGCCGGCGAGGGCGGAGGGCAGGTCCTTGTCCTGCCACACCAGTTCGGTCCAGGCGAAGGCGAAGAACAGCGCGACCGCCGGCCAGGCGCCCAGCCATTTGGGCCAGCGCAGGCCCAGCGATTCGCGGCCGCCGCCGACCAGGCGCGCGGCGGCGCGGTACAGCGTGGGCAGCGGGTTGACGATCTCCCACAGGTCGCCGACCAGCGCGCAGAAGAAGGCCATGCCGACCCACCACAGCACCCAGACCATCGTGACGATCAGGTTCGCATAGGCGTCGGAATTGCCGAGGAAGCCGGTGGCCAGCGTCAGCACGAACAGCGCGCAGCCCAGCGTTCGCAGCACCACCGCGAGCGGATGCGCGATGCGGCGCAGCGGCGCGAAGCGCAGCAGGTCGGTGTCGCGCAGGAAGGAGGAACCGAAGTCGTGGCGCCGCGCGAACAGCGCGAGCGCCGCGAAGGTCAGCACGAGGGTCGCGCCGGCCCCCGTGAGCCATAGCCACAGCGGCAGCGGCAGGTCGAAGCGCTGGCCGAAGCCGTGCGCCCGCGCGCCGGCCGAGGCGCACGCGATCGCGAGACCGGTCCCGAAGCGAAGCGTTTTCAGGGCGCGCCTAGGGATGGACTTCGATGAACATCACGGCGCGGTGGTTGCCCGGGCCGTGGCGATGCTCGTGCACCGGGAAGCGGCCCGCGAGGCTGGCCTTGAAGCTCAGCAGCGCCGGCGCGGGCGGCGTCACCTGCGTTTCGATGTCGTAGCCGTGCAGGTGCAGCACCAGGGGCTGGTCGCTGACCACGCTGATCTGCACCTGGTCGCCCTGGCGCACCTTCAGCGTGTCGTCGCCCTTGATGCGGCCGCCCACGAGCTCGATGGAGAACTTCGGCGAGGCGGCCGCGGCGGCGCCCGCGAGCGGCGCCAGCGCCGCGAGTGCGATCAGCCGTAGGCGCAGGCGGTTCGGATTCGTCGTCATGGCGCGGTCCATGCTCAGTCCGCGTACTGGCCGGCCGCCTTGATGACGGCGCCCCACTTCTCGATCTCGGTCTCGACGAACTTCTTGTGCTCCGGACCGTTGACGCGGGCGTCGGTGATGATCACGGCGCCGAGCCCTTCCTGGCTTTTGATGAAGGCCGGGTCCTTGAGCGCCACCTTCAGCGCCGCATTGAGCTTGTCGGTGACTGCCTTGGGCGTGCCCGCGGGCGCGAACAGGCCATGCCAGATGCTGACGTTGAAGCCCTTCAGGCCGCTCTCGTCGAGCGTGGGCAGGGCGGCCAGCACCGGCGTCTTCAGGCGCTGCTGCGTGGTCACGGCATAGGCCCTGACCATGTTGCCCTCGATCTGCGCGGTGGTGTTGGTGGTCTGGTCGCACATGATGTCGACCTGGCCGCCGATCAGGTCGGTCATGGCCGGTGCCGTGCCCTTGTAGGGGATGGTCTGCGGCGCGATCTTCAGTGCGCTCTGCAGCATCAGGCCGCACAGGTGCGAGGCCGAGCCGATGCCGGCGTTGGCGAGGTTGGTCTTGCTGCCGTTGGTCTCGAGCCACTTGCGCAGCTCGGTGAAGTTGTTCGCGGGCACCGACTTCGAGCTGATGAGCGTCATCGGCACTTCGTTGATCAGGCCCAGGTATTCGAAGCCCTCGAGGGTCTTGTAGGGCAGCTTGCGGTACAGCGAGGGCGAGGTCGCCATGCTCACGTGGTGCAGCATCAGCGTGTAGCCGTCGTTGGCCGCGCGCGCGGCCTTGGCGGCGCCGAGCGTGCCGCCGGCGCCGCCGGTGTTGTCGATGGTGATCGCCACGTTGCCCAGCGGCTTGCGCAGCGCTTCGGCGAAGTCGCGCGCCACCTTGTCGGTGGGGCCGCCGGCCGCGAAGGGCACCACGATCATGATCGGTTTGTCGGGATACTCGGCGAACGCAGGAAGGGCGGCGAGGGCCGCGATCGCGATCGTGAACAGGCGCTTCATTGATGTCTCGTTATGGGTGAAGCCGAAAATGCTATAGCCCACCCACGCCGCGCAGAAGACGCCTGGTTGTTAAGGCGGTCACCTTAGGTGAACACCGACAGCCTGGGCATCGGTGGCGCCCGATGCCCGGCCGTTCGAACTCAGAGGCTCGCGAGCGGCAGCCGCGACCGATAGCGCGAGCGCCCCTGCGGATAGAGGCCGACCGAGCACTGCACCAGCTTGCCCGCGGCATCGAACCAGTGGCGCGTGACCTGCAGGCAGGGCGAGCCGGGCACCGCATCCAGGCGCTCGGCCAGGCGCGATTCCAGCGGCGCCGCGTCGATCTCCTGTTCCACCACCGCGACGCCCACGCCGTAGAGCCGCTCGATCAGCTTGAAGACCGGGCCGTTCCATGTCTCCAGCCGCTCGGCCACGCCCGCGAACTCGGGCCGCATGTAGAGCCACAGCGCGCCGGTGGGCCGCGCCTCGCCGCGCAGGTAGCGCAGCGTGTCGAGGAAGAACCACTGGCTGCCCGGCTCGGCCTGCAGCAGCCCGGCCAGCTGTTCGTCGGCCGCGACGAGGCCGGCGCGCTCCAGCTTGAGTTGCGTGGTGCGCGCGGCCTCCATGATGCTTTCGAGCGTCTGCTGCGAATGCACGAAGAAGGGCGTGGGATTGCGCGCCAGCACATGGGTGCCGATGCCGGCGCGCGAGTCGATCACGCCGAGCTTGCGCAGCGCGCTCATGGCCTCGCGCAGGCGGTAGCGCGTGGCGCCGAACTGCGCCTGCAACTGGGCTTCGGAAGGCAGCAGGCTGCCGACGGGATAACGGCCTTCGTCGATCTCGCGGACGATGGCGTCGACGATGTCCTGGATGGTCAACGCCGCGCCGGCACTTGTTGGATGCGCCATGAAGAGATAATATTCGAATATTCGACTAATTAGGCGAAGCAGACGCCACTGGAGACAAACGCATGCATCGTAGAGACTTTATCCGGGCGCTGTCCGTGGGCGCCGCACTGCCGCTGGCCGGCGTGGCACCGCTGGCGCTGGCCGACACCTACCCCAGCAAGCCGATCCGGCTGGTGGTGACCCAGGGCACCGGCTCGGGCAGCGACGTGATCGGGCGCCTGCTCGCGAGCAAGCTCGGCGAGCGGCTCAAGCAGAGTGTGTACGTGGAGAACAAGGCCGGTGGCGGCGGCATCATCGGCCACCAGTTCGTGCTCGACCAGCCGGCCGACGGCTACACGCTGCTGCTGAGCACCACCGCGCCGCTGGTGGTGGTGCCGGCGATGAACCGCAACGCGAAGTTCCACCTGCGCGACTTCACCGCGGTGGCCGCTGCGCTGCGCAGTCCCTACATGGTGCTGGTCGGCACCCAGCCCGACAGCCCGCGCAGCCTGCAGGAACTGACGAAGCGGCTGGCGGCCGCGCCATCGAGCTATTCGTCCTCCGGCACCGGCACGCTCACGCACCTGGCGACCGAGATGTACCTGCAGCAGGTCCATGCCAAGGCCACCCACGTGCCCTACAAGGGCAGCGGCCAGTCGCTGGCCGACCTCGCGGGCGGGCAGGTGCTGTTCTCGACCGACTCCCCGATCGCCGCGGGCGCGCTGATCCGCGGCGGGCGGCTGCGGGCCCTGGCCGTGACCTCGGCGCAGCGCCTGGCCACTTATCCCGACGTGCCAACGATGGCCGAGCTCGGCTATCCCGGCCTCACGCTCAACACCATGGGCGGGCTGTTCGGCCCGTCGAAGCTGCCCGCGCCCATCGTCGAGCGCATCAGCACCGAGATGGCGGCCGTGATGTCCTCGCCCGAGGTCAAGGCCCAGTTCGCGAGCATGGAGACCGAGCCGCTGGTGATGCCGGTCGAGAGCTTCCGCACCCAGATGCTGAAGGACGCGCCGGTGTGGGAAGGCGTGGTGGCCCGCCTGGGCATCACCGCCGACTGAGGAGCCGCCGATGGACGCCCACCGCATTCGTTGTGCGCTGTTCGTGCCGGTGCTCGAGCCGCGCTTCTTCGCGCGCGCGGGCGAGCGCGGCGCGCAGGCGCTGATCCTCGATCTCGAGGACGCGATCGCGCCGCAGCGCAAGGCCGAGGCGCGGCTCGCGCTGGCGCATGCGGCCGGTGCGCTGCGCGGCACCGGCCTGCCGTTGATGGCGCGCGTGAATGCGGAGGCCGAACTGCTCGACGCCGATCTCGAGGCCTGCGTGGCCGCGGGCGTCGATGCCGTCATGCTGCCCAAGGTCGAGTCGCCGAGCGAGGTGCGCGCGGCCTTCGTGCACCTCGAGCGGCATGCGCGCGAGCGCGGTTCGACCGGGCCGCGCTCGCTGGTCGCGCTGATCGAAACCCCGCGCGGCGTGCTGCGCGCCGATGCGATCGCGGCCGCCCATCCCGCCCTGCGCGCGCTGGGCTTCGGCGCCGAGGACTACGCGGCCGCGATCGGCCGTCCTCCGCATGCCGACCTGCTGGTGCCAGCCGCGGCGCGCGTCGCGATGTGCGCCGCGGCCGAGGGCCTGGCCTGCTGGGGGCTGGCCGCCTCCATCGCCGAGCTCGACGACATGGACGCGCTCGAAGACGCGGCGCGCCTGTCGCACCGGCTGGGCTTCAGCGGAACGCCCGCCGTGCACCCGGCACAGGTGCAGGTCTTCAACCGCGTGTTCGCGCCCACCGAGGCCGAGATCGCGCAGGCCCGCAAGGTGCTCGAGGCGCATGCCCGCGCCGACGCCGAGGGCCTGGGCGCGCTGCGGCTCGATGGCCGCATGATCGATCGCCCCATGGTCGATCGCGCGCGCCGCCTGCTTGCCTAGTTCTTCATCACACTCCACGACCCGAAACGACGACATCGATGGCGCAACAGATACTCGACGGCATCCAGGTGCTGGACTTCACCACCTACATCGCGGGCCCCTACGGCGCGAGCCTGCTGGGCGACCTGGGCGCCGACGTGATCAAGATCGAGGCGCCCGAGGGCGACCCGATGCGCTACTACCCCTCGACCCTGCCCGGAGAGAGCCGCGCCTTCATCGGGGTGAACCGCAACAAGCGCAGCATCGTGCTCGACCTCAAGCAGCCCGCCGACCGCGAAGCCTGCCACCGGCTCGTGGCCCAGGCCGACGTGGTGCTGCACAACTTCCGCCCCGGCGTGGCCGAGCGGCTGGCGCTGGACTGCGACACGCTGACCGCGATCCAGCCGCGCCTGATCTATTGCAGCTTCACCGGCTATGGCCCCGATGGCCCGCAGGCGCAGCGTCCCGGCTTCGACCAGGTGCTGCAATGCCGCACCGGCATCGCCAAGGCGCAGGGCTATCCGGGCGACGAGCCGCGCGTGGTGTGGGGTTCGGCCGTGGACTTCTACGGCGCGAGCCTGATCGCCACCGGCATCTGCGCCGCGCTGTTCCAGCGCGAACGCACTGGCCTGCCGCAGCGCGTCGATACCTCGTTGCTGCAAGCGGCGCTCGCGATGCAGGCGGGCCGCATGGTGTGGTCCGAGGGCGAGGGCCCCGGCGTCGATCGCGACCTGCGCGGCGGCGCGCTCTCGGGCATCCACCCCACGCGCGAAGGCTACGTCTACCTGCAGGCCCAGACCCAGCCGTTCTGGGAGGCGCTGTGCGAACTCACGGGCCTCGCGCATCTGGCGCGAGATCCGCGTTTTGCCGACATGCGCCTGCGCAAGGCCAACGAGGCCGAACTGGTCCCGCAGCTGCGCGCCGCGTTGATGCGGCACGACGCCCGCGAATGGGAAGCGATCTTCGGCACGCGCGTGCCATGCACCGTGGTGCGCGGCATCGAGGAGGTGTTCGACGACGATCAGGTCGCCCACCAGGGGCTGCTGGAGACGCATGCGCATCCCACGCTGGGCAGCTATCGCGCGGTGGTGGAGCCGATTCGCTTCAATGGCGAGCGCGGGGTGAAGCGGGAGGCGAGGGCGCCGATGCTGGGGGAGCATACGGCGCAGGTTGTGGGTGGGGGTGGATAAGTCGAACGGGCTTGTGGCTGCGAGCGAAGGCGGTTGCTAGACTGACGTCGACGCAATCCCTATCGGACTCAGCGAAATGGCATCGAGAGCATCGGACATTGTTCCCATCAGCGAGGCGCGCGCTCGTCTCTCTTTACTCGCCTCGAAGGTGGTCGAAAGCGGCTCAGAGAAGGTGCTGACCAGGAATGGCGTGCCTTACGTCGCGTTGGTCGATGCGCGTCGGCTTGACCACTACCATGCCCTCGAAGCGGAGCACGCAAATCTTGTGTTGGCTGAAGATGCCATCACTGGCTTGCGGGAGGCCTTGATCGGGTCGTTCGTGCCCGATGAGGAATTGGACGAAGCACTCGGTGTTCAACCGGCACCGTGAGCGCTCGCGTCGGCGACGGGGTTCTGGCGATTCCATTGGCCGCCACTACCATCCGCCTGTCAACGCGTTTCTCAGCAACCACGACATGACCACCGAAGCCGACCTCAACATCGCCGAGATCCCCTACGAATCAGGAACCATCCGATTCCGCTACACGAGAGTGATGTCGCCCGACAGGACGCGATGGGTTCGGCATGGCCTGTTCGTGGCCTATCACGAGAACGGCACGGTGGTATCGGAAGGCCACTACGTCGACGGCAAGGAAGATGGGCTCTGGCGCGACTTTCACCCCGATGGCCGGCCGGCCTCCGAGGGGCACTATCGAGGCGGGCGTGAAGTCGGCGTGTGGCGCTTCTGGAATGCGGATGGGACTGAAGGGCCGAGCGAGAGCCACGACGGCTGAGGGCAGAGGCCGCGCCGAGGCCGTCGATCCCTGCGAGAACACGATGGTGGCGTGCTGCGTCAAGAGCTTCCCTGTTCCGGCCGGCGCTCCCTGCAGCAAGCAGCAGGTGATCTTCTCGACAAGAGCATCCGCCCCATTGGAACCTCTCCCACCCTCCAACCCATTGGAAGATCCTTCCAGCCCCGATCCCCGCCGATCTCGTTGACCCTGCATGGCGCATCCGGTCGAATCGTCCACGTTTCGAACCCGCATCCACCCATCGCAAGGAGTCACACCAATGCAAGCCCAACGCACCCGCATGACGCGGGACAACACGGCCGTCCTGCTCATCGACCACCAGGTCGGACTGATGACCGGCGTGCGCGACATGACGGTCAGCGACCTCAAGCACAACGTCGTCGGCCTCGCGAAGGCGGCCAGGGTCCTGGGCCTGCCGATCGTCGCGGTGACGACGGCGCGCGACAGCATGTGGGGACCGACGGCCTCCGAACTCAAGGAAGCGCTGGGCGGCGGCGAGATCATGGACCGCTCGACGGTCAACGCCTGGGACTACCCGCCCTTCGTGGAAGCGGTGAAGGCGACGAAGCGCGACCACCTGATCATCGCGGGGCTGTCGTTCGAGGTCTGCGCCTCGCTGCCGGCGATCTCGGCGCGCGAGGAGGGCTACCAGCCGATCGTTGCCATCGACGCCTGCGGCACCTTCTCGGCCGCCAAGCGCGAAGCGGGCATCGCGCGCCTGACGACGCTCGGCATCGAGATCTCCGACTACGCGACCCTGATGGTCGAGATCATGGGCGACAACGCCGATCCGAAGGCGCTCGACGTGTATGCCGCGCTCGACATGCCGTTCGCGGTGCTGATGGGCCAGGTGGCCGGAGCGCTGTCGCGATGAGCGCTGCCTTCGACGTCATCGTCGTCGGTGGCGGCTCGGCGGGCGCTGTGCTGGCGCATCGGCTCAGCGCCGATCCGGCGCGCAAGGTGCTGCTGCTCGAAGCCGGCGAAGCCTACCGGCCGAACGTGTTTCCACGCGACCTCGCCGATGCCGACACTGCGGGCGGACCCGACGGCCACGACTGGGGCTACCAGGCCGAGACCGGCCTCGCGGGCCGCAGCATCCACGCGCCGCGCGGCAAGACGCTGGGCGGCAGCTCGGCCGTCAACGCGGCCGTGGCGATGCGCTCGCGGCCCGAGGACTTCGCGAAGTGGCGCGCGCTCGGCATCGAAGGCTGGCAGTGGCCCGAGCTGCTCGAGGCCTTCAAGGCGATCGAGAACACGCCCGACGGCGACGATGCGTTGCGCGGCCGCGCGGGTCCGCTGCCGATTCGCAATCGGCGGCGCGACGAGCTGACGCCGGCGCTCAACGGCTTCGTCGATGCGACGGCCGCGCTCGGCTTCGCGCGCGTCGCGGACTTCAACGGCGAACAGCAGGCCGGCGTCGCGCCATACCCGCTCAACGTGATCTCGGGCCGGCGCATCAACACCGGCATCGCCTTCCTCGGCGAGGACGTGCGCGCGCGGCCCAACCTCACGATCCGTGGCGGCGTGGAGATCGACCGCGTGCTGTTCGAGGACGTGCGCGCGGTGGGCGTGGTCGATGCCGAGGGCGAGAGCCATCGCGCGGGCCAGGTGATCCTCAGCGCGGGGGCCTTCGGCAGTCCGGCGATCCTGCTGCGATCGGGCATCGGTCCCGCGTCGCACCTGGCGTCGCTGGGCATTCCGCTGGTGGCGGAACTGCCGGTCGGGCAGGGCTTGCAGGAGCATCCGTTCTATTACAACGTCTATGCGCTGACGCCCGAGGCGGCCGGCATGCATCCCGCGGCAGGCGCGATCCTCTGGGCCGCGTCCTCGCAGGCCGAGCCCGGCGACCTCGACCTGCACATCTCGGCCACCCATCTGTTCGATCCGGCGCTGAGCCCCACGGGCGGCGCGATCGTGCTGGCGGTGTCGGTGACGCAGCCCGAGGCGACCGGCAGCCTCGAGCTGGCCGACCGCGATCCGCGCAGCGCGCCGCGCATCCGCTACAACCTGCTGGGCACGCCGCGCGACATGGCGCGCATGCTCGAGGCCGTGCGGCTGTCGCGCGCGATCGGGCGGCAGTCGCCGTTCGCGCAGATGGTCGCGGCCGAGATGGCGCCGGGGCCGGAGGTCTCGGACGGCGACGACCTGCGGCGCGCGATCGAGCAGCAGCTCGACGGCTATGCGCACCCCACCTCGACCTGCCGCATGGGACCGCCCGGCCAGGGCGTGGTCGATGGCGGCGGGCGCGTCCACGGCGTGCCGGGCCTGTTCGTGATCGACGCGTCGATCATGCCCAGGGCACCGAGCGCGCCGCCCAACATCACCACCATGATGATGGCCTGGCATCTCGCGGGCCACGGCTTTGGAGTCCGCTGATGGCCCTCGTTCCCATCGATCCCCAGGACATCGCCGCGGCGCGCGCGCTGCGCCTCGAGTTCGGCCGCTTCTGGTCCACCGCGCCCGGCACGCCGCGCGACATCTACGACCGCTTCATCGCGCAGACGCCCACCGCGCCAGAGGTTGCTGCGCGCGAGGCCGTCGACGAAGCCGCTTCCGGCTGGTGGGTGGAGCCCGCGCAGGCCGTGCCCGGGCGCGCGCTGCTGTTCATCCATGGCGGCGGTTACGGCCTGGGCCATGCGAGCGCCTATGTGGGGTTGGCCAGCCAGCTCGCGGTGCGCACGCGCGTGCCGGTCTTCGTGCTCGAGTACCCGCTGGCGCCCGAGGCCGTGCTGCCCGCGGCGCGCGACCTCGCGCTGCGCACGCTCGCGGGACTGGCAGCGCGTTTCGGCGCGGTGGCGGTGGCGGGCGACTCGGCCGGCGGCGGCCTGTCGTTCGCGACCGTGCTCGAGGCCGCGAGGCAGGGCATCGCCGTGTCTTCCCTGGTCGCGTTCTCGCCCTGGACCGACCTGAGCCTGAGCGGCGCGAGCGCGCAGGAACTGGCGGTGGGCGATCCGCTGCTCGACGTGGGCTATCTGCGCGCTTCGGCCGCGGCCTACCTGGGTGGCGCGCCAGCCAGCGATCCGCGCGGCTCGCCGCTGTTCGATGCGGACCTGGGACGACTGCCGCCCACGCTGATCCAGGTCGGCTCGGACGAGGTGCTGCGCGACGATTCGCGCCGTCTCGCGGAGGCGGCCAGCAAGGCGGGCGCCCAGGTCGAGCTCGAGGAATGGCAGGGCATGCACCACGTGTTCCAGCTCAACACCCGCGAGCTGGCCAGCGCGCGCACGGCGCTCGACCGCGCGGCTGCGTTCGTGTCGCGTCACTGGAGCGCCTGATCCGTCGCGGAACATGCTAAGTTGGCGCGGCTTCGAAGACTTCATTGGCGAAGGACACGCGTGCTCGACCTCAACGACTTTCGGTACTTCGTGGAAGTGATCGACCGGGGCAGCCTCTCGGCCGCGGCGCGCGCGCTGCAGCGGCCGGTCTCGACGATCAGCTACCGCATCCAGCAGCTCGAGGCCGAGCTCGGCCTGACGCTGCTGGCGCGCACCTCGCGGCGCATCACGCTGACCGAATCGGGCGAGGCCTTCTACGGCCATGCGGTCGCCACCATCGCGCGCGCCAACGAGGCCGAAGCGGCGATGCGCAGCCGCAGCACCGAGCCGACGGGCACCGTGCGCTACACGGTGTCGGTCGCGACCTCGCAGTTCGCGATGACCGGGATGGTCGCGAGCTTTCTCGCGAAGTACCCGAAGGTGAACCTGCTGCAGGACGCGAGCGACGCCAACGTCGACATCGTGGCCGACCGCTACGACTTCGCGATCCGCGCCTACTCGGGCGCGCTGCCCGATTCGAACCTGGTGCAGCGCCCGCTCGCTGAAGCGCCCTGGCACCTGTTCGCGGCGCCCGAGTTCCTCGAGGCCGCCGGCGCCATCGAGACGCCCGACGACCTGCTGGGCTGCGCGACGCTGTTCATGAAGCGCGGCGGCCTCGCGCCGCTGTGGCAGCTCAAGCGCGAGGACGACCGCGCGCAGACCGTGCAGGTCGCGATCCGCCCACGCATGGAGGGCACCTGCATGGTGACCCTGAAGCGCGCGGCCGAGGCGCGCATGGGCGTGGTCGCATTGCCGGCCTACATCTGCCGCGACGAACTGCGCGCCGGCCGCCTGCGGCGCGTGCTGCCCGACTGGGTGGCGGCCGACTCGACCATCTCGGCACTGATGCCTAGCCGGCGCGGCATGAGCGCGGCCGCGCGCGCCTTCATCGAGCACCTCGTCGAAGCCTTTCCCGCCGCCGTCCGCCTCGACTGAGCGCAAACACCTCCTGTGATCCGAACCGCCGCGCCCATGCGGCGGCGCGGTCGCGCGCGCCATCAGGGTTTACGCAAAGATGTGCGCCGCATGTCGATGTCTACAATATGGACATACATCCACAATATGGACAATCGACATGCCCCTCGATGATTCGGACCCGACCCCGAAGATGCCCTACCAGTACCCGAATCCTCCGGACGCGCTGCCGGAGATCGTGGTGCAGCATGCGATCCCGACCGACGAGCGCCTGTGGGTGCCGCAGGCCGAGAACGTGTGGTTCCGGCCGCTGTGCCTGAACGCGAGCCAGGGCTACTGGATGAACCTGCTGAAGGTGCGCAAGTCGGGCGTGCTGAGCCGCCACCGCCATCCGCAGGCGGTGCACGGCTTCGTGCTCAAGGGGCGCTGGCGCTATCTCGAGCACGACTGGGAAGCCACCGAGGGCAGCTACGTGTTCGAGCCGCCGGGCGAGACGCACACGCTGTACGTGCCCGAGGACGTCGAGGAAATGATCACCTACTTCCAGGTCAACGGTGTCATGTACTACACCGATCCCTGGGGCAAGGGCATGGGCTACGAGGACGTGTTCACCAAGATCGACATGTGCCGCAAGCATTTCGAGAACGTCGGCCTCGGCGCGGACTACGTCAAGCAGTTCATCCGATGAGCACGACGGCCTACGGCCGCGCCGGCTACGACTTCGCGGGCGCGGTGGCGGTGGTCACCGGCGGTGCCAGCGGCATCGGCGCGGAGGTCGCGGCGCAGCTGCGGCGCAGCGGCGCGCGCGTGGCGGTGTGGGACATGGCCGAGGCTGGCGCGAGCGACGATGCCTGGCAGGTCGACGTGAGCGATCTCGCCACGGTCGAGCGCGCCGCCGCCGCGGTGGTCGCGCGCTTCGGCCGCATCGACTTTGTGGTCAACAGCGCGGGCTTCGCGGGGCCCACGATGCCGCTCGATGCCTACGACCCCGCCACGTGGCGCCGCATCGTCGACGTGAACCTGGTCGGCACCTTCAACGTGTGCCGCGCGGTGGTGCCGCACCTGCGTGCCGCGGGCGCGGGCCGCATCGTCAACATCGCCTCGCTGGCCGGCAAGGAGGGCACGCCCAATGCCTCGGCCTACAGCGCGGCCAAGGCCGGCGTGATCGCGCTGACCAAGTCGCTCGGCAAGGAGCTCGCGACCACCGGCATCCTGGTGAACGCGATCGCGCCGGCCGCGGTGCGCACGCCGATCCTCGAGCAGATGTCGGTGGAGCACGTGCGGACCATGATCGGCAAGAGCCCGATGCAGCGCCTGGGCGAGAGCGCCGAGGTGGCCGAGATGGTGGCCTGGCTGTGCTCGGGCTCGTGCAGCTTCAGCACCGGCGCCACCTTCGACCTCTCGGGCGGTCGGGCCACGTACTGAAGCAAGTTTTTTCGGTCCCATTCATTTTCAAACCACGGAGACAAACCCCATGATTCGCTTCGCCTCGAAACTGCAACGCCTCGCGGCGCTGTCGCTGCTGCCGGTGGCGGCGCTGCTGGCCGCCGCGCCCGCCTCGGCGCAATCGCGCGACTATCCCAACAAGCCGGTCGAGCTGGTGGTGCCGTTCCAGCCCGGCGGCGGCACCGACGCGCTGGCGCGCGCCTTCGCCGACGCCACGCGCAAGCACATGCCGCAGAGCATGATCATCGTCAACAAGCCCGGCGCCAGCGGCGCCATCGGCTGGCAGGACGTGGTCAACGCCAAGCCCGACGGCTACCGCCTCGCGGTGGTCACGGTGGAACTCACGACGCTGCCGCACATGGGCCTCGCGAAGTTCACCTACGAGGACCTCGCGCCCATCGCGCGCCTCAACGCCGACCAGGCCGCGATCACCGTGCGCGCCGATGCGCCGTGGAACACCATCGAGGAGTTCCTGGCCGCCGCGAAGAAGGACAGCGGCAAGCTCAGCGTGGGCAATGCCGGCAACGGCTCGATCTGGCACCTGGCCGCCGCCGCGCTCGAGGACAAGACCAGCGTGAAGTTCAACCACACGCCGTTCCAGGGCGCCGGCCCCGCGGTGCTCGCGCTGATGGGCGGCCACATCGACGCGGTGGCGGTGAGCCCGGCCGAGGTCACGACCTACGTGCAGGCCGGCAAGCTCAAGACGCTGGCCGTGATGGCCGAACAGCGCGTGAAGGGCTTCGAGAAAGTGCCCACGCTCAAGGAACGCAACATCGACTTGGTGATCGGCACCTGGCGCGGCATCGCGGCGCCGAAGAACACGCCGCCCGAGGTCATCGCCTACCTGAAGACCGTGAGCCAGCAGGCCGCCAACGAGCCGGCCTTCCGCGAGGTGCTCGACAAGCAGAACCTGGGCTTCGCCTATGCCGACGACGTCGCCTTCAAGGCCACGATGGCCAAGGACAGCGCCTACTTCAAGACGCTGATGGGCAAGCTCGACATCAAGAACTGACGCAAGAAGGCCACTCCCTTTTCATGACTTACGAGGCAGCACTCTTCAAGGGCAAGCGGGCACTGGTGTCCGGTGCCACCCAGGGCATCGGCGCCGTGATCGCCAACCACCTGGCCGCGCTCGGCGCGCAGGTCACGGCCATCGGCCTGGGCAACGGCGACGGCACGCTCGATGCCGCGGTCGAGGTCCGGCAGGCCGACGTGACCTCGGACGCGAGCCTCGAGGCCGCGATCGGCGGCATCGAGCGCCTGGACATCGTCTTCAACTGCGCCGGCATCATCCAGCGCGGCGCGGAGCACGACCTCGCGGTGTTCGAGAAGGTGCTGGCCGTGAACCTCACGGGCACGATGCGCGTGTGCGGCATGACGCGCGAGCGCCTCAAGGCGAGCGGCGGCTGCATCGTCAACACGGCCTCGATGCTGAGCTTCTTCGGCGGCGGGCTGGTGCCCGGCTATGCCTCGAGCAAGGGCGGCGTGGCCCAGCTCACCAAGTCGCTGGCGATCGCCTACGCGGCCGACGGCATCCGCGTGAACGCGATCGCGCCGGGCTGGATCGCGACGCCGCTCACGAAGCCGCTGCAGGACGATCCCGCGCGCGCGGGCCCGATCCTCGCGCGCACGCCGCTGGGCCGCTGGGGCACGCCCGACGACGTGGCGCGTGCCGCGATGTTCCTCTGCACGCCGGCCGCGTCGTTCATGACCGGCGTGGTGCTGCCGGTCGACGGCGGCTACATGGTGAGCTGAGGGCGCGCCGCATGCGCGTGGACTGGATGGAGGGTATGGATAATGGCCCGGCCCTCGTTCCCGCCGGTGCCCGCGCCGGCCTCGTCCCTTCGTCCATGCCCGCTCCCCGGTCTTCCTCCGCCGCTCCCGCCTCTTCGGCTTCTTCCGCGAACCAGGTCGCGGGCACCGCGTCGTTCTCCAAGTTCATGCACGTGCTGCAACTGGTGGCCGATGCGCAGGAGCCGGTCAACGTCGCGGCGCTGATGCGCGCGAGCGGCTATCCGCGGCCCACGGTGCATCGCATCGTGGCGGCGCTGATCGCCGAGCGGCTGCTGGTCGAGAACCCGCACAGCGCGACCCTGGGGCTGGGCCCGCGGCTGATCCAGCTCGCGAGCCGCAGCTGGGGCCGTTCCGAGCTGCGGCTGGCGGCGGTCGACGAGCTCAAGCGGCTGCGCGACCTCACGGGCGAGACCGTGCACCTGGCCGTGCCCAACGACACGACCATGGTCTACATCGAGAAGCTCGAGAGCCCGAGCGCGGTGCGCATGGCCTCGCGCATCGGCACCAGCGTGTCGCTGCATGCCACCGCCGTCGGCAAGGCCTACATGGCTGCGCTCGACGACGGCGCGCTCGAGGCGCTGGTGAAGCGCCTGCCGATGCCGCGCTACACGCCCAACACCACCGTCGATGCCGCCGCGCTGCGCGCCGAGGTGCGCAAGACGCGCGAGCGCGGCTGGTCGGTCGACAACGAGGAGAACGAGGCCGGCATCTTCTGCTTCGGCGCGGTGATCCGCGGCGTGGGCGGCGTGCCGGTGGCGGCGATCAGTGTGAGCACGCTGGTGTTCCGCCAGAAGGAAGATCCGGCGCAGGCCTACGTGGCGCCGCTGCTCGAGGCCTGCCGCGTCATCTCGGAGCGCATCGCGCAGACGCCTTCGCTGTCGGGTAGCGACGTGCTCTGACGCGCGTGCGGCTCAGGCCAGCGCCTTGAGCTGGAAGCCCGGCGCCCGCGCTTCTTCCTCGCTCAGCGCCACGCCCTTGGCCAGCAGCCGGCGCGCGAGCATGTGATCGCCCGCGCGGTTGAGGGTCTCGACCGCCGCGAGGCGCCCTTCGCGGATGCACAGCACGGTGGCGGCCGATGAGGCCGCATCGCGCAGCACCACGTGCGCATCGTCGGCCGCGCGCAGCCCGGCGATCTGCAGCTTGAGCTCGCCCTGGTCGCTCCAGAACCACGGCACCGGGCCGTGCGCCACCGTCTTGCCCGCGAGCCGCGCCGCCACGCTGCGCGCCTGGTCGCCGGCGTTCTGCACCGATTCGAGCCGGATGTGGCGTCCGCTGACCGGGTCGGGAAAGGCCGCCACGTCGCCGATGGCCGAGATCGCCGGATCGGAGCTCAGCAACTGCGCATCGACGCGGATGCCGTTGTCGACCGCGAGCCCGGCCTGCGCCGCGAGCTGCGTGCGCGGCTCGGCGCCGATGCCGACCACCACGAGGTCGGCGGGCAGCGTCTCGCCGTCGGCGGTGCGCACCGCCGCGATCCGGCCCTCGCGGCTCTCCAGTGCGGTCACGCCGCAGCCGAAGCGCAGCCGCGTGCCGCGACCCTCGTGCGAGGCCGCCACGGCCTGCGCGCTGTGCGGCGAGGCGGCCCGCGCCAGCGCGCGATCGGCCACGTCGAGCACCGTCACCTCCAGCCCGAGGGCACGCGCCACCGAGGCGAACTCGAGCCCGATGAAGCCCGCGCCGACCACCACCGCGCGCCGGCTGTCGGCCATGCGCTCGCGCAGCCGGTCGGCATCGGCCAGCGTCTGCAGGCTCATCACGCCCTCGAGGTCCGCGCCCTCGACGCGCATGCGGCGCGGGCTCGATCCGGTGGCGATCACGAGATGGTCGTAGGCGATCGCCTGGCCCGATGTCAGCACCACGCGCTGCGCGGCGCGATCGATCAGCTCGACGCGGCCCTGCACGCGCTGCACGCGCTGTTCCTCGAAGAAGCGCTCGGGCCGGAAATGCAGGTCGCTCGCGCTCGCCTTCGCGAGCAGGTAGGCCTTCGACAGCGGCGGCCGCTGGTAGGGCAGGCCGGCCTCGTCGCCCACCAGCACGATGGCGCCGTCGAAGCCTTCCTGGCGCAGCGAGGCGCAGCACTGGAAGCCCGCGTGGCCCGCGCCGACGATCACGACCTGCTGCATGGCGCGCACGTCGGGGTGGGGAGGAAGAGGGCGCGCACGTGCGCCCATGTATCGCGGTGCCGCGCGGCGACCGGTTCCGGCGCGCGCGGCACCTCGAGCGAAGGCCGGCCGCCATCGGGCGCGTCGGTGTCGAGCTTGTAAGGGATCAGCCATTCCATCTGCGTGTCTCCTGCAGCGCGATGGTCGGGCCGCGGGGGCGGCTTGTCTGTCCCCGCCGTAGGGGACGTTCGCTCAGTCGCCTGCGGGCGCGGGCGTGGGTGCGGGCGTGGGTGCGGCGGGCGGCAACCGGTACTCGATCGGGATCTGGATCGCCGCGGGCACCGCGACACCGCCGCGCGTCTGCGCGGGCTTGAACAGCATGCCGAGCACCGATCGCGTGGCGGCTTCGTCGAGCGTGCCGTACCCCGAGCTCGACACCACGGTCACGAAGGCGGCCGTGCCGTCGGCACTGACGAGCACGCGCACCACCACCTTGCCTTCGTAGCCGTTCTCGCGGGCGTCCGCCGGATAGGCCACGCGCGGCGCGGTGGTGTAGCTGGGTTGCGTGGCCAGCGGATCGGCGCGGCGCGCAGCCATCTTGTCCTTGATCTGCAGGGCGCGTGCGCGCAGCGGCGCGGCCTCGTCCGCGCGGCCCTGGCGTTCCTTGATGCCGGCGAGCAGGTCCAGCGTGTCGCCGATCACGGGGTCGTCGCGGAAGTACAGCAACTGCCGCAGCTCGAGCGAACGCGTGGCCGATGCCGAAGCGCCGTCGAGGTCGCCGGCGGCGCTCTGGATCTGCGCCAGGGTGGCGAGGCCGCGCGCCAGCGCCCTGTTGTTCGACGAAGTGGACGCGCCGAGCAGCTCCACGGCGCGCTTCTGCATCTCCTCGGCCTTCTCTGGCTGCCCGAGGCCGACCCAGGCGGCGGCGATGTCGTTGAGCAGCGCACCGGTCACGCTGTCGTTGCGGCGCGGCTGCCGCTCGACCATCTCGAGTGCGCGATTGAAATGCGCGATGGCGGCGTTCGGGTCCTTGGCGGTGACGCGGCTCACGCCCAGCATCCAGATCACCTGGGCGACGCTGGACGAGCCCTGCGGCCCGGCCAGCGCTTCCCGCCGTGCCAGCGCGTCGCGCAGCAGCGGGTCCGCCTGCTCGGGCCGATCGATGAAGACGTACATCGCTCCCTGGTCGAACAGCAGCCGCGCATAGAGGCTGCGATCCTCGTCCGCCGTGGGCGTCAGCAGCGAAGTGGCGCGGGCGTAGAGCCGCTCGGCCTCCTCGGTGCGGCCCTCGTCGGCGCAGATCCGCGCCAGCGAGACCAGCATCGACGCCAGCGTACCCGCGGGCGGTGCCGGCATGCGTTCGGTGATCGCGACCGCACGGCGCAGCAGCGGCTCGGCCAGGCGCGGCTGCCCCTGTTCCTGGTAGGCGAGGCCGAGCGACCACAGGGCCACGCCCATGCGCGGGTTCAGCGGAGGCAGGGTCCGCTCGGACAGGCGGACCAGCCGCAGGCCGGTCTCGATCGCCTCGGACAGGCGGCCGGCCGCGTAGTGGGCCTGGAAGAACTGGTGCACCCGGTCCCATTCGCCCGTGCCCTGCATTTGCGCCTGGGCGCCACCCGCCGTGGTGGCGAGCACGCCGGCCGCCAGCAGCCGCAGCGCGAACGCGAGCGCGGCCAGCAGCCGCCGCGGCATGCGCGCGCGCATCAGCGCACCTCCCGGCATTGCCCGGCCGTGCAACTCAGGATGAGCGCGTAGCCGTCGTCGCAAGGCACGCTGTAGGTCTCGACGCCGCTGCCCTGGCCGACGAAGGCCGCGCGCGGCTGCGTGCTGCACTTGCGCGCGATCGCGGCCTGCTCGGCACCGAGCAGGTTGGCGCTCGATCCCGAGACGGGGCTTGCCGCCGCCGGTGGCGGGGAAGCGGTCGCGGGCTGTGCGTGGACAGTGGGGACGGGCGTGGGCGGCGGCACCGGGGCCGGCGCCGTCGAGTTTGCGGTCGCGGCCGGCGCGAGCTTTCGGACCGCTGGCCGCGCCGGCGGCTCGATGTCGGCCACGATCGGCGGCAGGCTCGGCGCCTCGGCCGTGCCGATCTGCTCGGAGCGCTGGAAGGTCGCGACCGCGGATCGCGCGCGCGCCGGGAGTTCCTCGATCCACTGGGCCGGACGCGCGAAGTTGAGGTTCTGAGCCGTGCCGCCGATGGCGGCGGTGGTGATGCCGATCAGCCGGCCCTGCTCGTCGAACAGGCCGCCGCCGCTGGAGCCCGGCGAGATCGGCGCGGTCACCTGGATGTATTCGAGCTCGCCGGCGGTATTGCGCCGCAGCGAGGACACCAGGCCGTCGCTGAGGCTCTGCTCGAGCCCGCGCGGCGCCCCGATCGCATAGACCTTCTGGCCCACGCGCAGCGTGGCGGTCGGAGCGATCGTCGGTGTCGGCCCCGCCGGCAGGCCGTCGGCGCGGAGCTGGCAGAGATCGCGCTCGGGATCGGGGTGCTCGAGCGTCGCTGTGTACAACTCGCGCTCGCGCCGCAGCGTGAGCGAGGCCGCCTTGCGCAGCACGTGGCAGTTGGTGACGACGCGGCCCGGGGCCGTGGACACCGCGCTGCCCGAACCCACCGGCTGCCCCTGGGTGTCACGCGCGATCACCACCCACACGGCCGGCGAAGCCTGGCGGAACAGTTCTTCGGGCGTGAGGGCGTGCGCGCACGGGCTGGCGAGCAGCCAGGCCGACGCCGCCGCGGCCACGATCTTCGATGTCTTCAAGGGGAACTCCGGAAATGGACGAGGAGAAGCGGGCCGGTCGGTACCAGGCTTTCGCTCAGCGTGGCGGCAACAGGCCGCTCAGGTCCTTCATCTCGACGCGCCCGCCGCTGCCGCCCGACCAGGGCACCGCGGGCGGGCTCGTTTCCGCCACGGGCTCGGGCACCGCCATGGCGACCTTCACCAGTTGCTCGGGTGTGAGCGCATTGCCACGGCCCTGGGTCGCCATGAACGGCTTGAGCGCCTCCATCACCGCACTGGCCTTCAGCGCGTATTGGGCGCCGGGTTCGGTGGCGGACTTGAACATCAGGATCGTGCCCTTGCCGCGCCAGGTGGTGATGGTGCCGCCGCCGCCGGGGACATAGACGAAGGTCGGGGCACCGCCGCCCTTGAGCTCGATCCATTCGGGTGGCTGCCCGTCATCGACCACGAAGCGCGGCACGGCCGGCGCATCGTCGACCTGCGCGGCCGAACCCTTGGGCTCGATGGCGAAGTAGGTGTAGCCCGACTGCTGGGTCAGGTCGGCGCAGCGGTAGATCCAGAAGTTCCAGACGGCTTCCTTGGAGGTGTAGCCGTTGCCCGAGAACTCGACGATGTAGCTGTTGGCCGTGACGCGGGTGTCGGTGTAGCCACCGGTCAGGCCGGCCGGGTGGTACATGGTCGAGCAGGCGCCCAGGAGGCCCAGTGCGGCGGCAGCGATGGCGGCCGCGGCGAGGCCGCGGATTCTGTTGTTGTGTCTCTTCATACCCATCCCCTCGATGTGCTGGGGGACGATACAAAAAGCGATTCGGGTTCGCAACAAAAAGTTAACACGATGGGGCGGACCCAGGCGATGGGCGCCCCGGTCTGTTGCGAAAACCGAACGACGGTCTCGCAAGGGGAGCGCGGGCCGCGGCAACGGAATCCGGTTGACCCCAGCGGGAATGCCGACCGGAAATGTCGGCAACGTCCCACGGATCGGCCCGATGGGCGGAGGAATACTCCCCGGTCCACCCGCGGGGGAGAGCCGGCGCGCCCCACTGTCCGAGAGAACAAACAACATGCCAGACCCTGCCGCGACCGAGCGGCTGTCCCTCGCCAACCTGTCGGACGCCGATCACCGGCAGATGATCGACGCCGTCACCGACTACGCGATCTTCTTCCTCGACCCCGACGGCATGGTGCTGAGCTGGAACGCCGGCGCGCGGCTGGTCTGTGGCTACGAAGACGCCGAAGTCCTGGGCCGCCATGTCTCGATGTTCTATCCGGCCGAGGCACAGCAGCGCGACGCGCCCGGCCAGGAACTCGCGCAGGCACGCGAGGCGGGCCATTTCCAGGACGAGGGCTGGCGCGTGCGCAAGGACGGCTCGCGCTTCTGGGCCAGCGTGGTCATCACGCGGCTCATCGGGCCCGACGGCAGGGTGCGCGGCTTCTCGAAGATCACGCGCGACCTCAGCGCGCGGCGCCAGCAGGACGAGCTGCTGCGTGCGAGCGAGGAGCGCTTCCGGCTGCTGGTCGAGGGCGTGAAGGACTATGCGATCTTCATGCTCGACCCCGCGGGCCACGTGATCAGCTGGAACGCGGGCGCGCAGAAGAACAAGGGCTACGAGGCGGCCGAGATCATCGGCCGGCACTTCTCGACCTTCTACCCACCCGACGTGGCGGCCAGCGGCTGGCCCGCGCAGGAGCTGCGCAACGCGCTGCGCGACGGCCGCTTCGAGGACGAGGGCTGGCGCGTGCGCAAGGACGGCAGTCGCTTCTGGGCCAGCGTGGTCATCACGGCGCTGTACGACGCGGCGGGCCAGCACAAGGGCTTCGCCAAGGTCACGCGCGACCTCAGCGAGCGCCGCCGCATCACGGCGCTGGAGGACGAGGGCCGGCGCATGGCGACCTTCCTCGCGATGCTCGGGCACGAACTGCGCAATCCGCTCGCGCCGATCTCGAACGCGCTCGAGCTGCTCAAGCGCGAGAAGATCGAGTCGCGCATCTTCAACAGCACGCGCGACATCATCGACCGGCAACTGCGGCAGATGACCCGGCTGATCGACGACCTGCTCGACGTGGGCCGCATCACCAGCGGCAAGATCCACCTCGAGGCCAAGCCGGTGCGGCTGCGCGACGTGATCCACGACGCGGTCGAGACGGTGCGCCCGCTGATGGCGCTGAAGTCGCAGCAGCTCGAACTGCAGGTCGACGGCGCCGACCCCTGGGTCACGGGCGACCGGGCGCGGCTGGTGCAGGTGGTCAGCAACCTCGTGCACAACGCCGCCAAGTTCACCGACAGCGGCGGGCGCATCGAACTGCGGCTCGGCCTCGGCCCCGCCGCGCCCGGCACCGCGGACGCCAGCCCGATCGAGGCCGAGATCGCGGTGCGCGACACCGGCCCGGGCATCGCGCCGCAGGACATCCGCCGCATCTTCGACCTGTTCGTGCAGGGCGAGCAGGATGCCGCGCGCTCCAAGGGCGGGCTCGGCCTCGGGCTGAGCCTGGTGCAGCAGCTGGTCGCGCTGCACGGCGGCCGCGTCAGCGTGTTCAGCAGCGGGCGCCCGGGCGAGGGCAGCGAATTTGTCGTCAACCTGGCGGCCGTGGCGCAGCCGCTGTCGGCTGAGGGTGCATCGGGCCGGGCGCCCGGCGAACGGCTGGTGCTGGTGGTCGACGACAACCAGGACGCCGCCGAGACCATGGCGCTGCTGATGGACGCGCTCGGCTATGCCAGCGCGGTCGTGCACGACGGCTTCGCCGCCATCGAGGCGGTCAAGGCCGGCCGGCCCGACGTCGTGCTGCTCGACATCGGCCTGCCCGGCATCGACGGCCACGAGGTCGCGCGCCGGCTGCGCGCCGAGCTGGTCGACCCGCCCGCGCTGATCGCCGTGACCGGCTACGGCCAGCCCAGCGACCGCGACACCAGCTTCGAGGCTGGGTTCCTCGGGCACCTGACCAAGCCGGTGGACGTGGACCGGCTGGCGCGGATGCTGGAGCGGCTGTTCCAGGAGGAGCGGCCAGCGAGCACGACAGGCTGAGGCCGGCGCCGGACGGCTCAAGGCGGTGGCTTGTAGCCCCGCGGCTTGCCGCGCACCATGAGTTCGCATACTGCCCAGACGATGGCCTGTCCGGTGGAATGCTGGAGCGCGGGTTCCATGGCGGCCTCGGCCTCCGAGGGAGGGCGCACCATGCGTCGAACCACCGGTCCCTGGCTGGCACGTCCCGCGTAGCTCACGATGCTCTGGTCCGCGAGGCGTTCCCGCTGGAAATCGATCCGCGTGATCCGGACGTCGGACCCATAGGCGCGACCGTCGGCGGTCCGATGTTCCTGCCCATAGTCGAACAGCAGGCTCGCGACGACATGGCCACCCGGCTCCCGCGTGGGGCCGTTCACGTCGAGGTAGATGTTGTCGCCATCCGGTGTCGGGTTACCGACGCGGCGCCAATCGGTTGCAAGCGCATGGGGCACGGTGCAGGCGCAGGCGAGGGCCAGCGCGATGTGGCGCAGCCGGGTCGGTGAGATCATCGCGTCCTCCTGCGCGTCTTTTCTTCTCGGGGTTCCGCAGGGTTTGTCGCGCTCGAGCACCGGCCTTCAGCCGCCGCGCTTCACCAGCGTCATGAACTCCAGCCCCTGGACCTTGCTGGAGCGCATGTCGAACATCGACAGCACCGACTGCCCGAGCAGCGGCAGGCAGTCGGCACAGGTGATGGCCTGCACATTCTTCAGCTCGAAACGGCCGATGCGGATGGCGTCGATCACGATCGCCTTGGCGACGACCCGTCGGCCGTCGGCGGTGAACATCCTGACGTTGGGGTCGACGACGCGGTAGGCCACCTTCGATTGCCGCAGCGTCTCTTCCGCGAGCGACAGCCGCGTGGCGCCGGTGTCGACCATGAAGGCCATGGCCTTGGCTTCGCCGAGGTTGACCGGCGCGAAGAAGTGTCCACCGTAGGCCGGCAGGCGCAGGCCGGCGCGCTCCGGGGCCGCTGCGCCGCCGTTCTGGTCGATGGCGGTCTCGATGGCGATGCGCTGTCCAGCGAAATAGAGCGGGCTGCCGCGCGCCTGGGCCTGGCTGTCATAGGCCTGCAGCAGCGACAGGGCTTCGTAGGGCCGGCCGGCCGCAACCAGCAGCCGCGCGAGCTTGGCGCGCACGTCCACCAGCGCGGGCTGCGCCGCCAGTGCCTTGTAGGACCACGCGATGGCCTCCTCACCGCGGCCCAGCTTCGAGAGGCTGTCGGCATGGAACGCGAACAGGTCGTAGGCGCCTTCGCCGAGCGCTTCCGCGCGCTCGAAGTTCTCGACCGCCTGCTGGTGCTTGCCGCGCCGGGCCTGCGCCATGCCGAGGTTGGCGAGGCCGAGGGTGTCGCCGGGCAACAGGCGCACGTAGTCCTGCCAGTTGGCTTCCTCGCAGGCCAGGTCGGCTTCGCGCGCGCAGCGCCCGGCCTGGCGCCGGAAGTCCTCGGCGGTGAGGTTGTCCTTGTTGAGCCAGCGCTGCCAGTAGCCGCGGGTGGTGGCGATGCTCGCGAAGGACACGGCCGCCAGCACGAGGCAGGTCCAGGCGAAGACCTTGACGCCGCGGCGCTGGCTGAAGCGGTGGTCCCAGAGCGAGTAGAGCAGCACCACGACGAAGGGCCAGAGCAGGGCGCCCAGCGCGGTGCCGATGCGGAACGCGGGGGACATGGCTTCCGAGCGTCCGAAGAACAGCGTGGTGGCCTCGAGCGCCGCCAGCGAGAGGGCCGCCAGGCCCCACAGCAGCGGACCGGCCTTGCGCCCGCGCTCGCGGTCGTCGCGCAGGAAGCCCGGCTCCCAGCCGGGGGCCGCGGCTGCGATGTCTCCCGTCCACTGCGGTTCGCGCCGCGATCCCGTGTGCTCGTCCATGAGGTCCTCCCGAGGCACCGGCGTTGTGTGCGTGTTCCCGTGAGAGCGGGGGCCGGTTGCCGCAAAAATGTGTCGGAAAGTATACCTAGCCGGGGTGTCGCGGGCCTGGCATCGCGCCGGGCCCGAGCGGCCGGCGGTGGCGCGATCCGCGCCGAGAATCCCCGCATGGACCTGCTCAAGACCTTCGCCCTCTTCGTCGCCACCGCGCTGGCCGAGATCATCGGCTGCTACCTGCCCTACCTCTGGCTGCGCCAGGGCCATTCGGCCTGGCTGCTGCTGCCCGCGGCGGTTTCGCTGGCCCTGTTCGCCTGGTTGCTGACCCTGCACCCGACCGCGGCGGGCCGGGTGTATGCGGCCTATGGCGGCGTCTACATCGGCGTGGCGGTGCTGTGGCTCTGGGCGGTCGACAAGGTGCAGCCGAGCGTGACCGACTGGGTGGGCGTGGGAGTCAGCCTGCTCGGCATGTTCATCATCATGGCCGGGCCGCGGCTGGGGCGCTGAGCCGCAAGGGGCATCGGATCGGGGTAGATTCCGGTTTTCGCTATGTCAGTTGGAATATGGCGAAATCCTGTTTCGCGGATGGCGGCCATACGCCGAAGCGGATCGCGCCGACCGGGCGCGCCGCGCAGAATGCCGGCCTGCCACCTGTCGATCACCGAGGAACCACGATGAGCCTGGATGCCGTTGTGCCCGTGGAGCAGCGTCGCTTCGCGGGCGAAGAAAGCCCGAATCCGCGCGCAGGTGCCTTGCTGCATGTGCTCGGCGGCGTGCCGCGGCCATCCGCGTTCTCGCGCGAGGCGCTCGAGCGCATGGCGCGCCACGACCTCGGCCCGACCCAGGTGCTGTGCTATTCGGGCCGCGCCGTGGCGCAGGTCGACAGCTACGCGGGCGCGCGGCTGGTCGACGTGCTCGATGCCTGCGGCTTCTCCGAGCGGCCGCGCTCGGAGCTCAAGCGCTGCGTGGTGGTCGCGCTGGGCGACGACGGCTACCAGGCCATCTTCAGCTGGAACGAGCTCTACAACAGCACGATCGGCGAGAAGGCGCTGGTGCTGTACGAGAAGAACGGTGGCCCGCTCGAGCCGCACCTGGGCGCGCTGTGCCTGATTTCGGCCAACGACGCGCGCCTGGGGCCGCGCCACCTGCGCGGACTGCTGCAGATCGCCGTGAAGATGCCCTGAACGCCCGGCCTGGGGCTCGGCCGCCGGGAGCGCCGACAATAGGCCCCAAGATTCAGGACAGGAGCTCCCCCATGAAAAACGTCACCATCCCCCCCGGTATCGGCGTGCGCAACGACGGCCCCTTCGTGCTGTTCGGCGGCGTCAACGTGCTCGAGTCGAAGGACCTGGCGCTGCGCACCGCCGAAGAATTCGTGCGCGTCACCGGCAAGCTCGGCATTCCCTACGTGTTCAAGGGAAGCTTCGACAAGGCCAACCGCTCGTCGATCCACTCGTACCGCGGCCCCGGCCTCGACGAGGGCCTGCGCATCCTGCAGGAGGTGAAGACGGCCTTCGGCGTGCCGGTGTTGACCGACGTGCACGAGCCGGCCCAGGCCGCGCCGGTGGCCGAGGTGGTCGACGTGCTGCAGCTGCCGGCCTTCCTCGCGCGCCAGACCGACCTGGTGGTGGCGCTCGCGAAGACCGGCCGCGTCATCAACATCAAGAAGCCGCAGTTCCTGAGCCCGAGCCAGATGTTCAACATCGTCGAGAAGTTCAGGGAAGCGGGCAACGAGCAGATCATCCTGTGCGACCGCGGCACCTGCTTCGGCTACGACAACCTCGTGGTCGACATGCTGGGCTTCGGCGTGATGAAGAAGACCACGGGCGACCTGCCGGTGATCTTCGACGTGACCCATGCGCTGCAGCAGCGCGAGGCCGGCGCCGCCGCCTCGGGCGGCCGCCGCGAACAGCTCGTGGACCTCGCGCGCGCCGGCATGGCGCTGGGCCTCGCGGGCCTGTTCATCGAGGCCCATCCCGATCCGGCCCAGGCCAAGTGCGACGGACCGAGCGCGCTGCCGCTGCACCAGCTCGAGCCCTTGATGGCGCAACTCAAGGCGCTCGACGACCTCGTGAAGTCGTTCCCCGTCCTGCAGATCTAGCTTTCTTCAGACCGTCATGCGGGACTGCGAGCATCCCCGCATGTTCGGCCCTCTCATCTCCATCGCGCTGACGGTGGAACAACACGACACGAGCGAGTACTACTGGGTGCTGCTCGAGTCGTTCGACGGTTCGCCCGAGTACGAGCGCCTGCTCGAAGCCGCGGCGGGATTTGCCACCTACCTCGATGCGCTCCAGGCCGGCTATGCCGTGCTCAAGGGACTGTCGGAGGACCTCGCGGTCGGCCCGCGCGACGAAAGGCGCGCGCGCTTCCTCTGAGGGCCATGGGTGCGTTCGGGGACAATCGGCGGGCCCTCCGACATTCCACCCACGACCATGCCCCGCCTCGACGACCCCCTCCACGACGCCGAAATCGGCTCCCGCGACAGCACGCTCGACACCACCCGGATCGACGACGTGCGCATCGGCGCCGTGCGCCCGCTCATGACCCCCGCGCTGCTGCAGGAGCGCGTGCCCGTGCGCGACAACACCCTGGCGCTGGTCGAGGGCGCCCGCGCCGCGATCGCCGACGTGCTGCACGGCCGCGACGACCGGCTGGTGGTGGTGGTCGGCCCATGCTCGATCCACGACCACGACCAGGCCATCGAATACGCGCAGCGCCTGAAGAGGGTGGCCGATTCGCTGCAGGACGACCTGCTGATCGTGATGCGTGCCTACTTCGAGAAGCCGCGCACCACCGTGGGCTGGAAGGGCTACATCAACGACCCGCACCTCGATGGCAGTTTCGCCATCAACGAAGGCCTGGAGCGCGCGCGGCGCCTGCTGCTCGAGCTCACCACGCTGGGCCTGCCGACCGGCACCGAGTTCCTCGACCTGCTGAGCCCGCAGTTCATCGCCGACCTGATCGCCTGGGGCGCCATCGGCGCGCGCACCACCGAGAGCCAGAGCCACCGGCAACTGGCCTCGGGCCTCAGTTGCCCCGTCGGTTTCAAGAACGGCACCGACGGCAGCGTCAAGGTTGCGGCCGACGCCATCCTCGCGGCCCGCGCGCCGCATGCCTTCATGGGCATGACCAAGATGGGCATGGCGGCGATCTTCGAGACCCGCGGCAACGACGACTGCCACGTGATCCTGCGCGGCGGCAAGGCGCCCAACTATTCGGCCGCCGACGTCGAGTCCAGCTGCCAGGCGCTGCTGGCGAACGGCCTGCGGCCGCAGGTCATGATCGACGTCTCGCACGGCAACAGCAGCAAGCAGCACCAGCGCCAGATCGTGGTGGCCGAGGACGTCGCGGCGCAGATCGCGGGCGGCGAGCGGCGCATCACCGGCCTCATGATCGAGAGCCACCTCGAGGAAGGGCGGCAGGACCTCCAGCCCGGCGTGGCGCTCAAGCACGGCGTCTCGATCACCGATGCCTGCATCGGCTTCGCGCAGACGGTGCCGGTGCTCGAGGGGCTGGCTTCGGCGGTGAAGGCGCGGCGGCGGCTGGCGAAGGGCTGAGCCTGGGGTTAGCCCGCCAGCTCGGCAGCCGCTCGTTGCGACGCTTCCTTCGCGAAGGCGTTGCTGCCGAGCCCCCGCGCGGTGACCAGATGCGCGGCCCCGCCTTGCCCATTCACATCGACCAGGAACTCCGAGGTGCGCACCGGCGCGCCGCAGAAATCGAAGATGCCGTGGTCGATCTGCGTGCGCATCGCCTTGTCGTAGCCGTGCCGCGCATAGGTGCCGCCGTCCGCGCCGCCGATGCCGATCAGGTGGATCGGGAGGTGGCCGAGCCGCTTGCCGAGCGAGCCGTCGGGCCGCTCGTCGTAGGCCCAGCCGTTGGAGAACACGCGGTCGATCCAGCCCTTGAGCTGGCCCGGGAACGACCACCAGTAGACGGGATAGACGAGCACCAGCGCGTCGGCGCGGTCGATGCGCTGCTGCTCGCGCAGCACGTCGGCCGGCAGCGGCGCCTGCAGCAGGTAGGCGGTGGCGTCGGCCTGGCCGAAGGCCGGCTGGAAGCCCTCCGCGGCGAGGTCGGCGATCTCGGTGCTGTGGTCGCCGGAGGCCGCCACGCCCTCGGCGTAGGCGCGCGCGACGGCATGCGTGAGCGATTTCGGATCGGGGTGGCTGACGACGACGAGGGCGTGCATGGAGCTTCCTTTCTTGCGGATGGATTTAAACTACTGTTGGTAGATTACTTTCTGTAGGTTACCTTTGGTAGGTTAATCATGTCAAGCAACCCCCCGAAACCGCCCGCGCCCGTCGCGGCGAAGAAGCGCCTGCCCAAGGAGGAGCGCAACCGCCAGCTCATGGACGTGGCCTGGTCCATCGTGCGCGGCGAGGGCACCGACGCGCTCACGCTGGGCTACCTGGCCGAGCGCGCGGGCGTGACCAAGCCCGTGGTCTACGACCACTTCGGCACGCGCACCGGGCTGCTCGGCGTGCTCTACGAGGAGTACGACGGCCGGCAGCACGCGCTGATGGACGAGGCCCTGCGGGTCGCGGCCCGGTCGCTGCCGGCCGTGGCCAAGGTGATCGCCGCCACCTACGTCAATTGCGTGATGGAGATGGGCCGCGAGATGCCCGGCGTGAGCGCTGCGCTGGCCGGTTCGCCCGAGCTCGATGCGCTCAAGAAGGAGCACGAGGCGCTGTTCCTCGCCAAGTGCCGCGATGCGCTGCAGCCCTTCGCGAAACAGCCGCTCGCGCTGGCGGGCATGCGCGCGATGCTGGGCACGGCCGAGGCCGTGTCGTTCGCGGCCGCCGCGGGAGAGATCGAGCCGGCGGACGCGGAGCATGAGATCTACGACGCCATCATGCGCATCGCGCGCCGGAGCTGAATCGCTGCCGCCCGGGTCAGTCCTCCTCGAGCACCGACGAACTCTCGAGCCAGAAGCCCCCGATCATCCCGACCGTGAGCGCCCCGATGGCGCCCCACAGGCTCAGGAAGGTGTGGATGTTGTAGTGCCCGGGGCGCTGCGCCAGCGCGGCCGACAGCTCGGGCTCGACGATCCCGCCGAGGCCTCGCGCGGCCGCGAAATCGAAGCCGGCCGCGCCGAGGAAATGAACCGCCAACAGCAGCGGCAGCATCGTGATGAACGGCAGCCAGGCGCCGCGCACCTTGCGCCATGCCAGCAGATAGGCGGCCAGCAGCAGCACCGCGCCCACCACGATCGTGCCCAGCAGCACGGGCTGGCGTGTCAGCGGCAGCAGCCAGGGCCAGAGCCATTGCAGCGGATAGAGCGGCCATTCCGCGTTCGGCGCCAGCCCGCCCGGCCGCGCGAAGGCCTGCCAGCCCAGCGCGAGCGTGATGCGTCCCACCAGCGCCGAGGCACAGGCCACCGCCGCGATGCCGAGGCAGGCGATGCGCAGCGGCGAGCTGCGCGGTTGCGGCCACACATGCGGGGGCAGGGCGGGCATCGGCGGATCGCCCACGCGCCATGAGCGCGTCGTGACGATCACCGAGGCACGCGGGGTGGCGAGCTCGCCGCGCACCAGCCAGTCGGTCGCCAGCACCGCGAGCGCGAAGGCCATCGCGGCCGTGAGCCAGGCGCAGGCACCGGGCATCTCGACGAAGCCGAAGGGCGTGAGCATCGGCAGCTCGCCATAGACGAGCCCGGCGCAGCCGTAGGCCAGCATGATCGGAACGCAGAGGATCAGGGCCGCGCGCGTCAGCAGCACATCGCTGCGGGCCGGCTGGTCGCGCAGCGACTGGAGGCGCGACCAGGCGCGGGTCAGGCTCATCGATCCCATCTTCGTCGGAGTGGTCGGGGCCTCGGCCGAGGCCCCTTTGGCGTCGACGTTAGCACGCGGCGTCGGCGCCCGGCCTTTCATGAAATTTTCATGACAAAGCGCAGTCCGGCAAGCGCCGGACCGTCTTGTCTTCGAGGCCCACGCCTTCCGCGCGCCTCGACCCTGTTCGTCGGCGCGTCGTGCGGCTGGGCCCACCTTGCTCCTGAAAGACCGCCATGACCGTCTCGTCCGCCAGACTCTCGCCGCGCGCCGCCAGAGCGAGCACGCGGACGTGGCGCTTCTGCGCGGCGCTGGCGGTCGCGCTCGCGGGGCTCGCGTTCGGCGGGCCGCTGCAGGCGGCGATGCCGTGGCCGAGTTCGGGGCTCGCGGAACTGGTCAAGCGCTACGGCCCGGCCGTGGTCCACATCGGCGTGGAGCGGCCTTCGGCGCCGGCGCGCCGCCTCAGCGACCGCTGGCTGCTGCTGGTGCCCGGCGCGCAGCCGCAGCCCGCCGAGACCGACCAGGCCAGCCTGGGTACCGGCTTTCTCATCAGCGCCGACGGGCTGATCCTGACCAACGCGCACGTGGTGGCGCGCGGCACGCAGATCACGGTGAAGCTGCCGGACCGGCGCGAGTTCCGCGCGCGCCTGGTCGGGCTCGACGCGGTGGCCGACGTGGCGCTGCTCAAGATCGATGCGAGCGGCCTGCCCACGGTGCGCATCGGCGAGCCCTCGAGCGTGGAGCCCGGCGACGGGGTGGTGGCGATCGGTTCGCCCTACGGCTTCGGCAACTCGGTGACGGCCGGCATCGTGAGCGCGAAGGGGCGCCTGCTGCCGGGCGCGGAGTACATGCAGTTCCTGCAGACCGACGTGCCGATCAACCCCGGCAATTCGGGCGGGCCGCTGTTCAACCTGCGCGGCGAGGTGATCGGGATCAACTCGCGCATCTACAGCCGCAGCGGCGGCTACCAGGGCCTCTCGTTCGCGATTCCGATCGACGCGGCCATGCGCATCAAGGACCAGCTGCTGGCCACCGGCAAGGTCACGCGCGGGCGCATCGGCGTGTCGGTGCAGGAAATGGGGCAGGCGCTGGCCGACACCTTCCGGCTGCCGCGCCCGGCCGGCGCGCTGGTGAACTACGTGGAGCCGCGCGGCGCGGCCGAGACCGGCGGGCTGAGGCCGGGCGACGTGATCCTGGCGGTACAGGGCCGCGAGGTGGTGCAGGCGGCCGATGCGCTGGGCTTCATCGCCGAGCAGACGCCGGGCGACAGCGTGCGCCTGATGGTGTGGCGCGACCGCACGGAGCAGGTGCTCGAGGTGCGCGTCGACGGCTTCGAGACGCCGCCGCTGGCGACAGGTGCCGCGAGCGCGCCGTCGCGCCTGGGCTTCGCGGTGCGTCCGCTGGCGCCGGCCGAGCGGCAGTTGCTGCGCGTGGAGGGCGGCCTGCTGGTGCAGCGCGTGAACGCGGCGGCCTCGCGCGCGGGCGTGCAGCCGGGCGACCTGATCCTCGCGCTCAACGGCCAGCCCATCGACAGCGCCGAGGCGCTGGCGCAGCAGCTCGACACGGCCGACGGCACGGCGGCGCTGCTGGTGCAGCGGGCGGGCACGCGCATCTTCGTGCCGATCTGCACCCGCGCCGGCGAGCCGCGCTGCGGCTGAGAGGCCGTCGCCTTCCTGCCGCGAGGCGTCGCCCCGTCTTCACAGCCGCGCGAGGTAGTCCGTGACCCTGGCCTTCTGCGGCAGGATCTTGCGCTCCGACAGCCAGTCGGCCGCCTTCTGGAATTCCTGCAGGAACTTCGCGTCCTGCACGCCGCGCACGTCCCAGCGGCGCTTGAGCTTGACCAGCGTGTCGCGCACCGCGTCGCTGTAGCCCGCGTCCTGCTGGTTCAGCGTCTCGGCCTCCACCGGATGCTCGCTGATCCACTTCGCCTCGGCCGCGTAGGCCGCGTTCACGGCGCGCACGATGGCCACGTTCTCCTCGGCGAACTTGCGGTGCGTGACGTAGGAGTTGAAGTCGATCAGGAAGTCGAGGTCGCGGCCCTCGAAGAAGACGTCGTGCGCCTTGTACTCGGTGCGCGCGATGTCCACGCCCGGGCTCCACATCGACCAGGCGTCGATCTTGCCCTGCGCGAAGGCCGGGCCGGCGTCGGGCGGATTGAGATAGACGAACTTGACCTTGCCGCGGTCGATGTTGTGCTTCTCGAGCGCGGCCACCAGCAGGAACTCGCCGAGGCCCGAGCGGTTGACCGCGACCGACTTGCCCACCAGGTCCTGCACCTTGTCGATGCCCGAGCCGTCCTTGGCGATGATCGCGGTGCTGCGCGGCTCGACGATGGCGAACTGCGTGAACACCAGCGGCGAGCCCGCGAGCATGGCGGCCAGCGCGGGCGTGGTGCTGCCGCCGAAGCCGAAGTCGGCGCTGCCGCCGGTCACGGCCTGCAGCGAGGGCGCATGGTTGGGGAAGGGGCCGATCCACTGCACCTTGATGCCGTCCCTGGCGAGCAGCTTCTCGAACTCGCCACGGTTCTTCGCCAGCGCGGGCAGGCCGCCGCGGCCCCAGGTGAGGCGCACGGTGTCGGTGTTGCGCGTGGCCTTGGCCGGGGCGGCGGCCTGCGCCTGGGCCAGGCCCGTGGCCAGGGCGCCGGCGCCGACGACGGCGGTCTGCAGGAAGCTGCGGCGCGAGGCCGGGGAGAACGAGGAGGTCATGGAGAGAAGAGGAAGAAAACGAAAGGGGATTCAGCCGTGCACGCTGTCCGCGGCCACGCCGAGCTCGGCCAGCAGCGCCTCGCGCAGCGCCGTGGCATCGGGATGCGTGCGCCCGGCATTGGCCTCGGGCGACACGGCGTATTCGCTCGCGATCGCGCCGTCGCGCATCACGAGCACGCGGTCGGCCAGCGCCACCGCCTCGTCGACGTCGTGCGTGACCAGCAGCACGCCGGGCCGGTGGCGGCGCACCAGTTCCTTCACCAGGCCATGCATGCGGATGCGCGTGAGCGCATCGAGCGCGGCGAAGGGCTCGTCGAGCAGCAGCAGCCGGGGCTCGCGCACCAGCGCGCGCGCCAGCGCCACGCGCTGCGCCTGGCCGCCCGAGAGATTGCGCGGCCAGTCGTCGAGCCGGTCGCCGAGGCCGACCTCGGCCAACGCAGCTTGAGCGAGCGCCTTGCCGGTAGCCTCGTCGAGGCCCAGCGAGACATTGCGCCAGAGCGAATCCCACGGCAGCAGCCGGTGTTCCTGGAACACCACCGCGGGCTGGCGCGGTCCGTCGATACGTCCGCCGTCGATGGCATCGAGGCCGGCGAGCGCGCGCAGCAGCGTGGTCTTGCCGCAGCCGCTCTCGCCGAGCAGCGCGACGAACTCGCCGCGCGCGATGCGCAGGTCGAGCCCGCCGATCACGGTGCGCTCGCCATAGCGGCGCTGCAGGCCGTGCACGACGACGGCGGGGGCCTCGGGTTGCGATGGTTGCGCGCTCATCGCCGCTCTCCCGCCGCATAGTTGGGATGCCAGGCCAGCAGCCGGCGTTCGAGCAGCCGGGCCACCGCATCCGAGGCCACGCCGATGGTGGCGTAGACCACGATGGTCAGCACGATCACGTCGGTGCGCAGGAACTCGCGCGCATCCATCGCGAGATAGCCGATGCCCGAGCTGGTGGCGATGGTCTCGGCGATCACCAGCGCGAGCCAGGCCACCGCGAGCGCATAGCGCACGCCCGCGAGGATCGAGGGCAGCGCGCCCGGCAGCACGATGCGCCGGATCAGCGTGGCGTTGCTCAGGCCCGTCACGCGGCCGAGCTCGAGCAGCTTGGGGTCGACCTGCCGGATGCCCAGCACGGTGTTGATGTAGATCGGGAACATCACGCCCAGCGACACCAGGAAGATCTTGCCGCCCTCGTCCACGCCGAACCAGACGATCACCAGCGGCAGCATCGCGAGGAAGGGAATGGCGCGGATCATCTGGATGCTGCGGTCGAACAGCGCCTCGGCCAGCCGCGAGAAACCCACCACCGTGCCGAGCGCGAAGCCGATCGAGCCGCCGATCACGAAGCCGGTGGCCGCGCGCAGCAGGCTGGTGCCCATGTCGCTGATCAGCCGTCCTTCCTGGATCAGGCCCCAGGCCGTGGCCGCCACCTTGCTGGGCGCGGGCAGCACATGGATCGAGAGATAGCCGGCCCGCGCCGCCAGCTCCCACGCCACCAGCACCAGGGCCGGCACCAGCCAGGAGATCAGCAGCAATTGGTTGCGCGACAGCACGCGTGGCGCGCGGCGCGGCGGCAACGGCTTGGCGGCCGGCTCGACGGCAGCGGGTGCCGTGGGCAGCGGGAGGTTGTCGAAGACATGAGACATCGAGGCGAGGCTTTCCATGAGGGGTCCCCGTGAGTCGGGAGCCGGCGCAGGCTAGCGTGCGCCCACCTGCGGGCCAAAGAACGAAAACGGTTCAACGTATGCGGATTCCGTGCTTGCATTGCGCGCCCGAGGGCCAAGACTGGGGGCGCCCGTCCCCGGGGCCGCGTGTCTGCCCGTTGGTAACCCCACGCCGCGAGGCGGTTTATTCTTCCCGCCATGACCCTGCTGCTCGACGCCACCTTCCCCCGCACGCTGGTGCAACTGGTCGAGCGCTTCGGCGCCCACCCGGTCACGCGCATCGAAGCCTGGCTGTTCGAGGACGCGCCGATGCGCCGCGCCGCCGAGCAGGCGCTCGCCGCGGCGGGCGTGCAGGCCGTGCTGCGCAGCGCCTACAAGCCGCTGGTGCATTTCTTTCTCGAGGAATTCGAGGACGATGGGGCGACCTCGATCGAGGTCCGCACGCCCGCGGGCCAGGGCCAGCGCTTTCGCCTGGAGGCCTATCCGCTGGCCGGCCTGCTCGGCGAGGGCGTCGCGCTGCGTTTCGCCGAAGGCGAGCTGCCCGGCGAGCACCTCGTGACCGCCGGCGAACGGCAGTGGCGCGTGTTCGCGCCCAACGATGCCACCGCCTCGCCCTGCGGCTGGCTGCGCGTCTGGGACGGCGACGCGCTGGTGCACGACGCCGCGCTGCCCACCGAGTTCGAGGCCGCCTGCGCGGCCGCGCTCGACGCGGTGCGCGGCCATGCCTGGAGCTACACGCTGCCGCTGTTCGACACGCTCGAGATCGCGATCGCCACCACCGGCATCGAACGCCGGCTGCCCTTCGGCGAGGAGACCATCGACACCTTCGAGGCGCTGCACGAGGACTGCTACTACGGCGCGCTCGAGTTCTTCAAGGCGCGCGCCGGCCTCGACGATGCCGACCGCACGCTGCAGCCCGGCCACATCGTGCCGCTGATCTCGCGCAGCGAGGACGACACGCGCGTCACGGTGCGGCTGGCCGCGCATCGGCGGGTGGACCCGCCCGTCGACGCCACCCTGGTGCTCGACAGCGCCGACCGCTCGCTGGCCCCGGTCGAGGTCGAGGCCGCGATGGCGCGCCTGCCCGGCGAGCGTTTCGGCGTGACCTCGTTCCAGGGCCGTCCGGTCTCGGGCCTGCATGTGCGCGGCACGCGGCAGGGCCTGGTGGTCACGGCCGGCCAGCATGCGAACGAGAGCTCGGGCGTGGTCGGCGCGTTGCGCGCGGCGCCGCTGCTCAACGCGCTGCCCGGCGCGCACTATGCGCTGGTCGCGCTCGAGAACCCCGACGGCGCGGCGCTGCATCACCGGCTTCAAGAGACCGATCCCACGCACATGGCGCATGCCGCGCGCTACACCGCGCTGGGCGACGACCTCGAGGCGCGCACCAAGCCGCCCTTCGGCGAGAAGGCGCCGCGGCTCGAGGCGATCGCGCGCACCGGCGCGCGCCTGCACCTGAGCCTGCATGGCTACCCGGCGCACGAATGGACGCGCCCGCGCGCCGGCTACGTGCCGCGCGGCAGCGAGCTGTGGACGGTGCCCAAGGGCTTCTTCCTGATCCTGCGCCAGCACCGGGGCCACGACGGCCTGCGCTTCCTCGATGCGCTCACGAAGGAACTGCTCGCGGGCTCGGCTGAACTGGCCGCGTTCAATGCGCTCCAGCAGCGCATGTGGCATGCCCACGTCGGCGAGCTGCCGTTCGCGCCCATCAACGGCATTCCCTGCATGGTGATCACCGACGAGCGTTCGACCGTGCCGTTCACGCTGGTCAGCGAGTTCCCCGACGAGACCGTGCGCGGCGCGGCCTTCCGGCTCGCGCACACGACGCAGATGCGGACCGTGCTGGCTGCAGCGCGTCTCTACTGGGACGGACTTCTGGATTGAGCGGATGAAAGGCGCTGAAGCGCTCCATTCGCGCTAAGCGAGATAGCTTCTGCGAAAACTTTCGTTAGCCGCGAAGCCCTGAGCTTCGAAGATCGGCGCTGCCCGTGCACGGGCGTTCGCCCGGGCCTGCACGGCCGGCGCCGCGCGCGCCGACTCCTTGTCCTCTCCTCCTGGCGCGGATTCGTCCGCGCGGCTTTCCCACGTTCCTTTCCGTCGTCATGAAGATCTCCCTTGTCCTTGCTTCCCCGCGGCGCGCGTTGCCGCGCATCCTCCAGGCCGGCCTGCTCGCGGCCTGCGGCATGAACCTCGCGCTGGCCGCCGACACGCCGCGCCAGGGCGGCGAGGTGGTCTTCGGCGTCACCACCGATCCGATCTGCTTCAACCCGCACCGCTCGACGCAGCAGAACTCCTACATCCTGATCCGCAACTACATCGACTCGTTGGTCGCCAAGGGCAAGGGCGGCAAGTTCCTGCCCTGGCTGGCGCAGGAGTGGAGCGTCTCGCCCGACGGCAAGACCTACGCCTTCAAGCTCAAGCCGGGCCTGCAGTTCCACGACGGCACGCCGCTCGACGCGGCGGCCGTGAAGTTCAACTTCGACTTCGTGCGCGACACGAAGAACACCAATGCCGCCGGCGAACTGCTCAAGGCCGTGGAGCGCGTGCAGGTAGTGTCGGCCAGCGAGGTCCGGCTGCAGCTGGCCCGGCCCGACTCGGGCCTGCTCGAATCGATCGCCAGCGTGCGGCTGGGCCTGATCTCGCCGAAGTCGCTGCAGTCGGGCGACGACCTGTGCGGCGGCGGCCCCGCCATCGCGGGCAGCGGCCCCTTCCTGTTCCAGAACTACGTGCGCGGCCAGTCGGCCGGCTTCGCGCGCAACCCGCGCTACCAGTGGGCACCCGGCTATGCGGTGCACCAGGGCCCGGCCTGGCTGGACCGCGTGACGGTGCGCTTCCTGCCCGAGTACGCGGTGCGCGCGGGCGCGCTGAGTTCGGGCCAGGTCGACGTGATCGAGGGCGTGCAGCCCACCGACGTGGGCCTGTTCAAGGACCAGCCGGGCTTCCAGTTCCTGGTCGGACCCGCGGGCGCGCAGACCTCGTTCACGCTCAACGTCAACTACACGATCCCGCCGGCCACCGACGTGCGCGTGCGCCGCGCGCTGCGCGACGGCGCCGACATCGACGCGCTGGTCAAGAGCGTCTACCGCGGCACCTACCGCCGCGCCTGGTCGAACATCGGCCCCGACAGCTTCTTCTACAACAAGGCGCTCGAAGGCAGCTGGGGCAACAACCCGGCCGCGGCCAACAAGCTGCTCGACGAAGCGGGCTGGACCGGCCGCGACGCCGAGGGCTTCCGCACCAAGGACGGCCAGCGCCTGACCATCGAGGTCGGCTACCCGCAGCCCTTCGTGCGCGACAACCGCGACGTGCTGATCCAGGGCCTGCAGGCGCAGCTGCGCAAGAACCTGGGCTTCGACCTGCGGCTGCGCTTCGTCACCGGCGGCGAGTGGGCGCAGCAGCTGCAGAAGGGCTCGTGGAGCATCTATCCCAACACCTACCTGCCGGCCGACGCGGCGCAGGAGCTGCAGGGCAACATCGGCGAGAGCGGCTTCATCCGCGCGGTGGCCGACAAGGGCGACAGGACGCTGTTCGGCTACATCAACGACGCGCTGGCTTCCACGAATCTCGAGGAGAAGAAGAAGCTGGTCGACGCCGCGCAGCGCCACGCGGTGGACCAGGGCATCATCGTGCCGCTGTTCTCGGCCAACTACCAGCTCGCGGCCAAGAGCCGGGTGCGCGGTCTGTCGTTCGAGACGCAGCTCGACTCGCCGTCGAACTTCCACGACGTGTGGCTGTCGGAGCGCTGAGCCCGTCATGTGGCGACTGGTGATCTCGCGGCTGGGCGCCGGCCTGCTGGTGGCGTGGGGCAGCGCCACCGCGGCCTTCCTGGCCCTGCATGCGCTGCCGGGCCGGGTTGAGGACATCCTGGCCGGCGACCTCGACTACCCGGGCCTGCGCGAGGCCATCGCGGCCGAGTGGGGGTTGGACCGCCCGCTGTGGGAGCAGTACCTGGGCTTCCTGGCGCGCATCGCCAGCGGCGACTTCGGCACCTCGTACGAACTGCGCCAGCCGGTGGCGCGCGTGGTGATGGCGCAGCTGTGGCCCACGGTCGAGCTCGCGCTCGCGGCCGGCGTGCTGGCGCTGCTGTTCGCGGTGGTGGTGGCCACGCTGACCTCGGGCCGCGGGCGCTTCGCGCGCGCGGCGGCCTCCATGCTGGAGCTGGTGTTCGCCTCCACGCCGGTGTTCTGGCTCGGCATCCTGCTGCTGATGGCCTTCTCGTTCACGCTGCGCTGGTTCCCGGTCTCGGGTGCGGCCGACTGGCGCGCGCTGGTGCTGCCGGCGACCGCGCTGGCGCTGCCGACCGCGGGCCTGCTGGCGCAGGTGCTGCGCGAGGCGATGGAGCGCGCGCTCGAGCAGCCCTTCGTGGTCACGGTGCGCGCGCGCGGCCTGGGTGAGCTGCGGCTGCGCCTGCGGCACGTGCTGCGCCATGCGGCGCTGCCCGTGGTCACGCTCGGCGGCTGGATCATCGGCGGCCTGCTCGGCGGCGCCGTCATCACCGAGAAGGTGTTCGGCCGGCCCGGCCTGGGCACGGTCACGCTCAACGCGGTGCTGAGCCAGGATGCGCCCGTGGTGCTCGCGGTGGTGCTGCTGGCGGCCTTCATCCACGTCGCGGCGTCCACCCTGCTGGACCTGCTCTATGCACTGATCGACCCGAGGCTCAAGGCATCATGACTTCCGCATCCGAGACCGTCGCGCTGCCCGCGGGTGGCGCACCCGCGTCGAGCGCGCCGCGCCGGCGCCTGCCGCCGCTCGCGGTGCTGCTGTCGGCGCTGTTCGTCGCGCTGCTGGTGATCGCCACCGTCGCGCCGCGCTGGCTGGCGCCGCTCGATCCGCTCGAGGGCGACTTCCTCGCGGTGCTGCAGCCGCCGGGCGCCGAGCATCCCTTCGGCACCGATCGGCTCGGCCGCGACGTGCTCTCGCGCACCGTGCATGGCGCGCGCTACTCGCTGTTCATCGGCATCGGCGGCACCGCGATCTCGGTGCTGGCCGGCGTGCTGCTGGGCCTGGTGGCGGGCCAGAAGCAATGGCTGCTCGACGAGGGGCTGTCGCGGCTGTTCGACGTGATCTCGTCCTTTCCGGGCGTGCTGCTGGCGATGCTGGTGGTGGTGTTCCTGGGCCCGGGGCTGGCCAACATCGCGCTCGCGGTCGGCATCGCGGGCATTCCGAAGTTCGCGCGCGTGGCGCGCGCGCAGACGCGCATCGTGCGCCAGGCCGACTACGTGACCCATGCCTACATCTACGGCCGCAGCCGCGCCCAGGTGTTCTTCGGCCATCTGCTGCCCAACGTGCTGGTGGCGGTGCCCGTGACCGCCACCGTCTACGTCGGATCGACCGTGCTCGCGGCCTCGGGCCTGAGCTTCCTGGGCCTCGGCCCGCAGCCGCCCACGCCCGAGTGGGGCGTGATGCTGGCCGAGAGCCGCGACGTGCTGCGCGTGGCCTGGTGGCCCGGCGTGTTCCCGGGCGCGGCCATCACGCTCACGGTGATCTCGTTCACCGTGCTCGGCCACCATCTGCAGCGGCGCTTCGAGGGGAGGCCGGCATGAGCGATGTTCCGCTGGTCGATGTGGAAGGCCTTACGGTCCGCTTCGACACGCCCGCGGGCGAGCGCACCGTGGTCGAGGCGCTCGACCTGCGCATCGCGCGCGGCGAATGCGTGGCGCTGGTCGGCGAGTCGGGCTCGGGCAAGAGCGTGACCGCGCGCAGCCTGCTCGCGCTCGCGGGGCCGGGCACGCGCGTGAACGCGCGCAAATTCCTGATCGACGGGCGCGACGCGAACCGCTTCGATGCCGCCGACTGGCGCCGCCTGCGCGGCACCTTCGCGGGGCTGGTGATGCAGGACGCGCTGGTGTCGCTCGATCCGCTGCGCCCCATCGGCCGCGAGGTCGGCGAGGTGCTCGAGCATCACGGCCTGCTGCGCGGCCGCGCGGCGGTGCGCCGGCGCGTGCTGGAAACGCTCGCGCGCGTGGGCATGCCCGATCCCGAACGCCGCATCGGCCAGTACGCGCACCAGCTCTCGGGCGGGTTGCGCCAGCGTGCGCTGATCGCGGCCGCCATCGCGGGCCTGCCGCCGCTGATCGTGGCCGACGAGCCCACCACCGCGCTCGACGCGGCGCTGCAGAAGCAGGTGATCGAGGTGCTGGCGCGGCGCGTGCACGACGAAGGCAGCGGCCTGCTGCTGATCAGCCACGACCTGTCGGCGGTGGCGGGCATCGCCGACCGTGTGCTGGTGATGCGCCACGGCCGCGTGCTCGAGCAAGGCCCGGTGCGCGACGTGCTGTCGAGCCCGCGCCATGGCTACACCCGGCAGCTGATCGCGGCCGTTCCCTCGACCTCCTCGCGCGGCAGCCGACTGTCGTCGGCGCGCTTCGAGTCAACCGGCGCGGGCCCCGAGGCGCGGCTGCGCATCGTGCGCGAGCCGCTGCCGCCGCGCGCGCCGGTGCCGGCCGCGCAGGCACCGGTGCTCGAGGTCCGGGGCATCGGCAAGCGCTTCGCGGTGCGGCGCGGTCTGGGTCCGCGCGAGGACTTCGTGGCGCTCGAGGACCTGTCGTTCTCGATCGCGGCCGGCGAGGTGCTCGGCCTGGTCGGCGAATCTGGCTCGGGCAAGTCCACCTGCGCGAAGATCGTGCTCGGCCTGCTCGAGCCCGACGCGGGCACGGTGCGGCTGCTGGGCCAGCCCTGGTCGGGCACTTCCGAGGCCGCGCGGCGGCCGCTGCGGCCACGGCTGCAGTACATCCCGCAGGATCCGTTGAGCAGCTTCGATCCGCGCTACCGCGTGTCGCAGGTGATCGCCGAGAACCTGCAGGGCCTGCCGCGCGCCGAGGTGGGCGCGCGCATCGCGGCGCTGCTGCAGCAGGTAGGGTTGGCGCCCGAGTTGGCCGAGCGCTTTCCGCGTTCGCTCTCGGGCGGCCAGCGCCAGCGCGTGGCGATCGCGCGCGCGCTCGCGGCACAGCCCGCGCTGATCGTCTGCGACGAACCGGTGTCGGCGCTCGACGTCTCGGTGCAGGCCCAGGTCATCGACCTGATCGCCGAGCTGCAGTCGCGGCTGGGCACGGCGCTGCTGTTCATCTCGCACGACATCAACCTCGTGCGCCATGTGGCCGACCGCGTGCTGGTGCTCAACCGTGGCCGGCTGGTCGAGCAGGGGCCGGTGGAGGAGGTGCTGTCGCGGCCCGCGCACGACTACACGCGCTCGCTGCTGGCCGCGGTGCCCGAGCCGCTGGCGGCCTGAAGCAGGCGCTCAGGCCAGCACGTCCACCGTCAGGAATTTCGCGAAGCGCGCCGGATCGGTGCTCTTCTTGAGCACCCCCACCTGCTTGAGGTCGACCGCATAGCTCTCGATCTCCTTCGCGAGATCGAAGCGCCTGGCGTGGTGCGTGTAGCCTATGGTCGAGAGGATGCTGCCGAGGTCCTGCTGCGCCACCTTCGGGAACAGCTTGCTCACCGCGCGCCCGGCCTCGTTGGGGTTTTCGGCGATGAAGTCCGCGGCCTGGTGCAGCGATCGCACCACGGCCGCCACCTGCTGCGGATTGCGTTTCACCAGTTCGCCGCGCGCCGCGACGATGCAGCACAGCCGGTCCTTGAAGTCGCCCTTGAGGATGTTGGCGATCTCGAGGTAGGCGCCGGGGTTGCGCTTCTCGATCAGGTAGAGGTTCGGGTCCGAGTCGGCGATGACGTCGATCTCGCCCTTCTTCTGCGCGATGTCGAGCTGGTCGGCCGGGAACACGCGCCACTGCACGTCCTGGTCGGGGTTCACGCCGCGCCGCGCCAGCGCGGTCGAGAAGAACTGGCGCCCATAGCCCGCGGGACTCGAGACGCCGATGGTCTTGCCCTTCACGGCCTCGATGCTCGCGATGCCCGAGGTTTTGGGCGCGAGCACGCGGATGCAGCCCGCATGCGCGGTGCCCACCACCTTCACGTCGAAGCCCGCTTCCAGCGGCTTGAGCCAGGCATGGATCAGGCCCAGCGAGATGTCGGCCTTGCCGGTGGCGATCGATTCGAGCACCTGGTCGACCGCGCCCGCGAAATTGATGATCTCCACCTTCACGTTGTTCTTCGTGAAGTAACCGAGTTCGTTGGCGACCACGATCGGGCTCAGGCACAGGCCGGTGCCGGTCCACGACAGCGTGATCGGCTTGTCGTTGTCGGCGCCCCAGGCACGGCGGCCCAGCAGGCCGAGGCCGGCGGCGCCGAGCGCGGCGGCGGCACCGCGCACCAGCGTGCGGCGGCTCGGCGGAAGCGGGAGGGAAGGCAGCGAAGCGGTCATCGAAGGAACTCCAGGCAAGGTGGCATGCGAAGCCGTCGACCGTATCGGCGAGCCTGCGCCACGGCAACTTCGGAATGCGCATGTGCAAGCGCGTCAGCGGCGCGCGGCGCGGATCGATCCGCGCCTTCGTCGCGCAGCGAGATTGCTTGTGCGAAAACTTTCCTTTTCCGCCATGGCGGGGCCTTCGAAGATCGGCCGCAGGAAAAAAACCGGCAACCGAAAAGAGAAAGCCATGCACACACGCAGTGTTCTTCGCGCCCTCGGCGCACTCGTCCTCGCCTCGACCGCGCTCTGGTCGCAGACCGCGGCCCTCGCGCAATCGCAGACCCTGCGCGTGGGCGTGCGCGGCGGCGTCGACGAGGAGATCTGGGAAGTGGTCACCAAGGTCGCCAGGCGCAACGGCCTCGAGGTCAAGCCGGTGGTCATCACCGGCTCGGCCAGCCCCAACGAGGCGCTCAACAATGGCGACCTCGAGGCCAATTCGTTCCAGCACATCCCCTTCCTCAACGACCAGGTCAAGCAGCGCGGCTACAAGCTGGTCAGCGTGGGCAATACCTACATCTCGCCGATCGCCTTCTATTCGAAGAAGCACAAGGCCTTCAAGGACCTGCCCGACGGCGCCAAGCTCGGCATTCCCGACGACCCGAGCAACCAGACGCGCGCGCTGGTCGTGCTGCGCGACCAGGGCGTGCTCACCCTGCGCGAAGGCTTCGATCCCTTCAAGGGCACCGCCACGCTGGCCGACGTGACCGGCTACAGGAAGAAGGTGCAGCTGGTGGAGGCCGCCTCGGTGGTGCTTGCGCGTTCGCTCGAGGACGTGGATGCCTCGGCCATCGTCAACACCTTCGCCTACCAGGTCGGCCTGATCGCCACGCGCGACGGCCTCGCGGTCGAGAAGAAGGAGAACAACCCCTACGTCAACATCATCGTGGTGCGCGAGAAGGACAGGAACGCGGCCTGGGTCAAGCCGCTGGTCCAGGCCTATCAGTCGGAGGAGGTGCGCCAGTTCATCCAGACGCGGTACCAGGGTTCGGTACTGCCCGTGTTCTGAGCGCCGCGACGACGCCGGCACCGGCGCCGGCCCACATCGTCTTCGAGCAGGTCTCCAAGAGTTACGCGGGCGCGGCAGGCACGGTGGCGGCGCTCGAGGCGGTCTCGTTCGCCGTCGAGCGCGGCGAGGTCTTCGGCATCATCGGGCGCAGCGGCGCTGGCAAGTCCACGCTGCTGCGCACCGTCAATGCGCTCGAGGCCGCGAGCGGCGGCACGGTGCGCGTCGACGGCGTGGACGTGGGCGGCCTCGACGAGGACGGCCTGGTCGCGCTGCGCCGGCGCATCGGCATGATCTTCCAGCACTTCAACCTGCTGTCGGCCAAGACCGTGCGCGACAACGTCGCGCTGCCGCTCAAGGTGGCGGGCGTGGAGCCGCGGCGCATCCGCGAGCGCGTGGACGAGCTGCTCGAGCTCGTGGGCCTGGCCGACAAGGCCGATGCCTGGCCGGCGCAGCTCTCGGGCGGGCAGAAGCAGCGCGTGGGCATCGCGCGCGCGCTGGTGCACCGGCCGCAGATCCTGCTGTGCGACGAGGCGACCTCGGCGCTCGATCCCGAGACCACGCAGGCTATCCTCGCGCTGCTGCGCGACATCAACCGGCGCTTCGGCCTCACGGTGGTGCTGATCACGCACGACATGGCGGTGATCCGCGAGGTCTGCGACCGCGTGCTGGTGCTCGACCGCGGCCGCCTCGTCGAGCTCGGCGAAGTGTGGCGCGTGTTCGGCAAGCCGCGGGCCGAGGCCACGCGCGCGCTGCTGCAGCCGCTGCTGCACGACCTGCCGCCCGACCTGGCGGCGGCACTGGTGCCGGAGCTCGAAGGCCTCGAAGGCATCCCGGGCCGGTCGGCCCTGCGGGTGCTGAGCCTGGGCTTCGACGGCGCCGCGCGGCCGCGGGGCCTGCCCTTCGAGGCACTGGCCGCGCTGGGCCCCGGCGCGACCTGGCTGCACGGCGGGCTCGACCGCATCCGCGGCCATGCGCAGGGCCGGCTGCTGGTGGCCGTGCCGGTGGGCGCGGACCCTTCTTTCGACATCGACGCCGCGCGCCAGGCGCTCGCGGCCGACCGCATCGAGGTCCTGGGCTATGTCCACGCCGCAGATTGACAAGTACGTCCAGGCCTTTTTCCAGACCCTGCTGATGGTGGGCGTCTCGGCCTTCATCGCGATCGCGCTGGGGCTGGTGCTCGCGGTGGTGCTCACGGTGACGGCGCCGCGCAACCTCTATCCGCGGCCGCGCTTCCACCGGGCGCTGTCGATCGCGGTGAACGTCTGCCGCGCGATCCCGTTCATCATCCTGCTGATCGCGCTGCTGCCGGTCACGCGCTTCCTGGTCGGCACCACGCTCGGCACCTGGGCCGCGGTGGTGCCGCTGGCGGCCAACCTGATCCCGTTCTATGCGCGCATCGCGCAGGTCAGCCTCAACGACGTCGACGCCGGCCTGGTCGAGGCCGCGCGCGCCATGGGCTGCCGGCGCTGGCACATCGTGCGCCACGTGCTGTTGCCCGAGGCGCTGCCCGGGATCATCGGCGGCATGACGGTCAGCGTGATCGCGATGGTCAATGCCTCGGCCATGGCGGGCGCCGTGGGCGCGGGCGGCCTCGGCGACCTGGCGATCCGCTACGGCTACGAGCGCTACGAGACGCGCGTGATGTTCGAGGTGATCGTGATCCTGATCGCGCTGGTGTCGGCGATCCAGTTCGTCGGCGAGTGGCTGGCGCGGCGCGTCGACCACCGGCGCTGAACGCGCGGCGCATATCCATGCTCCGGAATGTTCTAAGCGAACGGGGGCCGGCTCGGCATCATGCGTGCAGCCGCCGCGGCAGGCGTCGCCGCTCTCCGATCCCGCGTTCCGGCCCGCCCCCGCTTTCCGCTTCCTCTTCTCCACCGCAGGCCGCCATCCCGTGTCCTCTTCTTCCGCTCCCCAGGGCACGCCATCGGCGGCCGATCCCTTCGCCGAGGACTTCGGCATCTTCACCGAGCCGGTGCTCGCGCTCGCGAACACCCTGGCCGCCAGCGCCGCCGAGCGCGACCGCGCGGGCGGCACGGCACTGGCCGAACGCGCGCTGCTGCGCCGCAGCGGCCTGCTCACGCTCGCGATCCCCGCGGCCCATGGCGGCCAGCAGGCGGCCTGGCCGCTGATCTTCCGCATCCTGCGCCGGCTCGCGCAGGCCGACAGCTCGCTCGCGCACCTGTTCGGCTTCCAGCACCTGCAGGTGGCGAGCGTGCTGCTGTTCGGTTCCGAGGCGCAGCAGGCGCGCTTCCTCGGCGAGGCGGTGGAGAAGCGCTGGTTCTGGGGCAATGCGGTGAATGCGCGCGACACCCGGCTGCAGGCGGCGCGCACCGACGACGGCATCGAGATCGACGGCGTGAAGGGCTTCTGCTCGGGCGCCCCGGACTCCGACGTGCTCAACGTCTCGGTGGTGCTCGGCCCCGAGCCCACCGACCGGCTGTTCGCCGTGGTGCCGACCTCGCGCGCCGGCATCACGGTGCTCGGCGACTGGGACAACATGGGCCAGCGCCAGACCGACAGCGGCAACGTCGAGTTCCGGCGCGTGCGCATCGCGCACGACGAGATCCTCGGCCCGCCCGGCGTGGCCTCGAGCCCGCGCGCCACGCTGCGCAACCTGATCGGCCAGATCGTGCTGACCGAGATCTACCTCGGCAACGCCTTCGGCGCGCTGCGCGCCGCCATCGAGCACCTGCGCGCCCACACCCAGCCCTGGCCCATGGCCGGCGTCGAGCGCGCCGAGGACGACCGGCTGCTGCAACTGCGCGCGGGCGAGATGTGGTCGGCGCTGCAGGCTGCCACCGCGCTGTCGAACCAGGCCAACGAGCGCTTCCAGCAGGCCTGGGAACAGGGCTTCGCGCTCACGGCCGACAGCCGCGGGGCACTCGCGATCGATGTGGCCGCCGCGCGCACGCAGGCCGCGCGCACGGCGCTGCATGTCACCTCGCAGATCTTCGAGCTGGTGGGCGCGCGCGGCACCGCCTCGAAGCACAACCTCGACCGCTACTGGCGCAACGTGCGCGTGCACACGCTGCACGACCCGCTCGACTACCGGCACCAGGGCATCGGTGCCTGGCTGCTGGCGGGCGACGTGCCGAATCCCTACGGCTATGGCTGAAGCCGGGCGGCGGGCCGCCGTCCGCGTTCAGCTCTTTCCGACGCGATAGAAGGTCGGCGGCGGCGTGCCGTTGACCGCGAAGGCGCCGACCTGGCGTTCGCGGTAGACGCGCGGGTTGTGCGAGGAGATGGTGCGCGCGTTGCGCCAGTAGCGGTCCAGCCCGTGGGTGCGCAGCGTGGCCGAGGCGCCGAGCGCGTCGAACAGCTCGGTGCTCGCGTCGAGCACCAGCCGCGTGACGACCGAGACCGCCTGGTCGACCTCCACGTGCGAGGCGGCCGCGGCAGCGGCGCGCGCCTCGTCGGGCAGCGCGCCGTCGAGGTGCGCATCGTGCGCGCGCTGCAGCGCGCCGGCTGCCTGCAGCACGATCGCGCCCGCGCCGTAGGCCGCGCTGCGGCCGCGGCCCACCACCTGCAGGATCTGCGGATCGTCGGACACGCGCGCGGCATTGCCGTGGCTGTAGCTGCGGTCGCGTTCGCGCACGCGCTGCGCGAGGTCGTCGCTCGAGGCGCGCGCGATGCCGGCCAGCGAGGCCAGGTGCACGGTCTGGAAGTAGGGCGAGGCGTAGGGAAAGCGCTGCTTGCTCGGGTTGACCCACAGCGGATCGATGGCCACGTCCTCGAAGGTGGCGGTGCCGCTCGCGGTGAGCGCCTGGCCGAAGCCGTCCCAGTCGTCGAGCACCTGCACGCCCGCGGCCTGGCGCGGCACCGAGATCATCGTGGGCTGGCCTTCGTCGTCGTCGGCCACGGCGTTGATCCAGTCGGCGAACAGCGAACCGGTGGTGTAGAACTTGCGCCCGTCGAGCCGCAGCCCGCGCGGCGTGGCGCGCAGCCGGGTCGAGAAGGCGCCGACCTTGGCGTCGCCGGTCTCCGAGAAGCCCGAGCCCACGAGCTCGCCCGCGGCGAGCCGCTCGAGCCAGTGCGTGCGCCACGGCGACTCGGGTGCGAGCAGCACGTCCTCGGTGAAGCCGAAGTGCGCGCGCAGGGCGTTGACCACGTTGGTGTCGGCCGCGCCGAGCTCGGTCAGCAGCGCGAACAGTTCGACCAGGCTGGCGTCGGCGCCGCCGCGTTCGACCGGCAGGCGCAGCCGCGCGAAGCCGGCTTCGCGCAGCCAGCCGATCTCCTCGTGCGGCAGCTGGTGCGCGAGGTCGCGCGCCACCGCGCCCTCGCGGATGCGCGCGAACACGGCGCGGAACGGCCGCGCGAGTTCGTCGTAGCGCGCGCTGGGCGGTGCGCCCCAGGGATGATCGATGGCGGAGGTGGGGAGCGTCATGCGGGGGAAGAGAGAAGAGGGGGAGGGAGAGGGCCGGCGCGATTCTGGGACGCGCATCGGCCGCGCGGAACGAACGATTGCGCACATCCATATGCGGCCCATATGCGGCTTCTCCCATGGCCGCCGCGCATGCCTGCCATGCGCGCGGCGCACCCCGTGCGGCGCATAGACGAAGTTCGCAGAAGCACATGCGAAAGTCGAGGTTCACGCGCCGCGCACGGCGCGCAGAATGGCCGCAGCCCTAGTCTGCACACGCGCAGCCCGCCGGCCGCGCCATCCATCCCATGCCCCAAACCCCCCTCAAGATCGTCGCCCTGTCCGGCGGCCTGCAACGCCCCTCGCGCACCCTGGTGCTGGTCGAGGAGCTGATCGAAGGCATCGCCCAGGCGATCCCGGTCGAGAGCCGCGTGATCGAGATCGGCAACCTGGTGCCGCAGTTCGGCGCGGTGCTCTACCGCCCGCAATTGCCGGCCGCGGTCGAGGAAGCCCTCGTGGCCCTCGAGTCGGCCGACCTGGTGATCGCCGCCAGCCCCGTGTTCCGCGGCGCCTACAGCGGCCTGTTCAAGCACTTCCTCGACTTCGTGCACCACGATGCGCTGATCGACAAGCCGGTGTTGCTGGCCGCGACCGGCGGCAGCGAGCGACATGCGCTGGTGATCGACCACCAGCTGCGGCCGCTGTTCAGCTTCTTCCAGTCGCACACGCTGCCGATCGGTGTCTACGCCACCGACCGCGATTTCGAGAACTACCAGGTGCGCAGCGAGCTGCTGCGCGCGCGCATCGCGCTGGCGGTCTCGCGTGCGCTGCCGGTGCTGCGGCAGCTGCAGCCGCAGGCCGAGCGCGCCGCCGCGCCGCGACCGCAATTGCACGCGGTGGCCTGAAGCCGGGCCGCGCCCGCGCGGGGGTCAATGCACCTTCGGAAAACCGTGGCGCTCGGCCAGCAGCGCGAGGATGCGGCGCGTGTCGGTCACGAAGCGCAAGGCGCCGAGCGACTGCGCGTCGGCCGGTGCCGGCGGCTCGTCGCCGAACACCAGCACCGGCAGGCTCTGGTGCGCCTCGTCGAGCAGCGCCACCACGGCCGCGCGCGGGCGCGGGAACGGCAGCCGGTGCACCTCGAGGCGCGCGGCCTGTTCGGGCGCCGAGGCCAGCAGCCCCTCGATGGGCAGGCCGTCGGGGCAGACGAAGGCATCGCCCGGGTGCCTGTCGTCGGTGAAGCCTGCCTCGAGCAGGAAGAGTCGGTCGCGGCTCATGCGAGGAATCCTTTGGAAATCGGTGAAATGAAGAACCCAACGATGGAGCGAAGCCGCTCGCGGGCGAACGAAGAAAAGCACATGTGCATATCCGCATCGCGCGCTTGCGTTCCGGTGGTGGGGGCACGGCGATGAGCGAACCCACCGAATTCCTCTGGTACATCCCCAACCAGGTCGTGGCCGGCCACCGCGGCGATGCCGCCGTCGAGGGGCACAACAGCCTCGACACGCTGACCCGGCATGCGCTGGCGCTCGAGGCGCATGGCTGGAAGGGCGCGCTGATCGGCGCCGGCTGGGGCCGGCCCGACACCTTCACGGTGGCGACCGCGCTGGCCGCGCGCACCACCACTTTCGAGCCGCTGATCGCGATCCGCCCCGGCTACTGGCGGCCCGCGCAGTTCGCATCGGCCGCGGCCACGCTCGACCACCTGAGCGGCGGCCGCGTGCGCATCAACATCGTCTCGGGCAAGGACCAGCTCGCGGCCTATGGCGACAGCGAGGGCGACCCCGCGCAGCGCTATGCGCGCACGCGCGAGTTCATCCACCTGGTGCGCCGGCTCTGGACCGAGGAGGGCGTGACGTACCGCGGCGAGCACTTCGGCGTGGAGAGCGCCACCGTGCAGCCGCGCATCGAGGTGCGTGGCGCGCGGCGTCATCCGACGATCTATTTCGGCGGCGCCTCCGAGGTGGCCGAGCGGGTGTCGGCGACCGAGGCCGACGTGCAGCTGTTCTGGGGCGAGCCGCGCGACGGCATCCAGGAACGCATCGAACGGCTGAAGGCGCTGAGCCGCGGCCTCGAACGCGATCTTCCGCCGCTGCGCTTCGGCCTGCGGGTCACGACGCTGGTGCGCGACACCACCGAGGAGGCCTGGGCCGATGCCGAGGCGAAGGTGGCGCAGATGGCGCGCGGCGCGGCGCCCGGCGAGCCCGACCGCGCGCAGGCCGTGGGCCAGCGCCGGCTGCTGCGGCTGCACGAGCGCGGCGAGGTACTCGACGACAACCTCTACACCACGCCCGGCAAGTACGGCGGCGGCGGTGCCGCCACCACCTGGCTGGTGGGCTCGGCGCAGGACGTCGCGCGCTCGCTGCGCAAGTACCAGGCGCTGGGCATCACGCACTTCGTGCTGTCCGACACGCCCTACCTCCACGAGATCCGCCGGCAGGGCGAGCAGCTGCTGCCGCTGCTGCGCGATGCCGCGGCATAACCCTTCCTCATCGCCATGACCTCTACTTCTTCCAGCGGGCCCGGCCCGCGCTTCGGCATCTGGGCGCTGGTGCACGGCAGCCGCGCCGCGCTGCAGGATCCCGATGAACCCTACGACGCCTCCTGGCGGCGCAACCGCGCGCTGGTGCTCGAGGCCGAGCGGCTCGGTTTCGACTCGGTGCTGGTGGCGCAGCACACGGTCAATCCGCACGATGGCGAGAGCGCCCAGCTCGAGGCCTGGACGGCGGCCGCGGCGCTGGCCGCGCTCACTTCGCGCATCGAGATCATCGCGGCCATCAAGCCCTACCTCTATCACCCGGCGGTGCTCGCGAAGATGGCGCTGGGCATCGAGGAGATCAGCGGCGGGCGCTTCGCGATCAACCTCGTCAATGCCTGGAACCGGCCCGAGCTCGAGCGCGCCGGCATTCCCTTCGCCGAGCACGATGCGCGCTATGCCTATGGCCGCGAATGGATCGAGGTGGTGGAGTCGCTGCTGCGCGGCGAGCGCACGCGCTTCGCGGGCGAGCATTTCAGGCTCGACGACTACCGGCTGAGCCCGGCGGGCCTGCACCGTGCGCGGCCGCGCATCTACGTGGGCGGCGAATCGGAGCCGGCGCGCGCGCTGGTGGCCGATCGCGGCGACACCTGGTTCATCAACGGCCAGCCGCTGGCCGACGTGCAGGCGCTGATCGCCGACCTGCGGCGCCGCGAGCGGCCGGCCGGCTGGGCGCCGCTGCAGTTCGGGCTCTCGGCCTTCGTGGTCGCGCGCGAGACCGACGAGGAGGCACGCACCGAGCATGCGCGGCTGCTCGCGCTCGCGGCGCTCGACGCGCCGCTGCGCGCGGCCAACAAACCCAACATCGATCCCAAGGCCGTGATGTTCCAGACCGCGCAGAAGTCGCCGCGCGTGGGCTCGAACGGCGGCACCGCGGCCGAGCTCGTGGGCAGCTACGACAGCGTGGCGCGCCGCATCGAGGCCTTCCACGCGGCCGGCATCGAGCTGTTCATGCTGCAGTTCCAGCCCTTCGAAGCGGAAATGCGCCGCTTCGCCGATCATGTGCTGCCGCGCGTGGCCGGCGCGGCCGCGCGATCGCTCGAAGCACGCGCGGATGCCGCCCTGGCCTGAGAGCGTCCATTTCGAGAAAGAGCAGCGTCCCATGTCCATCGCATCCCTTGTCGCCATGCCCGGCCGTCACTCGGACCGGCGCCGCGCGCTGCTGCTGGGCCTGGCCTCGGCCGCCGTCGCGCCCGTTGCCATGGGCGCGACCGATCCCGCGCTCGCCGCGCTGCAGTCGGCGATCGACGGCCCGCAGCGCAGCGCGGGCAACCGCGCGCGCGACGGCGCGCGGCATCCGCTCGAGACGCTGTCCTTCTTCGGCCTGCGGCCCGAGTGGTCGGTGGTCGAGATCGCACCGGGCGGCGGCTGGTACACGGAGATCCTCGCGCCCTTTCTGAAAGCCCGAGGCCGCCTCTACGCGGCCCATGCGCCGGCCGACGGCACGCCCGAGCAGCAACGCGCCCGCACGGCCTTCGCGAAGAAACTCGCGGACGATCCAGCCAACTACGGCCGCGTGGTGCTCGGCACTTTGCCCACCGACCGCTTCACCGACATCCATCCGCCGGGTGGCGCCGACGCGGTGCTGACCTTCCGCAACATCCACAACTGGATCGCCGACGGCCATTTCGACGAGACCTTGCGCGCCTTTTACGACGTGCTCAAGCCCGGCGGCGTGCTCGGGGTGGAGGAGCATCGCGCGCTGCCCGGCACCTCGCTCGCGCGGACCATCGACAGCGGCTACGTGGCGCAGGACTTCGTGATCGCGCGCGCCCGCGCGGCCGGCTTCGTGTTCGACGGCGAGAGCGAGATCAACGCCAACCCGCGCGACACGCGCGACCATGCGAACGGCGTCTGGGCGCTGCCGCCGACGCTGCGCGGCGGCGAGGTGGAACGCGCGAAGTACCTCGCCATCGGCGAATCGGACCGCATGACGCTGCGTTTCGTGAAGCCGCGGCGCCTCCGGGTACGGGACATCGTCCGGCGGGCGCCTGGGGGGCTCTGACGAACACGCCTCGGCCCCGAGCGGCCGGGGCACTCCCAAATGTGATCGGCCGTAAGCGCGGCCCCGGCGGGGTGCCGCCACCTCCAACAGCATATGGTCGCAAGGCCCGTGGTCTTCGCAGAATCCAGGCTTCTTTGGGACAACCGTCGAGGAGCCGTCAGTGAACGCCACCGTGAAGAGTCATGTCATCCAGATCCTGAAATACGACAGGGCGATCGCGAAGCACAACTTCGCGATCAACAACCTGAGGGTCTGGCCGAGCGCCTACCGTGACGTCGCGCGCGCCGTCGAAACCGGAAAGATCCGGATCGGCACGAACGTCGGGAAGGGCAATGCCGCGGAGTACGACGCCAGATTCGGTGTCATGGACGTGGCGGAAACACTGAACCTGCTCGACGAGCGCGACCGCGCGCTGGTGATCCACGAGGCGACGCATGCGCACCTCGACATGCTGACGTTGGGCAAGCATTCGGGGTACGAGAACGAGGCCATGGGCTATATCGCCGAGGCCCTGTACATCCTGGCGGTCAATGGCCGCGACGTCGGCACGCAGTCGTTCCGGCAGATCGCCAAGGGGATCGCGGCCCAGGTCTTCAAGGGACAGTACGGCATTGCCCAGAAGGACGTCGAGATGCTGACCGCCGACATCGCGAAACAGCGCTTCTATGCCTCGCGGCCGTTCTATGTGAGCAATGGTCTGTGAGCAGGTGGCGGCGAGCGCGGCTCGCTGCCGTCCCGCGCGGTGAGTCGAGGCTGCGCGTTGCCTCTCTTCCCATCCACTCAACCGCGCAGCGCCGTCACCTCGATCTCGATCTTCATGCGCGGATCGGCCAGTCCCGCCGAGATCATCATCGCCGCGGGGCGCACCTCGCCGAAGTACTTGCGCAGCACCGGCCAGCAGGCCTCGAACTCGGCGCCGTTCGGCAGCACGTAGGTCACGCGCACCACGTCGCGCAGGCTGGCGCCGGCCTCCTGCAGCGCCGCCTCGATGTTCCTCAGGCATTGCTCGGTCTGCTCGACCACGTCGTCCGAGATGGTCATGGTGCGGTAGTCGAAGCCCGTGGTGCCCGAGACGAACACCCAGTCGCCCGCGACGACGGCGCGCGAGTAGCCGATCTGCTGTTCGAAGGTGGAGCCGGAGCTGATGAGCTTTCTGGTCATGGGTGCGATCCTTTGCAAATTCGGTGGGTCATGCGTTGACGTCATGTCGGAAAACGCCTCGGCATGCGGCCGGCGCGCAAGCTTTGTCCGGCGTCGGGCGGGCCAACGGCATGCTTTCCGCAGGTCCTCCACGTCGGCGTCCGACAAATCCGGCAGGCCCCAAACTGTAAATTCCTGTGTCAGCGAACCGGATTCTTCGGTTATTTTCCCTGCCGACCTGGCGGGGCCCGGTCGCGACAACGAGGAGCAAACGCGTGAGGCATTGGTGGCTGGCGGCGGGTCTTTCAGTGGCGGGCAGCCTGGCATGGGCGCAGCCCGCATGGTTCACCGTGGTCGGCGATCCGCTCGACAAGGCGGCCGACACGGTGCAGGTCGATCCGAACCGCATCGCGGCACCGCCGCCCGCGGAAGGCGAAGCCGCGCCCGAGAAGCCGCTGATCGAGATGAACGTGCGCGTGAACCGCTCGGGCCCGCGCTTCAACTGGGACCGCATCCCCTATCGCTCGTATGAGTCGCGCGTGGTCTTCGACTGCCAGGCGAAAAGCGCGACCTACGTGCAGGCGCGCTTCTATGCCGAGCCGCTGTGGCGCGGCGAGCCGCACCATGTGGCCGACTACAGCGCCTCGCCCAAGCCGATGCGTTTTCTCGACATGACGCCGAATCCGACGGCGCGGATCGTGCGGGCGGCTTGCCGGATGCGGGCGAGCTGAGTCGGCTGGCCGTCGGTTCGTTGGCAGCATGTAAGTTGTTGATGTAATTGAGGTTTTTGAATAATTTTCGGGCGGGGTGATAAAATGCGGGGGCCATCGACACACCCATGAAACTCCAGGATCGCACGCACACGCCTTCGCGCGCGCACAAGGGGCACATGCTCCCCCGCGGTCTGGTGCTGCCTGTCAGCGGTGTCGAGGCCTTCGTCCGGAATCTCGCGCACGAGCTCGGTGTGCGCTACACCCGCACACCGGCCGATCAATGGGCGGACACGGTCACGCGGCTGGCGGGCGACGAGGTCCGCTCCGGCGATGTGCAGGACCTGCTCATTGCATTGAAGCGGGCGGGCAAGCTCTCCACCCAGGACATGGCCACCTTGCTGGTCAATCACCTGCGCGAACAGAAGCAGCGTGTTCGATCCGTTTAAGGACTTCGACGAGCGGGGCTACCTCCGCAATCTCTACACGGAGAAAGACCCGCAGATCGTCCAGGAACTCGAGCACCAGCTGTTTCGAGCGGGGCTCGATGAAGCGTTGGCGTTCCTCGCGACGCGGCGGACCGTGGCCTACGCGGAGTTCCTGGAAGTTCACAGGATCCTGTTCTCGGCCTTCTACCCCTGGGCGGGACAGGACCGGGCGGCCACGGCGCCCGATTCGGCCGTCTCCAAGGCCGGCACGTGGTTCAGTCATCCGCGCGATGCGCGTCGCGCGGTGGAGGCCGGACTGCGCATGGCCGCCAACCCGCGGCAATTGCGGCAGCGGCCCGGAGAGGTCATGGGGCTGTTCGCCTATGGGCATCCGTTTCTGGACGGCAACGGGCGGACGATGCTCGTGATCCATAGCGAGCTGTGCCATCGCGCCGGTTTCTGCATCGAGTGGCACCGGACACGGAAGGCCGACTACCTTGCGGCACTGAGCGCGGAGATCGCGTCGCCGGGCAAGGGGATCCTCGATGCGTATCTGCTGGCGTTCGTGGGCGTGCCGCAGGAGCGGCACCTGTGGGGCGGCGCGATCGGTGGGCTGCCGGGTCTGAGCGGCCGAGGCATCGAGGACACCGTCGAGGGCGAATACGCCGATGAGCAGGTGTCGCAGAAGTACCGCGAGTTCGAGCAGCAACGGGACTACCGCATCGAACCCGACGCATGAAGCAGTCCCCATTCCGTCGTCGGCCCGTGCCATGACCCCCAATGCACGCAGCCGCCAACGGGTTCCCCGGCGGCGGCTGCATTGCCCCTCGAGGGGGCGTTCAATCAGCGAACGAAACGTCGAGTCGCTTACTTTGCCGTAGGCATCACGAACTCCGCCCCCTTCGGCGTGCTCTCGGGCCAGCGCTGCATGATCGACTTCTGCTTGGTGTAGAAGCGCACGCCTTCCTCGCCATAGGCGTGCATGTCGCCGAACAGCGAGCGCTTCCAGCCGCCGAAGCCGTGCCAGGCCATCGGCACCGGGATCGGCACGTTGATGCCGACCATGCCGACCTGGATGCGGCGGCCGAACTCGCGTGCCACGTTGCCGTCGCGGGTGAAGCAGCTCACGCCGTTGCCGAATTCGTGGTCATTGACGAGGTCGACGGCGTCCTTGAAGTTGGCGACGCGCACGCACGACAGCACCGGGCCGAAGATCTCTTCCTTGTAGATGCGCATCTCGGGCGTGACGTGGTCGAACAGGGTGCCGCCCATCCAGAAGCCGTCGTCGCAGCCCTTGCCGGCCTTGGCGCCGTCGAACTGGCGGCCATCGACCAGCAGCTTCGCGCCTTCCTTCTCGCCCTGGGCGATGTAGCCGGTGATGCGCTCGTGCGCGGCACGCGTGACGATCGGGCCCATCTCGGCCTCGAGGTTCTCGCCGTCGAGCACCTTCAGCGTCTTGGTGCGCTCGATCAGCTTGGGCATGATCTTCTCGGCCGCGTCACCCACCAGCACCGCCACGCTGATCGCCATGCAGCGTTCGCCGGCCGAGCCGTAGCCCGCGCCGATCAGCGCGTCGACGGCCTGGTCGATGTCGGCGTCGGGCATCACCACCATGTGGTTCTTGGCGCCGCCCAGGGCCTGCACGCGCTTGCCGTGGCGCGCGCCGGTCTCGTAGATGTAGTTGGCGATCGGGGTCGAGCCCACGAAGCTGACGGCCTTGACGTCGGGATGCTCGAGCAGCGCGTCGACCGCGGCCTTGTCGCCCTGCACCACGTTGAACACGCCGTCGGGCAGGCCGGCCTGCTTGAGCAGCTCGGCGATGCGCAGCGAGGGGCTCGGGTCGGTCGGGCTGGGCTTGAGGATGAAGGTGTTGCCCGCGGCGATCGCCACCGGGAACATCCACATCGGCACCATCACCGGGAAGTTGAAGGGCGTGATGCCCGCGACCACGCCCAGCGGCTGGCGCAGGGTCCAGTTGTCGATGCCGGTCGAGACCTGGTCGGTGAAGTCGCCCTTGAGCAGCTGCGGAATGCCGCAGGCGAACTCGACGATGTCGATGCCGCGGCTGACTTCGCCCTGCGCGTCGGTGAACACCTTGCCGTGCTCGGCGGTGATCAGGTGGGCCAGCTCGTCCTTGTGCTGGTTGAGCAGCTCGAGGAACTTGAACATCACGCGCGCGCGGCGCAGCGGCGGGGTGTCGGCCCAGGCCGGGAAGGCGGCCTGCGCGGCGGCCACGGCGGCGGCGACCTGGCTGGCATCGGCCAGGCCGGCGCGGCCGGTGACGGCGCCGGTGGCCGGGTTGGTCACGTCCTGCGTGCGGCCCGAGGTGTTGGCGACGGCCTTGCCGGCGATGTAGTGATCGATGGACTGGATGGGCATGGTGCGTGTCTCTCGTGTGAAAGGAGGCGGGAATGCGGGGGATCGAGGGCAGTTTAGGCAGCGAGGCCGCCGCCGCCTAGACGCGAAGCTTGAACTTATTGTTTGCGATAGTGAACAATGGATCCATGAAGACCCAAAATATCGAGTCGCTCTGGACCCACCTGCACTGGCTCACGGTGCTGGCGCAGCAGGGCAGCTTCACGGCGGCGGCGCTGCGGCTCAACGTGAGCAAGGCGGCCATGAGCCAGCGCATCGCCGAGCTCGAGCGCGCGGCCGGCGCCTCGCTGGTGCAGCGCACCACGCGCAGCGTGCGGCTCACCGAGGCCGGCCAGCGGCTGGTGGAGGACATGCGCGGGCCCTTCGAGCAGATCGCCCACAGCTTCGAGGGCGTGCGCGACCTGGCCGGCGTGCCGCGCGGGCTGGTGCGCGTCACCGCGCCGGTGGCGCTGGCGCGCCAGCAACTGGTGCCACGGCTCGCGGCCTTCCTGCGCGCGCAGCCCGAGGTGCGCATCGAGCTCGACATGTCGGACCGCCTGAGCTCGCTCGCGATGGAGGGCTTCGACCTCGCGATCCGCCACACGGCGGCGCCGCCCGACACCCACGTCGCCTGGACCCTGTGCGACACCCGCTCGGTGCTGGTCGCGAGCCGCGCCTACCTACGCCGCCGCGGCACGCCGCGTGAGCCGCAGGCGCTGGCCGAGCACGACTGCCTGCACTACCCGCGCGCGCAGGAAACGCCGACCTGGCATTTCGAGGCGCGCGCCGCGGCCTCGAAGGCGGCGGTGCAGCGCATCACGGTGCCGGTGTCGGGGCCGCTGGTGGCCAACAACAGCGAGGCGTTGCGCGACGCGGCCGTGAGCGGCCTGGGCATCGCGCTGGTGCCCGATTTCAGCGCACAGTCGGCGCTGCAGTCGGGCAAGCTGCAGGAAGTGCTGCCGCAATGGCGCTCGGTCGGTGCCTTCGGCGAGAAGCTCTATGCGATCCGCCCCTATGCCACCCACGTGCCGCGCGCCGTGGCCGTGTTCGTGGCCTGGCTGCGCGAGACCCTGGCCGAGGGCTTCGACGCGTGAGCGAAGCACCGACAATGCAACGCCACGGCGCTAGCGCGCCGCACCCTCCCATCCTTTCATGACACGTTTTCTCCACACGGCCGACTGGCAGATCGGCCGCCAGTTCGCGAGCTTCGACCCCGAGCACGCGCCGATCCTGGCCGAGGCGCGCATCGCCGTGGTCGAGCGCCTCGCCGCGCTCGCGCTCGAGCACCGGGTCGACGCGGTGCTGGTCGCGGGCGACGTGTTCGATGCCCAGACCGTGTCCGAGCGCACGCTTCGCCGGCTGTTCAATGCGCTCGCCGCCTATCCGGGCCCCTGGCTGCTGATCCCCGGCAACCACGACGCCGCGCTGGCCGAGAGCGTGTGGACGCGCGCGCAGCGCCTGGGCGCGGTGCCGCCCCACGTGCACCTGCTGCTCGCGCCCGAGCCGCGCCTGTTCGAGGCCCAGGGCTTCGCGGTGCTGCCTGCGCCGCTCGCGCAGCGCCACACCTACAACGACCTCACGGCCTGGTTCGACGAGGCCGACACGCCCGCGGGCCTGCTGCGCATCGGCCTCGCGCATGGCAGCGTGCAGGGCTTGCTGTCGGAGGACATCGACTCGGCAAACCCGATCGCGCCCGAGCGCGCGGCGAGCGCGCGGCTCGACTATCTCGCGCTCGGCGACTGGCACGGCTGCAAGCGCATCGACGCACGCACCTGGTACGCGGGCACGCCCGAGCCCGACCGCTTCAAGGACAACGGCTCGGGCCAGGCGCTGCTGGTCGAGATCGACGCGCCCGGTGCCGAGCCGCGCGTCACGCAGCTCTCGGTCGGCCGCTTTCGCTGGCAGGCCATCGCCGGCGTGCTGCAGGTCGCGACCGACGCCGATGCGCTCGAAGCGCAGCTCGAGGGGCTCGATGCGCACGACGTGGTCGACCTGCGCGTGCAGGGCCGCATCGACCTCGCGGGGCTGCAGCGGCTGCAGGCCACGATCGGCCGCGCGGAGGCGCGTGCACGCCATCTGCAGGCAGACCTGTCGGCGCTGCGGCTCGAGCCCACCGACGAGGACATCGCCGGCCTGCGCGCCGATGGCTACCTCGGCGAGGTGATGCAGGAACTGCGCGAGGCCCAGGCCGGCGCCGACCCGGCGCAGGCGCGCATCGCGCAGGACGCACTCGCACTGCTCGCGGCCGAACTCGCGCGCGGCGCGGCGGAGGGGGCCCGGCCATGAAGCTGCAGATCACCCGCTTGCGTGTCGAACAGCTGCGGCGCTTTCGCGCGCCCTTCGAACTCGACGGCTTCGAGCCCGGGCTCAACATCGTCGCGGCCGCCAACGAGGCCGGCAAGAGCACGCTGGTGCGCGCCATCCGCGCGGCCTTCTTCGAGCGCCACCGTTCCACCCAGGTCGAGGACCTGCGCCCCTGGGGCGAGGGCACGGGCGCCGCGCCGCAGGTCGAGCTCGACTTCCTGCTCGACGGCCAGCCGCACCGGCTCATAAAGAGCTTCCTCGCGAAGAAGCGCTGCGTGCTCGATGCCGGCGCGCGCAGCCTCGAGGGCACCGAGGCCGAGGACCACCTGGCACAGCTGTTCGGTTTCTCGTTCGCGGCCAAGGGCGCGAGCCGGCCCGAGAACTGGGGCATTCCGGGTCTGCTGTGGGTGGAGCAGGGACGCGGCCAGGAGCTCGACGTGAGCCATGCGCGCGACCACCTGCACGATGCGCTGCGCGACCCGGCCGGCGATGCCGCGGCGCCGCTGGCCGCGAGCGGCGGCGATGCGCTGCTCGACAGCCTGCGCGCGCAGCGCGACGAGCTGCTGACCTCGACCGGCAAGCCGCGCGCCGCCTATGCCGAGGTCATCGAGCAGGCCGCCGCGCTGCAGGCGCAGCGGGCCGCGCTCGATGCGCAGATCACCACCTACCGCGAGCAGGTCGACCAGCTCGCGCTGATGCGCCAGCAGCACCAGGCCGACGAGACGGCCCGGCCCTGGGATGCGCTGCGCGAGGAACTGCAGGCCGCGCAGACCCGCAACGAGGCGCTGCAGGCCGGCCAGGCGCAATTGCTTGGCGACCGCGCACGGCTGCGCCAGCTGCAGGAGACGCGCGACCTGCTCGCCAAGGCGCTCGAAGGCCTGGCGCAACAGCAGGCGACCGCGCAGGCGCGCGAGCGGGCCGCCGAGGAGGCCGAGCGCCAGTTGCGCGAGAGCGACGAGGCCGTGGCCCAGGCGCGCACGCAGGCCGATGCGGCGCAACGGCGCGTCGATGCCGCGCGCGAGGCCTGGCGCGCGGCGAGCCAGGAAGCGCAGCGGCGTGGCCTGCAGCAGCAACTGCAGCAGGCCCAGGCCGAGGTCGTGCGCCATGCCGAGAACCTCGCGCGTGCCGAGGAAGCGCAGGAGCGGCTCGCGGCCCTGCGCGCCACGGCCGCCTCCACACCGGCGATCCAGCCGACCGAACTCGATCGGCTGCTCAAGCTCGAGCGCGCCGAGCGCGATGCCGACCTGCGCCGCCAGGCTGTCGCCACGCGATTGCAGTTCATGCTGCCCGAAGGCCAGGCGCTGCGCCTGCAGGCGCGCGGCGAAAGCCACGAGCTGCGCGCCGAGGGCGAACGGCTCGTCGACGCGCCCGCCACGCTGCACCTGCCCGGCGGCGGCCAACTGATCATCACGCCCGGCGGCAACGACCTCGCGGGCCTGGCGCGCCAGCATGCCGATGCGCGCGAGGCGCTGCAGGCCGCGTTGCGTTCGCTCGGCGTGGACGAGGTCGCGCAGGCCCAGGCGCGGCAGCGCGCCGCGGCCGACCTCGAGGCCCAGACCCGGCTCGCGCAGCAGGCGCTGGCGATCGTCGCGCCGCGCGGCATCGACACGCTGCGCGGCGAGCACGCCCAGGCGCAGGCACGCCATGCGGGCGCGCAGGTCGCGCTCGAACGGCTGCCCGCAACGCCCGCGGGCGAGTTGCCCTCGATGGAAGAGGCCGAGGCCGCGCAGGAAGCCGCCGTGGCGGCCGAGCAGGCGCTGCGCAAGACCCTGGGCGAGGCGCAGCGCCGCCAGTCGGCCGCGCAGGGCGCGAGCGAGGCAGCGCGGCGCGAACTGGCCGCGGCCCAGGCCACGCTGGCCGACCCCGGCCGCCAGCAGCGCCAGGCGCAGGCCAACCAGCAACTGCTGGCCGCGAGCGCCGAGGCCGATGCCCTGGCCGCGCGCATCGACCTCACCGAGACCGAATTGCGGGCCGCGCGACCCGACATCGTGCTGCAGGACATCGAACGGCTGCGACGCAGCATCGAGCAATTGATGCGCGGCCACCAGCAGCGGCGCGAACAGCTGCTGGTGCTGGAGAGCGGCCTGCAGCAGGCCGGCGCCCAGGGCCTCGAGGAACAGCGCGATGCGCTGGCCGGCCAGCTCGCGCAGGCGCAGCGCCGGCAGGCCGACCTGCAACGCCGCGCCGAGGCGCTGTCGCTGCTGTGCCGCAAGTTGGAGCAGAAGCGCCAGGCCACGCTGACCCGGCTGCAGGCGCCGCTGCAGGCGCGCATGCAGCACTACCTGCCGTTGCTGATGCCCGGCGCCACGGTCGAGATGGATGCGGGACTCGCGCCCGCCACGCTCACGCGCGCGCGCCTGGGCGGCACGGTGGAGAGCGGGCAGTTGCAGGAGTTGAGCTTCGGCGCGCGCGAGCAGTTGCGGCTCATCAGCCGCTTCGCCTATGCCGACCTGCTGCAGGAGGCGGGCCGTCCGACCCTGCTGATCCTCGACGACGCGCTGGTGCACAGCGATGCGCCGCGCCTGGCGCAGATGAAGCGCGTGCTGTTCGACGCGGCGCAGCGGCACCAGGTGCTGCTGTTCACCTGCCATCCCGAGGACTGGCGGGACATGGGCGTGGCGCTGCGGCCACTCGCCTGAGAGCTTCGCGAGCGGGCCTTACTTGGCCAACCCGACCGGCATGCTCGCCAGCGAAATCTCTTCGGGCTGCGTCTGCATCGACACGGCCGACACGGGTGCCTGCGCCACGGCCGCCCGCTCTCGCTGGACCGCGAGGTAGAGGCAGCCCATCGTGACGACGACCACCACCAGCGATACGAGCACGGTCCATGTGGCGAGCGAAGCCTCCTTGTGGCCGCCGCCATCCGCGATCCAGTTCTTTTGCGCCACAGCCATTTGGGAACCTCCAGGAATATGGCCGTAATGATCGCGAGGGGCGCAGGGGAAGGCACGTCGGACGGCGCCGATGGGGCCTGTAACTGAATGCCTCCTGCGCGTGGGAGCGGCCGCCGCTTCAGGCCTTGGCGGCGGCCACGGCCGCGGCCGGCGTGGCGCGGAAGGTCACGCCAAGGCGGTTGAAAGCATTCATCAGGCCGATGGCATAGGTCAGGTCGACCAGTTCTTTCTCGCTGAATTCGGTTCTGGCGGCCTGGTAGTCGGCATCGGGCACGCCGGTGTCGGCCACGCGGGTCACCGTTTCAGCCCAGGCCAGCGCGGCGCGTTCGCGCGCGCCGAACACGGCGCCGGCCTCGTGCCATACCGGCACCAGCACCAGCTTGTCGACGGCGAGGCCGCCCTTGAGCAGGTCGCGCGAATGCATGTCGATGCAGTAGGCGCAGCCGTTGATCTGCGAAACGCGCAGGTAGACTAGGTCGACCAGTTCCTTGGGCAGGCCGCTCTTCTGGAGCGCGGCGTACACCCCGCCGAAGGCCTTGTAGCCTTCGGGCGAAACCTTGGCGTAGTCGATGCGATGGGTCATGACGGAATCCTCTGGATGCGATGTGGCGATGAAGGACTTCATGGTGCCCGTGCTTGGCATAGTTCGAAAGGGCCAAGATCGGCCTTGCGCACTAGGCCATGATCCGGCCTTCCCGCTCGCTCACAGCAGCTTCAGGATCCGCCGCGCCAGCGCCTCGGCCGTGGCCTGCGAATCGACGTTCGTGAACCCCACCATCAGCGCGGGCGCGATGTCCCGGTCGACGGCCCAGTCGGTCAGGGCCTCCGCGAACAGCCCTTCCTCGCGCATGCGCGCGACCAGCCGGCGGTCGGAGCGCCGGCCCTGCAGCCGCAGGATCAGGTGCATGCCGCCGGGCTGTTCGTCGATGCGCACCCTGGCGCCGAGCACGCGCTCGAGGCCGGCGCGCGTGGCATCGCGGCGCTCGGCATAGAGCCTGCGCATGCGCTGGATGTGCCGCGCGAAGTGGCCCTCGGCGATGAAGTCGGCGACGATCGCCTGCGTGAGCTGCGGGCTGCCGCCCGCGAACATCGACAAGGCCTGCTCGAAGCGCCCGACCTGCGCCTCGGGCACGACGAGGTAGGCCAGCCGCAGGCTCGGGAACAGCACCTTGCTGAAGGTGCCGGCATAGATCACGCGGCCGTCGCGGTCCAGGCTCTTGAGCGCGGGCAGCGGGCGGCCGGCATAGCGGTACTCGCCGTCGTAGTCGTCCTCGACGATCCACGACCGGTTGCGCCGGGCCCAGTCGAGCAGCGCGAGCCGGCGCGGCAGCGACAGCGAGACGCACAGCGGGCTCTGGTGCGCGGGCGTGACCACCGCGGCGCGCGCCTTCGGGGCGAGCCGCAGGCCTTCGTCCACCACCAGGCCCTCGGCGTCCACCGGCACCGCCACGCCCGCGAGCCGCATCGCCGCCAGCAGTTCGCGCGTGGGCGGATAGCCGGGGTTCTCGAACCACACGCGGTCGGCCGGTTCGAGCAGCGCCTGCGCGACCAGCTCGAGCGTGTGGCGGTAGCCCGAGGTGAGGAAGACCTGCGCGGGTGCGCAGTCGATGCCGCGCGACACATGCAGGTAGGCGGCGATCCCGGCGCGCAGCGCGGGCAGGCCCGGCACCGCCGGATGCGTCATGTCGATGGGCTGCATCGCGCGCGCGGCGCGTGCCCCGAGTCGTGCCCAGATCTTGCGCGGGAAGACGTCGAGCGCGGGCAGGCCCATCTGGAACGGCAGGATCGAATCGGGCCGGAAGCTCGGCGCGTAGGGCCTGGCCGCGGGCGCGGGCCGTTCGCGCGCCAGGGGCATGCGCGGCCGCAGGCCCGGCGACACCACCGTGCCCGCCTGCCCGCGCGCCTGGATGTAGCCCTCGGCCGCGAGCAGGCCGTAGGCGGCATCGATGGTGCCGCGCGCCAGGCCCAGTTCCTGCGTGAGCGCGCGCGCCGAGGGGATGCGGTCGCCCGGGTTCAGCGTGCCGTTCGCGATGGCGTTGCGAAAGCGTTCGTAGATCTGGCGGTAGAAGGGCTCGGCGGATTCGCGGTCCAGCGGGGGAAGGGTGCCCTTGCTGCCGGCGGCCATGGCGTGCGGCGCCCGCTCAGCCGAACATCGCGCGCGAGATGCCCGCGCGCCGCAGCATGGCCTCGAACACCAGCCGGTTGACGGGGCCGCGCCCCGCGACGCGCGTGGCCGGCACGGTCTCGAGGATCTCGGCGGGAATCGCGCGGTTCGGTCCGCGCCCGGCATCGGAGGCGAGCTGGATCTCGCAGGCGCGCTGCAGGGTCCACAGGCGGTTGAAGGCGGTCGGGATGTCGGGCCCCGCGGCCAGCAGCCCGTGGTTGCGCAGGATCAGGTGGTTGGCCTGGCCGAGCGAGCGCACCAGCCGCGGCTGCTCGTCGAGGTTCGTGGTCACGCCCTCGTAGTCGTGGTAGGCCACGTCGCCGTACATCATCGCGCTGTAGAAGTTGTCGTGCCGCAGGCCCTCTTCCTTCGACGCGACGGCGCAGCCCGCGGTGGTGTGCACGTGCATGATGCAGTGCGCATCGGGCCGCGCGGCATGCACGGCGCTGTGGATCACGAAGCCCGCCTTGTTGACCGTGTAGGCGCTCTCGCTTTGCGAGTTGCCGCCGATGTCGGTGCAGATCAGGTTCAGTGGCGTGACCTCGGCGTAGTGCAGGCCGAAGGGGTTGATGAGGTAGCGCGCTTCCGATCCCTCGCCGGCCTCGTCCACGCGCAGCGTGATGTGGTTGAAGATCAGCTCGGTCCAGCCGAGGTGGTCGAACAGCCGGTAGCAGCAGGCCAGGTCGAGCCGGGCGGTCCATTCGGCGGCCGGCATGCCGGCCGGCGCGGGGGGAGCGGGTGGGGCCGAGGCCGCATCCATCGTCATTCGTGTGTCTCCTGGGTTCTTCGTTCGGATCGTGGGTGCGCTGGTCAGTCGACGGTGGCGCCGGTCGACTTGATGACCGCACCCCAGCGGTCCACTTCCTTGTCGATCCAGCGCGAGAAATCCTCGGGCGAGCCGGCCACCACGTCGAATTCCAGCTCCCGGAGTTTCGCGCTGATCTCGGGCGAGCGCACGATCTTCACGATCTCGGCATTGAGCCGGTCGATCACGGGCCGCGGCGTGCCGCCGGGCGCGAGGAAGCCGACCCACGAGGTGGCGACGAAATCGGGATAGCCCGACTCGACCATGGTCGGCACCTCGGGCACGTTCGCGAAGCGCTTCTCGCCCGTGGTCGCGATCACGCGCAGCCGGCCGTCCTTGACGAACTGCTGCACGTTGCCCGGCACCAGGAAGGCGCTCTGCACGTTGCCGGCCACGAGGTCGACCAACGCCGGCCCGGCGCCCTTGTACGGCACGTGCGTGATGTCGACCTGCGCGGCGGACTTCAGCATCTCCATCGTGAGGTGCGAGGCGCTGCCCACCGCCACCGAGGCATACGACAACCCGCCCTTGCGCGCCTTGGCCAGCGCCACGAACTCGGCCGGCGTCTTCGCGGGCAGGTCGGCATTGACCACGAGGTACTGCGGCGAGGTCACGGCCAGCGTGATCGGCGCCAGGTCCTTGCGCGGATCGAAGGGCATCTTGCGGAACAGCGTGGCGTTGATCGCGATCGGCCCGTTGTAGCCCACCAGCAGCGTGTGGCCGTCGGGCGGCGACTTGGCGACGTAGTCAGCGCCGATGTTGCCGCCCGCGCCGGGCCGGTTCTCGACGATCACCGGCTGGCCCAGCGCCTCCTGCAGCTTCGGCTGCACCAGCCGCGCCACCGTGTCGTTGGTGCTGCCGGTGATCGGCACGATGACGCGCACCGGCCTGGTGGGCGCCCAGGGCGCGGCGGTGCTGGCGCCGGCCAGCATGGCGAGGCCGAGCAGGCTGGCGAATCTCTTCAGGCGGTTCATGGCGTCTCCTTGGCGGGCTACTTCTGCGGCGCGGGAATGGAGGCGATCACGCCCGCCCACTTGTCCGACTCGGCGTGGATGAAGCTCTTGAAGCCGGCCGGCCCGAGGTAGCGCGGTTCGGCCGCGAGCCCGACGATCTGCGACTGCACCTCGGGCTTGGCGACCACGGCCTGGATCGCGCCCGCGAGCTTCTCGATCGCCTCGGGCGGTGCCTTGGCGGGCGCGAACAGGCCCATCCACGCGGTGGCCGAGTAGCCGGGCACGCCGCCCTCGGCGAGGGTCGGAATTTCGGGCGCGACCGCGCTGCGCGTGGCGCTGGTCACGCCGAGCGCCACCAGCGCGCCGCTCTTGATGTGCGGATACGCCGAGGTCAGGTCGACCACCGCCACCGGCAGCTGGCCGCCGAGCAGGTCGGTCACCGCGGGGCCGCTGCCGCGATAGGGCACGGCGACCAGCTTGAGCTTCGCCATGCTGGCCAGCAGTTCGCCCGCGAGGTGCTGCGCCGTGTACTGGCCGGTGGTGCCGTAGCTGGTGCCCTCGGGCGTGGCGCGTGCCTTCTCGATGAAGCCGCGCAGGTCGCGCAGCCCGGTCTTCGCGCCGGCCACCAGCACCAGCGGGATGTCGGCCACCTTCGCGACCGGCGCGAGCTGCTCCTGCGGCTTGAGCGGCGCGGCATCGGGCAGGTTCGGATTGACCACGATCGCGCCGGTGGCGCCCATGCCGATGGTGTAGCCGTCGGGCGCGGACTTCGCCACGCCGATCAGGCCGGTGGCGCCGCCGCCGCCGGGCTTGTTGTCGACCACCACGGGCTGGCCCAGCGCGGTCGAGAGTTCGCGCCCGACGATGCGCGCGATGCCGTCGGCCGAGGCGCCTGGCGCGAAAGGAACGACCAGCGTCACCGGCCGGGAAGGAAAGGGCTGCGCCGTGGCGGCGAAGGCGCAAAGGGCGAGGGCGGCGCTCGCGAGCGCACGCGCGCCGAGGCGCGTCGAAAGGATCTTCATGGGGCTTGTCTCCGGTTCGTGGGTGGCGTCGACGGACGGCCGGGCTTCGATGGCCCGGTCCTGCCCGTCGTGTGTCGATGTCAGTCGGGCGCGAGGTCCTTGATGTCCTCGCAATGGATCAGCTCTTCGTCGCCCGCGGCGAAGTCGCCGCGCGGCGCGCTCAGGATGCGCAGCTGCACCCAGATGCCGTCGCCCATGTTCTCGACGATCTCGCCGATGGCGCCGCTGCGCAGTTCGAGCCGGCGGCCCGGCTCGAGGTGCATGATGTTCAGCATGGGCGGGCCTCAGAAGAACATGGTGAGGTTCTTGGCCAGCAGCACGTTCTGGCCGAGCCGGATCTCGCGCCGCGCGAGCTGCCACCGGCCGTCCACGCGCCGCAGCACGTCGCTGCGCTTGCCGGCGAAGTAGTACTCCTCGTGCTCGCAGCGGTTCTGGTAGATCAGGAAGCCGCTGAGCACCGACACCTCCTGCTGGCCGGCGGCGTTTTCTTCGATCGCGGTGAGCTGCACGTTGGTGACGAGGCGGCACAGCCGCGACAGCGGTTCCTCGGCCCAGTGCACGCCGGTGAGGATCTGTTCGGCGCGCTTGGTCAGGGTCCACTTGCCCTCGTTGAACCAGCTCATGTCCTTCTCGTAGCGGGTCTTCTCGCGCGTCTCGTGCTGGCCGAACTTGACGTTGAACATCATCGGCATGAAGTACACGAGGTCCTCGGCCAGCGTGTCCAGCCATTCGCGAAAGCGCCGCTGGTCGAGCATCTCGGCCTCGTCGTAGAGGAACTCCTCGATATCGCGCTTGAGTTCGTAGTAGCGCGCGTCGCGTGGCGGCCTCGGCGGCGGGCTGGCGACGGCGGTCGGTTCGGTGAGTGTCTCGGTCATCGATGCGTCCTTCGTGGGAGGTTCGGTCAGGAATTCGGTGCGGGCGGGATCGGCCCGCCCTGGTTCGCGAAGCAGCCGACGTCGACCACCGTGCCCGAGACGGTGGCGGCGTCGTCGGACAGCAGGAAGGCCACGGCGTTGGCCAGGTCGCGCCCGGTGGCCGGGCGGCCCGCCACCGTGCCCGCGACCTTGCGGCCCGCGAACAGCGCGGCGTCGCCGCCCACGCGGCCCACGCTCATGCCCGAGACGATGCCGCCGCCGCCGGGAATCGCGAGGTTCACGCGGATGTGCTGGTGGAAGTGGTCGTAGGCCATCGCGGTGGTGAGCGCGAGCACCGCGCCCTTGCTGGCCGCATAGGCCGCCATGTTGGGCTTGCCGTGGCCGGCACCCGAGCCGATGTTGACGATCGATCCGCCGCCCTGCGCGGCCATCACCGGGATGACGGCGCGCGAGGCGAGGTACACGCCCTTCACGTTGACGGCCAGGATGCGGTCGAACATCTCCTCGCTCGTGTCGAGCACCGTGCCGAGCGGGCCGATGGCGGCGTTGTTGACCAGGCCGTCGATGCGGCCGAAGCGCGACAGCGCGCGTTCGACCACGCGTTCGACATCGGCGGCGCTCGACACATCGGCCTCGAGCACCTCGATGCGCTCGGCCAGGCCCGCGGCCTCGGCCGCGGCGCGCACGCCCTCGAGGCCTTGCGCGGTGCTCGAGACCTGCGGCTGCGCGAGCCCGAAGGCCAGCACGCGGTGGCCGCGCCGGGCCAGCTCGAGCGCAATGGCTTCGCCGAGGCCGAAGGTGCCGCCGGTGACGAGGGTGACGGGCTGGTGCGCCATGCCTGTTGATTCCGCTGCCGTCATTCGGCGAAGCTCGCCGCGCCGGTGTCGTGGCGGCCCAGCAGGATGTCCCAGTCGGCGCCGTCCATGTAGTCGCGCCAGCGGCGGTAGAACTGGCGCGGGTTCTCCTCGCTGACCTGCAGGCTGACGTTGCCGGGCACCGGACCCTCGGTCGTGACCTTGCCCATCGACTGCTGGTAGTTGTAGGGATAGCGCTTGGCGATGGTGCCCCGGCTGCCCGCGGTGGCGTAGTTCCAGTTCTCCATGTCGTCCTGCTCGGTCATGCCGGCCGGACCCGAATAGCGCATGTAGTAGGTGCGCAGGAAGTCCTTCACCTCCTGCGGGGCGTCGGCGTCGACCAGGAAGAAGCGCCAGGCCTCGGTCGACTCCGGCCCGTTGGGATGCCACACGCAGAGGTTGCGCGGCTGCTTGCCGTGGAACGAGGTGTTCGGATAGATGGTGCCGACGAAGGGCACCAGCCGGTTCTTCTCGGCGCCGAGCCGGCGCTTGCGCTCCTCGTGGCAATGGCGGAAGTACTCGGCGATCACCGGGTTGTTCTTGTAGGTGTCGACGAAGGGCGTGTCTTCCGGCAGCAGCGCGCTGTGCACGCCGTGGCCGGCGGGGAAGTTCACCCACAGGTGCTGCGCGTACTCGAGCTCGTTGTCGCGCCGGCCCTTCACGCCGACCTCGGCGCTCGGGCCGATGCCGATCAGGTCGACCGAGCGGTGGCTCACGTTGTGATAGGTGTCGCCGAGGAAGTTCTCGGCCGCGAACTTCCAGTTGCAGGGGATCACCCATTTCTGCACGCCCACCAGCACCTCGGAGCCGCCCTCGCGGCCGTCGCGGCAGTCGAGCGCGAGGTCGAGATGCGCGCGCGCATCGCCCAGGTAGGTGAGGAAGTCGGGCGCGTCCTTGTCCCAGGTGGCCCACACCGTGCCCTTGTAGATCGCGAGCTGCGCGACCTCGATCAGCGACCAGTTCTCCTTCTCGAGGCAGCCGTCGTAGATGGCCTTGAACTGCGGCACGCCGAACAGCTTGCCCTCGGTGGTGTAGCTCCAGCTGTGATAGGGGCAGGTGAAGAGCTGCGTGTTGCCGTGGTCGTACTGGCACACCTTCATGCCGCGGTGGCGGCAGGAGTTGAGGAACACGTGCACCTTGTTCTTCTTGTCGCGCGTGAGGATCACCGACTCCGCGCCCATGCGCGAGGTGAAGTAGTCGCCGGGCTTGGGGATCTGGCTCTCGTGGCCCACGAAGAGCCAGGCGCGCGTGAACACCTTCTCGAGCTCTTCCTCGTACACGTCCTTGCTCGAGAAGATCTCGCGGCTGATCGTGCCCTGCTTGAGGTCGACCATCCGGTGATAGACCATCGGTGTCGTCGTCGTCATTCGTTGCGTCCTTGTCGTCGTGTGCGTCGGGTGGGGAATCGGAAAGCGGCGCTTCAGTTGAAGCGTTCGCAGAGCATGTCGGCGCGCGCCAGGCCGGCCGAGGCCGCGGCACTGCGGCCGGCCTCGACCATCGGCGGCGGGCCGCACAGGTAGATGCGCGTGGCGGGATCGAGCGCGAGCGTGCCGATCAGGTCGGTGGCATAGCCGCCATGGCAGGCGTCGCCGGGCTCGGCCTCGGCGGCCAGGCGCACCTCGAGCGCCGGCAGCCGTTGCTTGAGCTGTTCGATGCGCTCGAGCGCGAACAGGTGGGCGCCGGTGCGCACGCCGAGCAGCAGCGTGGTCGGCTGCATCGCCGCGCCTTCGCGCGCGGCGATCGCCTCGAGCATCGAGAGGAAGGGCGCGAGACCGGTGCCGCCGGCCACGAACAGGCGCGGCCGCGGTTCCTGGCGCAGGAAGAAGCTGCCGCGCGGCTCGCTGAGTTCGAGCGTGGCGCCGACCGCGGCCGACTGCGCGAGCCAGCTCGAGAAGGCACCGCCGTCGACCAGCCGCACGTAGAACACCAGCGTGCTGTCGCCCGAGGCATTGGCCATCGAGTAGGAGCGCCAGGCCTCGCTGCCCGCGGCGCGCAGGCGCACGTACTGGCCGGGCTGGAAAGTCACGGGCGCATCGACGCGGACCTCGAGCCGCATCGTCTCGAGCGCCACGCGCTCGATCGCGCTGACCGTGCCCGCGATCGGCGGCGGCTCCTCGGCCGTGGCCTCGGAGAGGTCGTAGGGCAGCTCGATCACGCAGTCTTGCGTCGTGACGCGCGAGACGCAGCACAAGGTGGCGCCGTCCGCGCGGTCGGCATCGGGCAGCACGGCGCGGTCGTAGTCGCCGAGTTCGACGCTGCCGCAGACCAGCTGCGCGGTGCAGGTGCCGCACTGGCCGTTGCTGCAGTCGGTCAGCAGGTGGAGCCCGGCCTCGGCGGCCGCGGCCACGACGGTGTCGCCGGGATTCGCATCGACGCGGCGCGTGCCGCCATCGGCGAAGAGCAGGGTGATCGCGACGCTGGCGCTCATCGTTGGCTCCTTGGGTGCGCCGGTCAGTCGACCTTGAGGTTGGCGTTCTTCGCGAGCGCGGTCCAGCGCGCGATGTCGGCGGCGATCTGCCTGCCGAAGGCCGCGCTGTCGACATGGCCCGGCTCCATGCCGAGGGCCTGCAGCTTCTTCACCGTGTCGGGCTCGGCCAGCACTTCCTTGAGCGCGGCGCGGATGCGGTCCGCCACCTCGGTGGGCGTGCCCGCGGGTGCCACCAGGCCGGTCCAGATCGGCACGTCGTAGCCGGGCGTGCCCGACTCGGCGATGGTCGGCACGTGCGGCAGCACGCTCGAGCGCTTGGCTGTCGTCACGGCCACGGCCTTGAGCCGGCCGGCCTGGATCTGCGGCAGCACCGCCGCGATGTCGAGGAAGCCGAGGTCGACCTCGTTGCCCAGCAGCGCGGTGATGACCGGCCCCGTGCCCTTGTAGTTGACGTGCGTGAACTTCGCACCGCCCTCGCTCGTGTAGAGCTCGGCCGCGAGCTGGAACGAGGACGAGGCCACGCCGTGGTTGAGTCCGCCGGCCGGTGCCTTGGCCGCGAGCGCCTTGAGCTCGGCCATGGTCTTCGCGCTCGACGCGGCGTTGGTCGTCACCACCAGCGGGAACGAGCCCAGCAGCGCCACCGGCTGGAAGTCCTTGACCGGGTCGTAGGGCAGCTTGCCGTAGACCGCCGGGTTCACCGTCATCGCGCCCGACGAGGCCACGAACAGCGTGTAGCCGTCGGCCGGCGCCTTGGCCACCAGCTCGGCCGCAATGATCGAGTTGGCGCCCGCGCGGTTGTCGACCACGAAGGACTGCTTGAGCCGCTCCGAGAGCTTGACCGAGATCAGCCGGGCCAGGATGTCGTTGGTGCCGCCGGGCGCGAAGCCGACCACCACGCGCACCGGCTTGTCGGGGTAGGCGGCCTGCGCGGGCGCGGCCAGGGCTGCAAGAAAGAGGGCGGCGCCCGCCAGCAGAGAGCGGCCGCGGAGGCGGGAAGGGGTGGCGGGGTTCATCGTGTCTCCAATCGCTTGTCGGTGCGTTTTGTCCATTGTGTGGACTGTACGCTCATTATACGGACAAGATTCGATCGCGCAATCGGGCCGCGCCGGCGCGGCCGTGCGGCGCGGGGAGGGGATCGGGCGGGAAGCGAAAATGCCGCGATGCAAAGCGACGACACAGGAGGGGCCATGGAGCCGAAGGAGAAGAATTCGGAGAACGTGCGCGCGGTCAACCGCGCCCTCGACATCCTTCTGGCGTTCACCAAGGACGACGCCGAGCTCACCGCCGGCGAGCTGCTGCAGCGCGTGGACCTGAGCCGGCCCACGCTCTACCGGATCCTCTACACGCTCGAGACCAAGGGCTTCATCGTCTCGGTCGGCGACCCGCAGCGCTTCCGGCTCGGGCCCTCGGTGGCGCGGCTGTCGCACGTGTGGACCGAGACGCTGGACCTGTCGGCGCTGGCCGAATCGATCATGCGCGGGCTGTGGAGCGAGACCCGCGAGACGGTCGCGATGTTCGTGGCGCAGGGCGAGATGCGCCTGTGCCTGGCCGAGATGCCGAGCCCGCAGCCGCTGAACTTCAAGCGTGGCGTCGGCTACACCGAGCGCATCGCGCGCGGCGCCAGCGGCCGCGCGATCCTGGCCTTCATGCCCGGTGCCGACGAACGGCTGGAGCAGTACACCAGGGACCTGAAGATCGACCTCAAGAAACTGCGCGCCGAACTCGAGCGCACGCGCGAGCGCGGCTATGCCGTCAGCCGCGACGAACTGATCGAAGGCGCCGTGGCCGTGGCCGCGCCGTTCTACAACGGCCGCGGCGTCGCGGGATCGATCGGCATCTTCGGCCCGGCCGCGCGCATCGGCGAAGGGCATGTGGATGCGCTGGGGCGGCAGGTGGTCGAGGCTTGCGCGCGGCTGTCGCAGGCGTTGGGGGTGAAGGGGGCGGTCCCGTAACGGATCTTCTTCGAAAGTGTCCTGGATAATGGACATTTTCTGGATTTTTCCGGAAAATGTGGCGTATGCAGGACAAAATCAGGCTGCCTATCGACCTCGGCCAAGCCATTCAACGCGCGCGCAAGGAAGGCCGCCTGAAGGCGACCGACATCGCCGCGCGCTCCGGCCGCGCGCGCAACGTCCTCTATCGGCTCGAACGCGGGGAGGACATCACCGTCGCATCGCTGCTGGACATCCTGCGCGCCATGGATCTCACGATCCGCCTGGAGCGCCTGGGCATGCCCACGCTGGAGGAAGTCGCGCAGCGCTTCGGGCAGGACGAGGACGACGACGATGCTTCCTGAAAAGATCAGGCAGCTCGAGGTCGAGATCGCCGGCGCGCCGGCCGGCCAACTGCTCAAGCATTCGATCTACGAGTTCCGGTACCTGGACAGCCAGACTGAGCAGCCCTCGGTCGCATTGCTCATGCCGCCGACCCGGCCGACCTACCAGGACGGCAACCTCTTCGCGGTGATGGACCAGAACCTGCCCGAGGGCGATCTGTACCTGCGGCTGCGTGCCATGTTTCCGAAGCAGGAGCTGACCCCGATGCACCTGCTCGCGGTGGTGGGGTCGAACGGTATCGGCCGGCTGGGCTTCCGGCTGCCGGGGGCGCCGGCGCTCGCCGCGCCCCGGCTCATCGACCGCAAGACCTTGCTGGCCACCCGCTACACGCCCGAGGTGTTCGACGAACTGGTGCGGGCGTACATGAGCACCGGTGCCGGCATCGGCGGCATGCAGCCGAAGATCATGGTGCCGGACCGGGTCAGCGTTCCGGTGCCCACCATCATCGTGAAGGCGGCCGCGCCGTCCTACCCCGGCCTGTCGGCCAACGAATTCCTGTGCCTGACAGCGGCCGGCCACGCCGGCATCGAGACACCCACCTTCGACCTCTCGGACGACGGACAACTGCTGCTGGTCGACCGCTTCGACATCGCCGCCGATGGCTCCCGCATCGCCTTCGAGGACATCGCGGCGCTGATGGGGCTTCGCGTGCGCGATATCCAATCCGACCGGAAGTACCACGGGAGTTACCAGCGCATCGCCGAGCTGATGCGGTACCTCCAGTTGCCGATCGAAAACCTCGAGCGTTTCTTCGAGCAGGTTGCTTTCAGCGTCATGGTGCGCAACGGCGACGGCCATCTCAAGAACTACGGCATGCTCTATACCTCGGCGGCCGACTGCCGCCTCGCGCCGATGTTCGACGTGGTGACGACGTCCCTCTACCGGTACACGCGCTACGAAGGCGGACCCGAGCTCGAGGACCGCACATTGGCCCTCAAGCTCTTCGCCGGCAAGGGCCACACCAAGGCCTATCCGACGACCGAGGAACTGCTGCAGTTCGGCAGCAAGGTCTGCGCGGTCGCGAAGCCGGAAAGGGTGCTCGCGCGAATCGCCGAGGGAATGGGCAAGACACTGGACCTGGCGGCCCGTGACCCGCGGATTCCCAAGGAGCTGCTGGCACAGATGCGAGACATCTGGAGCGATGGCATGGCCCACGCCAAGGGTCGGTAGGCCAGCGGAACACCTGTCCTAAAGCGTCTCCGCCGGATCGAAATCCAGCTCCACCTTCGCCCCGTTCGGATCGTGGCAGAACAGCTGCCAGGTCCCCGCGCCCGCCTGCTGCCGCAATTCGTACTTCACGCCCGCCGCGTCGAAGCGCGCTTTCACCGCGCGCAGGTCCTGCGCCGTGAAGGCCATGTGGTCGATGACGCCGGTGCGCTGCGCGGGCACGGGCCGGCCGAAGTACAGGTGCAGCACGGCCTGCGGCCCGCTGCCGTAGAGCCAGGCGCCCGGAAAGCCGAGGTCGGGCCGGTGGCCCACGCGCAGGCCGAGCAGGCCGGTGTAGAAGTCCAGCGTCTGGCGCTCGTCTTCCGCGGTGACGGTGAAGTGGTTCATGCCGACGATCACGGGCGTTCTCCTTGCATAGCGTTAACAGGCCCTAGGCCAGCAGAACCAAGGCGCCGATGCTGGCGCGCGATTCGAGGCGTTCATGGGCGCGCGCCGCGGCATCGAGCGCGAAGCGTTCGATCGGCGGCTTGCGGATGGCGCCGCTGGCGAGCGCATCCCACAGGCGCTGCGCGCGCTCGGCCAGTTGTGCGGGCGTGGCGACGTAGTCGAACACCACGGGCCGCGAGAAGCTCAGCGACTTGGCGATCAGCAGGTCGGGCGGCAGCGCGGCCAGCGCGCCGCTGGCCTGGCCGAGGCTGATCCAGTGGCCGCGGCGCGCGAGCGCCGCATGGTTCTCGGCGCGCGCGGCCTCGCCGAGGCCGTCGACCAGCACGTCGACGCCGCCGCAGGCGCGCTGCACCGCATCGGCGAAGCGGTAGTCACGCGTGACGATCACGTGCTCGCAGCCATGGTCGCGCGCGACGCGGGCCTTCTCCTCGCTCGAGACGGTGCCCACCACGACCGCGCCGAGGCTGCGCGCCCAGGAACACAGCAGCAGGCCGACGCCGCCGGCCGCGGCATGCACGAGGATGCGCGTGCCGCGCTGCACGCGGCCGAGGTCGCGCAGCAGGTAGTCGGCCGTGAGGCCCTTGAGCAGCAGCGCCGCGGCCTCGTCGTCCTCGACGGCCGCGGGCAGTCGAACCACCCAGTCCGCGGGCACCGAGCGCACGCTGCGGTAGGCACCGGGCATGGGCCCGAGGTAGGCCACGCGGTCGCCGGGAAAGAGGCCGCTGACGCCGGGGCCGACATCGATCACGCTGCCGGCCGCCTCCATGCCGGGCACGCCGGGCGCGCCCTCCGACACCGGCAGCATCGACGGCATCCAGCCGCGGCGCAGGTAGACGTCGAGGAAGTTCACGCCGATCGCGCGCTGGCGGATGCGCACCTCGCCCTCGGCCGGCGCCGCCGCTTCGTCGTCGCGCGGGCGCAGGACCTCGGGGCCGCCATAGGCTTCGAGGCCCACGCCGCGCCGCGGCAGCGCGAGCGCGGCCGATGCGGCGATGCCCACGGAAGACGTGGGCGCCCCGCGCTCCAGGTAGCGCCGCAGGTTCTCGAACCCCGCCTCGTAGACGCCGCGCGCCACCGTGTCACGCAGCTCGCGTTCGCGGCCCGGCGGCGTGGCGAAGGTCGATTCCCAATGCCAGAAGGTGCGGTCGCCATCGGTCACGGGCTTCAGGGTGACGGTGGCCACGTAGCGCTGCAGCGGCAGGGTGGCCTCGACGATGCAGTAGGTGCTTTTGTGCTCGCTGTCCGACAGGCTCAGCAGCTGCTCGCGGATGCGGTTTCCGTCGCGCAGCGTGAAGCTGCGCACGCAACCCACCTGGTCTCCGCGCTCGTCGCCCTCGATGCGGCTGGCCTCCACCACCTCGTGCCAGTCGGCATGGCTGTTGAAGTCGCGCAGCACCGCCCACACGCGCTCGATCGGCGCGTCGATGACGGTGGAGCGCACGACCCGCTGCAGCATCAGCGTCCCCCGAAGTGCCGCTTCAGCGCATCGAAGCCGCCCTGGAACACGCCCTCGCCGATCGAGTCGGCCAGCTCGCGCTCGCGGTGTTCCTCGCAGTCGAACTCGGCGCTCCATTCGGCGAAGCAGCGCCCGCCGTCGGTCACCGGCGTGAGCTTGAGCGTGGCGGTGTAGTGGCTCACGCCCATCGGGCTCTCGAGGATCTCGTAGCTGCAGCTGTAGTCGTAGTCCGAGAGCGCGAGCAGCCGCTCGCGGATCATGCCGCCGTCGCGCAGGTGGAAATGGCGGATGCAGCCCACGCGGTCGGCCGGCTGGTTGTTCTCGATCCGGCTGTCGGCGATCAGCGGATGCCATTGCGGCAGGCCGTTGAAGTCGCGCACGCGCGCCCACACGTTGTCGGCGCTCGCGTCGATCACGCTCGAGACGTAGACGTTCACCATGCCTTATTCCTTGGGCGTGCCGGCGCCCAACGCGGCACGCGCGCCGCTGCTTTCGTTGACCAGCTTCTGAATGTCGCCGCCCTCGATGCCGATTTCGCGCAGCAGCTGGTCGACCAGCGGCGCCTGGGCCCGGAAGCGCAGCGCCGAGTTCACCAGCCCGTCGGCGAAGTTGCCGCCGCCCTCGGCATTGCGCGCGCCGCCCGAGGAACCGCCGAAGCCGTCGACCTGCAGGATCTTGATGCCCTCGATGCGCTCCATCGGCCGCACCGACTCGCGGATGATGCCCTCGGCTTTCTCCACCAGCCGCATGCGCAGGGCCGACAGGCGCGCCTCGGGCGTGAGCATGTTGTGCGCCTCGTTCATCCAGCGCGCGGCCTCGGCCTCGATCTCGGCGCGCACGCGCGTGGCATCGGCGCGGATCTTCTCGGCGTCGGCATCGGCCTCGGCCTGGGCGCGTAGCGCGGCGCCGCGGTGCGCGCTCGCGTCGTGCTCGGCCTGGGCCGCGGAGGTCAGCCGCAGCGCCTCGCGCTCGGCGACCAGCGCGGCCGCGATCAGCTCGATGGTCTTCTTGCGCTCGGCGCTTTCGACCTCGCGCGCCGTGAACACCTTCTCCTCGGCCGTCACCGCCTGGGCGCGCGCGGCCTCGGCCTCAGCCTGGGCCTCGCTCTGCGCCTTGCTCTCGCGCGCCACGGCGATCGAGCGCTGCTGCTCGGCCAGCTCGAGCGAGGTGCGGCGCTCGAGCTCGGCGCTCTGGATCGCGCGCTCCTTGCCGATGCGCTCCTCCTCGATGGTCTGCTCCGAGCGGATGCGCGCGGCATCGATGCTCTGGCGCGCCGCGATCTGCGCGCTCTCGGCATGCTGCTCGCGCTGCGCGCGCTCGATCGCCACCTCGGCGCGCTGGCGCGAGCGCGCCATCTCGACCTCGCGCTGCTGCGTCAGCCGCGCATGCTCGCTCTCGCGATCAATCTCCAGCGACAGCTTCTCGGCCTCGAGGTTCTTGTTGCGGATCGCGATCAGCGTGTCCTGCTCGACGTCGTTGCGCTGCTTCTTGCGGCGCTCGATCTGCTCGGTCAGCCGCGTCAGGCCCTCCGCGTCGAAGGCATTGCTGGGATTGAAGAACTCCATGCCGGTCTGGTCGAGCTGCGTGAGCGAGGCGGCCTCGAGCTCCAGGCCGTTGTTGGTCAGGTCCTCGGCCACCGCCTCGCGCACCCGCTTGACGTAGGCGCCGCGCTTCTCGTGCAGTTCCTCCATCGTCATCTCGGCCGCGGCGGTGCGCAGCGCGTCGACGAACTTGCCCTCGACCAGTTCCTTGAGCTGCTCGGGCTCCATGGTGCGCAGGCCCAGCGTCTGCGCGGCCACCGCCACCGACTCGGCCTTCGCCGCCACGCGCACGTAGAACTCGGCGATCACATCGACGCGCATGCGGTCCTTGGTGATCAGCGCCTTGTCGCGCCCGCGGCTGACCTCCAGCCGCAGCGTGTTCATGTTGACCGGGATCACGTCGTGCACGATCGGCAGCACGAAGGCGCCGCCGTCGAGCACCACCTTCTGGCCACCCAGGCCGGTGCGCACGAAGGCGCGTTCCTTGGAGCTGCGCAGGTAGAGCCAGTGCAGCAGCCAGACGACGATCGCGACCGCGATCGCCACCACCAGCAGCCCGAGGATGAAACTTCCGAATTGAGAACCTGACATGGATGTCGTCTCCTGGTTTATCGCGTGATCTGAACGAAGCGGCGCGTGGTCTCGGTCAGCGCCACCTCCGCGGGCAGGCGCTCCATCGAGCTGGCGCCATAGAAGCCGTCGCAGGCGGGGCAGCGCGCGAGCACGTACTGCGCATCCTCCGGCGTGGCGATGGGGCCGCCGTGAAAGAGCACGATCACCCCGGGGTTCACTTCCTGCGCGGCCGCGGCCCAGCGGTTGATCAGCGGCACGCAGTCGTCGAGCTTCAGCGACGTCTCGGCGCCGATCGCGCCGCCGGTGGTCAGGCCCAGGTGGCACACGACGATGTCGGCGCCCGCGCCGGCCATGGCGCGCGCATCGGCCTCGCCGAAGACATAGGGCGTGGTCAGCAGGTCGAGGGCGCGCGCACGCGCCACGAGTTCGACCTCGAGGCCGTAGCCCATGCCGGTCTCCTCGAGGTTGGCGCGGAAGGTGCCGTCGATCAGGCCCACGGTCGGGAAGTTCTGGATGCCCGAGAAGCCCAGCGCGATCAGCCGGTGCAGGAACTCGTCGGGGATCATGAACGGGTCGGTGCCGTTCACGCCCGCGAGCACCGGCGTGTGCTTCACCACCGGCAGCACCTCGCGCGCCATCTCGCAGACGATCTCGTTGGCATTGCCGTAGGCCATCAGCCCCGCGAGCGAGCCGCGCCCGGCCATGCGGTAGCGGCCCGAGTTGTAGATCACGATCAGGTCGATGCCGCCGGCTTCCTCGCACTTGGCCGACAGGCCGGTGCCGGCGCCGCCGCCGATCAGCGGCCGGCCCGAGGCGATCTTGGTGCGGAAGCGCTCCAGCAGCGCGGTGCGTGAGATGCGGGTCATGGGGGCTCCTCCTGGGTTGTTCTTCGCTCATGCGCGGCGCGCGCCGGGCGCGGCCCGCGAGACCTCGCGCCAGGCCTCGACCAGCGCATCGGCGAAGGCTTCGTCGTTGATGTGCAGTGGCAGCCGCTTGAGCTGACGGTTGGGTCCGGGCCTGAAGCCGGCCTCGAGCGCGGCGAACAGCGCGCGGTCGGCCTCGGGGTCGTGGAAGGGCTGGCCCGGCCGGTCGATGGCGGAGACGCCGCCTTCGGGAATGAGGAATCGCACCGGCCCGCGCATGGCATTGAGCTTGGCGGCGATGAACTCGCCGATGGCGCGGCATTCGTCGGCCGTGGTGCGCATCAGCGTCACCGTGGTGTTGTGGCGGTAGAGATTGCGCGCCCGGAAGCGCTCGGGCACGGTCTCCCAGGCGCCGAAGTTGACCATGTCGAGCGCGCCGCACGAGCCCACGTAGGGCAGTGCGTGGCGCGCGAACACGTCGAGCCGGTCGGGCCCGGCCGACAGCACGCCGCCCGCGATCTCGTCGGCCACCTCGGTGGTCGACACGTCGATCGCACCCGCGAGCAGGCCCGAGTCCGCGAGCTTCTCCATCGACTGGCCGCCCACGCCGGTGGCATGGAACACCAGGCAGTCCCAGTCGTCCTCGAGCCGCCGCGTCACGGCCTGCACGCAGGGCGTGGTCACGCCGAACATCGTGAGGCCGATGGCGGGCCGGGTCACGGCCGACACGGAAGCCGGATGCGCCACCATGCCGGCCAGTGCGTTGGCCGCGTTCGACAGCACGCTCTCGCTGATGCGGTTGATGCCCTGCACGTCGGTGACCGAATACATCATGCAGATGTCGCTCGGGCCCACGTAGGGCCGCGTGTCGCCGCTGGCCATGGTCGAGACCATGAGCTTGGGCACGCCGATCGGCAGCGCGCGCATGCCCTGCGTGGCCATCGAGGTGCCGCCCGAGCCGCCGGCCGAGATCAGGCCGCCGAGGTCGCGCCGCGTGCGCAGGAAGGCCTCGAAGGCCAGGCCCATGGCGGCGGTGGCGCTGCCGCGGTCGCCGCTGAACACCGCCGACTCGCCCTTGGGATGGTGGCGCGCCACCTCGCGCGGATGCACGCTCGCGGGCGAGGGCTTGCCCGAGGTCGAGAGGTCGACCGTGACCACGCGCAGGCCCAGCCGCTCGATGCACTGGCGCAGGAAGAACAGCTCGCGGCTCTTGGTATCGAAGGTGCCGGCCACGTAGGCCGCGCGCACGCTGCTCGCGGCCACCGGGAAGTCGAACACCTGGCCCGAGGCGGCCGCGGGCTGCGCCGCTTCGGGCGCGGGCTCGGGCGGTGCGATCAGGCGCGGGATGTCGGCCGCGGGCGCGGCCGTGCCGCCGGCGTTCCAGCGCGTGAAGCCGCGCACGCTGGCCGGCGCGAGGTCGTCGAGCGAGGGCGCGCCGTCGCCATGGGCGCGGCGCACGGTGTAGACGCGCGGCGCGTTGTCGCGGCCGTCGTCCCCGCCCGCGCGCGGCGCCGGCTGCTCCGGCTCGGCCTCGTCGCCATGGCCGCCCGAGCGCACGCCCAAAAGCTTCTCCTGCAGCTCGCGGTCGGCTGCGAGCTCGGCCGCCGGCATCTCGCGCGCGATGCGGCCGTTGACCATCAGGCCGATGCGGTCGGCCACCGAGATCGCCACGCCGAGGTTCTGCTCGATCAGCAGCACCGCGATGCGGCCCTCGGCCGCGAGATCGCGCAGCGCCTGCGCCACCTGGTCGACGATGACCGGCGCCAGGCCCTCGGTCGGCTCGTCCATCACCAGCAGCTTGGGGTTCAGCAGCAGCGCGCGGCCGATCGCGAGCATCTGCTGCTCGCCGCCCGAGAGCTGGGCGCCGCCGTTGCCGCGCCGCTCGGCCAGCCGCGGGAACATCGCATAGACGCGGTCGACCTCGCGCCGGCGGCTCGCCACCAGCCGCAGCGTCTCGTCGACCGAGAGCGAGGGCCACACGCGCCGGCCCTGCGGCACGTAGGCGATGCCGCGGCGCGTGATCTCGTTGGGCGCCAGGCCCAGGATCTCCTCGCCGCCGAAGCGCACGCTGCCGCGCGCCGGCACCAGGCCGGTGAGCGCGTTGCACAGCGTGGTCTTGCCCATGCCGTTGCGTCCGACGATGCCGAGCACGCCGCGCTCGATCGACAGGCTCACGCCCTGCAGCGCATGGGCACGGCCGTAGTAGACGTCGAGGCCCTCGACCACCAGCGCGGTGGACCGGCCGGCTGCCGTGTCGCGATCGCCGCCGCCGAACCAGGCCATCAGTGCTTGCTCCCCATGTAGATCGCCTGCACCTGCGCATCGCCCTCGATCTCGGCCGGGCTGCCGGTGCGCAACACGCGGCCGTTGTGCATCACCGTCACGCGGTCGACCACGCGCAGCGCGATGTCCAGGTCGTGCTCGATCAGCACGAAGCTCATGTGCGCGGGCAGCGAGGTCAGAAGCGCCACCAGCTCGCGCCGCTCGGCCGGCGAGAGGCCGGCCGCGGGCTCGTCGAACAGGATCAGCCGCGGCGCGCCGGCCAGCGCCATGCCGATCTCGAGCTGGCGCTGCTGGCCGTGCGCGAGGTTGGCGACCTTCTCGTCGGCGATGTGCGCGAGGCGCGCGCGTTCGAGCAGGTCCTCGGTCGCGCGCGTGCTGGCATGGCCGGCGCCGGGCCGGCGGAAGCTGAAGCGGCCGCTGGCCACGCCGCGCACCGCGAGGAACAGGTTGTCGCGCACCGAGAGGTCGCGAAACAGCAGCGAGGACTGGTAGGTGCGCCGCAGGCCCTTGCGGATGCGGTCCTGCGGCGGCAGGTCGGTGATGTCCTCGCCGAAGAAATGGATGCGTCCCGCGGTCGGCGGGAAGTCGCCCGTGATGGCGTTGAACAGCGTGGTCTTGCCGGCGCCGTTCGATCCGAGGATGGCGTACTTCTGCCCCGCCGTGACCGCGAGCGAGACGCCGTCGACCGCGCGCAGCGCACCGAAGGCGCGCGTCACGCCGTCCAGGCGCAGCGCATCGCCCGACAGGAGCTGCGTGCTCCCGCCGCGCGCGGGTTGGGGCGTGCGCGAAGCGGGCGGTCGCAGCGTGGTGATCGTGGCCATCTCAGCTCCGTGTGGGGCGATGTCTTGCTCCTTCCCCCTCTGGGGGAAGGCCGGGATGGGGGCGGTGCCCGACAAACGCCGCGCGGTCGCGCAGGCCGTCGTGCCCCCACCCCGGCCCTCCCCCAGCGGGGGAGGGAGAAAGACCACCGGTGTGAATCACGTGCGGCAATCCGGCACGTCGCGCGTGCCCATCCCCATCTTCTTGAACTCGGCCTCCGACAGCCCCAGCGTCTGCGAGATGTTCGGCACCGACTTCACGACCTTGTTGTAGAACGAGCCGTCGGGCGCCTTGCTCACCTCGGTGATGTAGGTCGTGCCCACGCCGTTGCGGTTTGCATCGATCTTCACGTCGCCGGCCGGGCCCTTGAAGTTGGTCTTCTGCAGCGCCTCGCGGTAGGCCTTCTGGTTGTTCGACAGGTCGCCCTTGACCGCGTCGAGCGCATCGAGCGTGGCCTTGGTGTTGATGTAGTAGAGGTAGGCGAACAGCGACGGGCTCGGGAAGCCGTCCTTGAAGCTGGCCTTGTAGTCGGCCACGAACTTCTTCCACTCGGGCGTGTCGATCGAGTCGGCCATCGGGCCGGCCGAGGCCGTGCCCAGCAGCGATTCGCGGCGCTTGCCCTTGAAGTTCAGCACCGTCTGGTCGACCGTGATCGAGCCGCCGATCATCGGCTTGTCGCCGCCGGCCTGCTCGTACTGGGTCAGGAAGTTCACCGCGTCGGAGCCGCCGAGCACCACCAGCAGCGCATCGACGTTCTTCGGGATCTTCGCGATCACCGAGGCGTAGTCCTTGGTGCCCAGCGGCACCCAGGCCTTGTCGACCACCTTGCCGCCCTTGGCGCAGTAGCTGGCCATGAAGCCCTGCACCTGCGAGTAGGGGAAGCCGTAGTCCTCGGCGATCAGGAAGGTGCGCTTGTAGCCCTTGGACAGCGCATGCTCGCCCAGGCCCACCATCCACTGCGCACCCTCGGTGTTGAAGCGGTAGAAGTTGGGCGCCGGGTCCTGCAGCGTCGCGGCCTGCGCGCCGGCCGAGCCGTTGATGAAGGTGACGTTGGGTTGCGTCTTCGCGTAGTTCTTGACCGCGATGCCCTCGTCGCCCGACAGCGGGCCGATCATGATCTGCACCTTGTCCTGCTCGACCGCCTTGCGCGTCGAGTTCACGGCCTTGTCGGGCGTGGCGTCCGACGAGACCTTCACGAACTCGATCTTCTTGCCGCCGGCCATGCCTTTCTTTTCCTTCAGCGCAAGGTCGGCACCGCGCATGCCGTCCTGGCCCGGCGCCGCGAACGGTCCCTCGAGCGAGGCCAGCAGGCCGATCTTGAGGGTTTCCTGCGCCTGCGCGAGGCCCGCGGCCCCGGCCATCGCCAACATTGCAGCGGCGGCGACGATGCCGCGTCCGAACGCCTTCTCGACTCTCTTCATGTCTCGCTCCTTGTTGTCACTGGTGAATGCGGCCTGAGCCACGGGTGGGGAAAGGTGCGCCCAGGCGCGTGCGCAAGCGATGCCACAGGCCCAGCAGTCCGTCGGGGGAAAAGAGGACGATCGCGAGGAAGACCCCGCCGATCACGAGATTGAAGCGTTCGCGGTCGACCAGGTCGATGGCGAAGTTCTGCAGCAGCACGAAGACGATCGCGCCGATGAAGGCACCGATGGGGTGCTTCATGCCGCCGAGCACGGCGATGATGAGGATGTTGATCATCGCGCCGATGCCGAGCGTGCCGGGCGAGATGCGGCCGTTGTACCAGACCAGCAGCACGCCGCCGACCGCGGCCAGGAAGCCCGACACCGCATAGGCCGCGACCCGGTGCGCCGTGACGTCGAAGCCCAGCGCCTGCATGCGGCGCGGGTTATCGCGGATGCCCTGCAGCGCCACGCCGAAGGGCGCGCGGATCAGGTGCTTGATGAAGAAGTAGCCCGCCGCCGAGCAGCCCAGCGTGAGCAGGTAGAAGGGCACGGGCTCGCGCAGGTCGAGCCCGAACACGGTGGGCGCGGCCAGCTTGCTGAAACCCTGGAAGCCGTTGAACAGCGTGTAGTTCTGCTGCGCGAGGTAGAAGAAGGCCACGCCCACGGCCAGCGTGATCATGATGGTGTAGATGCCCTCGGTGCGCACCGAGAGCCAGCCCACCGCGGCCGAGAACAGCGTGGCCAGCGCCAGCGCGACGATCACCGCGAGCCACCAGGGCCAGCCCAGGCTGATCGCCGTGTTGCTGCTGCTGCCGACGATCGCGACCACGTAGGCCGCGAAGCCCGCCACCGTCATCTGCGCGAGCGAGACCATGCCGCCATAGCCGCCGAGGAAGGTCAGCGACAGCGCGATCAGGCCGAGCGCGAGCGACTGGGCGCCGATCTGGAAGGTGAAGAAGGGCGAGGCGACGAAGGGATAGACCAGCACCAGCAGCGCCACGACCAGATGGCGCCAGCGCACGGGGCGCAGCAGCCTGCCCAGCCAGCGCGGCAGCTCGCCATGGGCCGGCGGCGGCTCGGCGGGTTGCGATGGCGATGCGACCGCGCGCGGCAACGCGGTGACGCGCGCCTCTTGCGCGGGCATCGACCCGCCCGACTTCATGGCACGACGCCACTGTGCCGCGCTCATGCGGCTTTCCCCATCAGCCCGCGCGGCTTGAAGGCCAGCGCGACCACCATGATCACGAAGGTGAAGACCACGCTGTAGGTCGGCGCATAGGCCAGCCCGAACTGCTCGGCCAGCCCGATCAGCAGCGCGCCGATGGCGGCACCGACCACGCTGCCCATGCCGCCGACGATCACCACCACCAGCGAGGCCAGCAGGTAGCGCGTGTCCTCGCCCGGCGAGATCGACAGGGCCGTGCCGCCGACCACGCCGGCCAGGCCCGCGAGGCCGGCGCCGATGGCGAAGGTCAGCGCGAACACCAGCTGCACGTTGACGCCCGAGGCGGCCAGCATGCCGCGGTCGTCGACGCCGGCGCGGATCATCATGCCGATGCGCGTGCGCGCCAGCAGCAGCCACAGGCCCACGCCGATCAGCACCGAGGCCAGCAGCACCACCAGCCGGTAGGTCGGGAATTTCTCGACCAGCGGCAGCGTGGTCGAGCCGTAGATCCACGAGGGCGGATCGAAGGTGTAGATCTCGGCGCCCCAGATCCACAGCATCAGGTCGGCGAACACGATCGACAGGCCGATGGTCACCAGCGTCTGGCGCAGGTCCTGGCCCTGCATGTAGCGGAACACCAGCAGCTGCATCAGCAGGCCCAGCACCGCGGCCGCGAGGAAGCCCGCGATCACCGCGAGCACCCAGGAGCCGGTGTGCTCGCCGACGAACCAGCCCACGTAGGCGCCGAACAGGTAGAGCGAGCCGTGCGCGAGGTTCACGTTGCGCATCAGCCCGAACACCAGCGTGAAGCCGCTGGCCACGAGGAAGTAGAGCGAGGCCAGCGTGAGCCCGTTGAGCAGGGTCTTGAAGAACAGCGAGGCGTTGTCGGCCACGGCCCAGACCGCGAACACCGCGATCGGCACGCCGAGCACCAGCCACAGGGCCCAGCGCGTGAGTGCGGCGCGCGTCATGCCGCGCGCTCCCAGCCCCGGTCCCAGCCGCGCTCGGACGCGATCGCCGGTGCCTTGGCGAACTCGCCGTCCTTCATCACGGCCAGGATGCGCTTTGAATCGCGCAGGATCGAGAGGTTGGCCAGCGGATCGCCGTCGACCAGCATCAGGTCGGCGAGGTAGCCTTCCTTGACCAGGCCGAGGTCGTCGGGCCGCATCATGATCTGGCCGCCGTACAGCGTGGTCGAGCGGATCGCCTCCATCGGCGTGAAGCCCAGGTACTTGACGAAGAACTCGAGGTCGCGCGCGTTCTGCGTGTGCGGCGTGAAGGCGAAGCCGTAGTCGCCGCCGGGCAGCACGCGGATGCCGCGCTTGTGCATCTTGGCGAGCGAGACGCAGGCCGCGTCCCATTCGATCTGGTAGCCCATGTCGGCCGCCATCTGGTAGGTGACGCCATAGGGCTCGGCCTCGTGCAGCATGGCGTAGAGGATGGCGATGCCGGGCGCGACGAAGACGCGGTCCTTGGCGGCCTCGAGCATGTCGAGCGCTTCCTCGTCGACGAAGCTCGCGTGGTAGATCAGGTCGATGCCGTGGCGCAGCGCCTGCTTCACGCTCTCCGACGAGCGCGCATGCGCCACGCCGCGCTTGCCGCGGATCTTGACCTCGCGCATCGCGGCGGCCACCTCCTCGTCGAGCATCCAGGTCGTTTCCGAGGGCGACTGCGGCGTGAAGTTGTCGCCCGAGAGGTTGAGCTTGATCGAGTCGACGCCGTACTTGAGGAACAGCCGCACCGCCTTGCGCATCTCGTCGGCGCCCGAGATGTTCACGCCGAAGCTGAACTCGGGAAAGGGCAGGTGCGGCAGCGTCTCGTCGCCGAGGCCGCCGAGCACCGTGATCTCCTGGCTCGCCGCGAGGTAGCGCGGCCCGGGGATCTGGCCCGCGTTGATCGCGTTGCGGATCACCACGTCGAGCCGCGGCTTGGCGCAGGCCGCGCCCACGCAGGAGGTGAAGCCGGCCTCGAGGTAGCGCTTCGCGACCTTGGCGCACCACAGCACGTGCTCCTCGAGCGGCATGGTCTGGATCGCCGCGAGCGTGGCGGCGTCGTTCCACGAGAAGTGCGTGTGGGCCTCGCACATGCCGGGCATGAGCGTGGCGCCCGCGCCGTCGATCACGGTGGCGCCGCCGGGCGCGATCGGCGCGGTGCTGCGGCCCACCTGCCGGATGCGGTTGCCGCGCACCAGCACGCTGCCGCTGTAGGGGTTCTGCCCCGTGCCGTCGAGGATGCGCACGTTGGTGAAGACGACGTCGGCCATGCGGTGCTCCGGTCGGGATGCGGAAGGCCTAGGCGGCCCAGCGGGTGGGAGGGGCGACGCGCAGGCCCTGCGCCTGGCGCAGCGGCGGCGCGCGGTGGAACTCGCCGTCCTTCATGACGGCCAGGATGCGCGACTTGTCCTGCAGCACCGTGATGTCGGCCAGCGGATCGCCGTCCACGAGCAGGATGTCGGCCAGGTAGCCCTCGCGGATGTAGCCCAGCACCTTGCCCATGCGCATCATCGGACCGCCCCAGGCGGTGGCCGACAGCAGCGCCTCCATGGGGCTCATGCCCACGTACTTCACGAAGTACTCGAGGTCCTTGGCATTGGTGCCGTGCGGCGTCCAGGCGAAGCCGTAGTCGCCGCCGGGCAGGATGCGGATGCCGCGCTTGCGCATCGCGCGCATGCTCTCCACCGCGGCATCGAGCTCGCGGTGGTAGCCCATCTTCGTGGTGACTTCCTTCGTCAGGCCCCACTGGCTCGCGTGGTGGCAGGTGTTGATCAGCCACGCGAGGCCGGGCGCGATGAAGTGCTCCATCTTGTGCGCCTCGAGCAGGTCGAGCGCCTCGTTGTCGGTGAAGCTCGCGTGGTAGATCACCTCGATGCCGTGCTTCACGCACTGCTTGATCGACCAGGTGGAGCGCGCATGGGCGGCCACGCGCTTGCCCCAGGCCTTGGCCTCCTCCACGCAGACGCGGATCTCCTCCTCGGTGAACTGGCTCATCTCGCTGGGCATGCCGGTGATCGACTCGCCCGAGAGATTGATCTTGAGCGAATCGACGCCGTACTTGGCGAACATGCGCACGCAGCGGCGCATCTCCTCGGCGCCGCTGACCACCGCGCCGAAGGCGAACTCGGGCTGCGGCAGGTGCGGCTGCGTGGTGTCGCCGAGCCCGCCGGGCACGGTGATCTCCTGGCTCGCGGCCAGGTAGCGCGGACCGACGATGGTGCCGTCGTTGATGGCGTTGCGGATCACCACGTCGAGCCGCGGCTTGGCGGTGGCGGCACCCACGCAACTGGTCCAGCCCATGTCGAGGTAGCGCTTCGCGACCTCGGCGCACCACAGGATGTGCTCCTCGGGCGGCATGCGCTGGATCGCGTCGAGGCTGGGCTGGTCGTTCCACGAGAAATGCGTGTGGGCCTCGACCATGCCGGGCATCAGGAAGGCGCCCGCGCCGTCGATGACCTGGGCGCCATGCACGGGCGCGGAGCGCGCGCCGTGCGAAGTCTTCACGACGCGCGCGATGCGGTTGCCCTGCACCAGCACGTCGCCGGCGAAGGGCGCCTCGCCGCCGCCGTCGAAGATGCGGACGTTGGTGAACAGCACGTCGGCCACGGTCAGCTCCTCGCCTGCGCCGCCAGGAATTCGCGCAACTCGCGCTGGCACTCGTCGGGGCGCTCGACGGGTGTCCAATGGCCGCACTTCGGCAGTACCACCACGCGCTTGCTCGCGGCGCGGTGCAGCCGGTCGGCCATGGCGCGCACGGCCTGCGGCGGCGCCACGCCGTCCTCGTCGCCGGTCACCAGCAGCACCGCGGCCTCGATGTTCTCCACCGCCGCGGGCTGCGCGCCGGCCAGGGCCTCGCAACTGCGCGCATAGGCTTCGCCTTCCTGCCGCATCAGGCTCTCGCGCACGAAGGCCACCGCCACCGGCAGCCGCTGGCGCGTGTCGGCCGAGATCGCGCCCTGCAGCAGCGCCTGCGTGATCTCGTGCATGCCCACCGCGCCGCCGCGTGCCTTGTCTGCGCGGGCCTTCATCGCGGTGCGTGCGGCATCGGGCGGCGAGATCAGCGGGCCGAACAGCGCGAGGCTCGCCACGCACTTGGGATGCGCCGCGGCGATGTGCTGGCAGACGATGGTGCCCATCGAATGGCCGACCCAGTGAGCGCGCGTGATGCCCAGGCGTTCGCAGACCGAGAGCACGGTCTGGACATAGCGCTCGATCGTGAGCGGCCCTTCGGCGCGCTGCGAACGGCCGCTGCCCGGCAGGTCGATGCGCACCACGCGATGGCGCGCCAGCGCGGGCATCAGCGGCGTGTAGGTGTTCGAGCTGCCGCCCAGGCCATGCACGCAGACGACCACCGGGCCTTCGCCCTCGTCCTCCACCGCGATGCGGTCGATGAACTGGAAGCTCATGCGAGTGCCTCGAAGCGGTTCTCGATCACGCCGATGCCGTCGATCTCGATGCGCACCGTGTCGCCCCGGCCCAGCCATTGGGGCGGATTCAGGCCCATGCCCACACCCGAGGGCGTGCCGGTGGCGATCACGTCGCCCGGATGCAGCGTGATGCCGCGCGAGCAGGTCTCGATCAGCGTCGGGATGTCGAAGATCATGTCGCGCGTCAGGCCGTCCTGGCGCAGTGCGCCGTTGACCCAGCCGCGCACGCGCGTGGCGCGGCCGTCCATCTCGTCGGCCGTCACGATCCACGGGCCCATCGGGCAGAAGGTGTCGAAGCTCTTGCCGAAGTCCCACTGCTGGTGGCGCATCTGCACGTCGCGCGCCGTGACGTCGTTGACGATGGTGTAGCCGAACACGTGCTCCATCGCCTGCGAGCGCGGGATGTCGCGCCCGCCGCGGCCGATGATCACCGCGAGTTCGGATTCGTAGTCGATCTGCACCGACACCGAGGACCGCGGCAGCCGCACCGGATCGCGCGGACCGATCACGCATTCGCCGAGCTTGCCGAACACGATCGGCCACGGATCGCTCTCGGGCATGCTGCTGCGAAATACCGAGCCCGCGAGCTCGGCCGCATGCGCGCGGTAGTTGCGCCCGACGCAGAACAGGCCGCGCAGCGGGCGCGGCAGCGGGGCGCGCAGGGTGATCACCTCGACCGGCAGCCGCGTGCCCGAGGGTTGCGGCAGCGGCTCGTTGCGTGCCAGCGCCTCGATCAGCGGCAGCACGCCGCGCGAGGCGTCGCCCACCGCCAACGGCGTGGCTTCCCGGCCGTCGGCCGAGATCGTGCCCGCATGGTTGCGGCCACCCCAACTCCAGCTTGCGAAGCGCATCGACTTTGTCTCCATATGGCCCCGGGGTCGTCGCGCTGCGATCGCCCCGGTGGCTCCGGAAGTCATTCGGCATTTTTGAGACGTGAGTCTCAAATCTGGGTGCGCGGATCATACGAGCCGTGTCACCATCTCCACAAGACGACTTCCGCATTTCCCATCCCCGTACAAACCCGATGGCAAGACTCAAGCACACCCCGAGCGAGGCGCCGCGCGCGCCGGAACGCGGCGTTCGCGCCGCCACCTTCCGCCAGCTGCTGCAGGCCGCGATGGACATCATTCGATTGAAGGGCCACATCCCCTCGGTGGCCGAGGCGGCGGCGCATTCGAACGTGTCGCGCGCGACCGCCTACCGCTACTTCCCGAGCCGCAGCGCGCTCGTCACCGCGGTGGTCGACAGCTCGCTGGGCCCGGTGCGCCAGATGGCGTCGGACAACCCGAACGGCCGCGAGCGGCTGCACGAGCTGTTCTGCCAGACCTTCCCGCGCTTCAAGGAATTCGAGGCACCGATGCGCGCCGCGGCGCAGCTCTCGCTCGAGCAGTGGGGCCTCGAGCGCGCGGGCCTGCTGGCCGAGGAACCGTACCGGCGCGGCCATCGCGTGCGCATCCTCGAGCATGCGCTCGAGCCGATGTCGCCGCTCTTGAACCCGCGCATGCGCGACCGCTTGCACCATGCCCTCTCGATCGTCTACGGCATCGAGCCCTACGTGGTGCTCAAGGACATCTGGGGCCTCGAGGACCGCGAGGTCGAGCGCACCGCGCTGTGGATGGCCGATGCGCTGGTCGATGCGGCGCTGCGCGAGTCGGCGGCGAAGCGCGCGGCGGCCGAGACGGCGGCCGCGTCGACACCGCCGCCGGCGCCCGAATGGTTCGATGCGCAGTACAACAACCGTGCGCGCATTCCCGAACATCCGTCGATCCTGAAGTACTGGGCCGATGCGTCGGCGCAGGCGCTGCGGCGACCCGAATGGATTCGCGATCTGGCCTACGGCGACGACGAGAGCGAGCGGCTCGACATCCTGCCGGCCGCATCGGGTGCCGGGAAGGCGCCGGTCTTCGTCTACATCCATGGTGGCTACTGGCGCGCGCTCGACAAGCGTGACCATGCCTTCCTCGCGCCGCCGCTGGCCGATGCCGGCGCGACCTTCGTGCAGCTCAACTACGCGCTGTGCCCCGCGGTCGACATCGAGCACATCGCGCGGCAGATGGCGCGGGCGCTGGCCTGGGTGCATCGCAACATCGCTGCGCATGGCGGCGATCCCGCGCGCATCGTCGTCGCGGGCCATTCGGCCGGCGGCCATCTCGCCACCATGCTGCTGGCCTGCGACTGGCAACGGGTCGGGTCCGACCTGCCGCGCGACCTCGTCAAGGCGGCGCTGCCGATCTCGGGCGTCTACGAGCTCGAGCCCCTGCGGCACGCGCCTTTCCTCGCGGCCGACATCGGGCTGACCGAGGCTTCGGCGCTGCGGCTGAGCCCGGCCGCGATGCCCGCGCCGAAGCAGGGCACGCTGGTGACGGTGGTCGGCGGCGACGAGAGCGAGGAGTTTCATCGCCAGGCCGAGCTGATCGCCAAGGCCTGGGGCCGCCGCGTGGTGGTGGGCGCCGAGCGGCCCGCGAACCGCAACCACATGAGCGTGCTGGCCGATCTCGCGGACCCGGCATCGGGCACGCACCGGCAGGCGCTGGGCCTGCTCGGGCTCGCCGATCCGGCGCGCTGAATCCGACCCACGCGGGGCACGCGGCGGGGCGAGGGGTTTCGAAGCCTCACGCCCTCGCGCGCCCACGTCCGACAAGCCCCCCGGGGTGCTTGCGTCGTACAAGTTGCTCAACCTCTTCCCTCTTCAGCCCCAGGAGCAACCGGTGAGCGACGACAAGAAGCCCAACCCTCTTCTCAATGCGGTGTCCAACGTCGTGGCGGCGCTGCGCGCGGACGACGACCAGATCGCGGTGGCGAAGGCCCATGACGCGCTGGAGCCCCAGGCGATCGAGAAGCTCACGCCGCAGGAGGCGCGCCGTCAGCCCACGCCGGCCGATGCCGTGAAGAAGGTGCTCGAGCAGCAGAACCGTTCGGCCGTGCCCGAGGCGCTGGTGCCCGGCGTGACCACGCGCGAACTCACGGTCGATGGCGCCACCGGCCCGCTGGCGGCCACGCTCTACACGCCCGCGGGGCAGGGGCCCTTTCCCGTCGTCCTGTACTTCCATGGCGGCGGCTGGGTGATCGCGAACCGACAGGTGTACGACGGTGGCGCGCGCGGGCTCGCCGCGGCCGCGCAGGCGATGGTGCTGTCGGTCGACTACCGGCTCGCGCCCGAGCACAAGTTTCCGGCCGCGTGGGACGACGCGCTGGCGGCCTATCGTTGGCTGATCGAGAATGCGGCCTCGCTCGGCGGCGATGCTTCGCGCCTCGCGCTCGCGGGCGAATCGGCTGGCGGCAATCTCGCGGTGGCGACCGCGATCGCCGCGCGCGATGCCGGCCTCAGCGCGCCACGCCATGTGCTGTCGGTCTATCCCGTCACGCAGACCAGCCGCAACACCGAGTCCTACCTCGAGAACGCGATCGCCAAGCCGCTCAACCGCGCGATGATGGACTGGTTCTTCACCCATGTGACGCGCAGCGAGCAGGACCTCGACGACCCGCGGCTGTCGCTGGTCGATGCGCCGCTGGCCGGGCTGGCGCCCGTCACCATCGTCAATGCTCGGCTCGATCCGCTGCGCAGCGACGGCGCGCGGCTCGAGAGCGCGCTGATCGACGCGGGCGTGGAGATCGCGCGCAAGGAGTACGAAGGCGTGGCGCACGAGTTCTTCGGCGCCGCGGCGGTGCTCGAGAAGGCGCGGGACGCGCAGGCCTTCGCGGGCGAGCGGTTGCGCCGGTCGTTCGCGCTCTGAGGGCCAAGGGTCCACACGATGGCGAAAACACCATGAGCCTGAACGGTTACCTCGTAGAGGACAACCCCCTGATCCGCGACAGCCTGATCGCGACACTGGAAGAGCTCGCGCCCGTGCACATGGTGGGCACGGCCGAAACCCAGGCCGAGGCCGTGGCCTGGCTGCACGATGCCGACGGCCAATGGGATGTGGCCGTGGTCGATCTCTTCCTGCGCCACGGCACCGGCTTCGGCGTGCTCATGGGCTGCAAGGACCGCCTGCCGCGCCAGCGCATGGTGATCTTCTCGAACTTCGCGACGCCCGACATGCGCGAGCGCGCGATGCTGCTGGGCGCCGATGCGGTGTTCGACAAGTCCACGGAGATCGAGGGCCTGCTGCGCTTTCTCGAGGAGACGGAGCGGGCGGCGGATCGGACCTGAGGGTCGGGCGCGTCGTTCAGTCGGGAAAGCGCAGCACGGCCTTGATGGTCCGGCCCTGCTCGCCGTCTTCCACCGCCTCGTTGATCTGGTCGAAGGCATAGAACCGGATCAGCCTGTCGAAGGGGAAGCGCCCCTGCCGATACAGCTCGACCAGTTTGGGGATGAACAGGTCCGGCACCGAGTCGCCCTCGCAGATGCCGCGGATCTTGCGGCCCAGCAGAAGGCCCCAGGTGTCGAGGCCGATCTCGCTGCCGAATGCGGGCGCGCCGATCATGCCGCACTCGCCCATGATCTGGATCGAGTCGACGGCCTGGCGCAGGGCCGTGAGATTGCCCGAGGTCTCGAGCGAGAACTGGGTTCCGCCACCGCCGGTGATCTCCTGGATGCGCCGCACCGGGTCGGTGGTTCGCGGGTTGATCACATGGGTGGCGCCGAGCTCGAGCGCGAGCCGCAGGCGCGCCTCGTTCGGGTCGACGCAGATGCGGATCGCGCAGCCGGTCACGTTGGCCGCGAGCAGGGCCGAGAGGCCGACCGATCCCGCGCCGTAGATGGCAATGGAATCGCCGGCCTGCGGGCGCAGCGAATTGATGACCGCGCCCGCGCCGGTCTGCACGCCGCAGCCCAGCGGGCCCATGATCTCGAGCGGCACATCGGACGGGATCTTCACCACGCTGCGCTCGGTGCCCAGGGCGTAGGTCGCGAACGAGGACTGGTTGAAGAAGGCACCGTGCACGACGTCGCTGCCCTTGTGCATGGTGGGCGTTCCGTCCATGCGCGCGAAGCCGAAGTTGGCCTTGAAGAAGTGCCGGCAGTACATGGGCTTGCCGGTCTGGCAGGTGTCGCAGTGGCCGCAGGAGTTGCAGCTCATCACGACGTGATCGCCGGGCTGGAGCTTGCTCACGCGGCTGCCGACCTGCTCGACGATGCCCGCGCCCTCGTGGCCGTACACCGCGGGGAAGGGCGCGGGCACCACCTGGTCGCGGGGCAGGGTGTCGGTGTGGCAGACGCCGCAGCTCTTCATGCGGATGAGCACTTCGTCGTCGCGCGGCGGCTCCAGCTCGATGTCCTCGAGGGTGAACTTGCCACCCTTCTCGCGCATGACGGCGGCTGTGATCTGCATGGGATGACCTCTTCAGGTGATGGGGATGAGGGGAGGGCGAAGGGCTGCGTGTCGCGTGCTCAGGCCTTGGGTGCGAACCAGGGCGCGGCCACTCGCGTCTGGATCGTCACCGCCTTGAGGTGGGTGTACATGTTGAGCGTCTCGTGGCAGTACTCGCTGCCGATCCCGCTCTCCTTGAAGCCGCCGAAGGGCGAGCCGCTCGCGAGGTTGAAGTAGTGGTTGATCCACACCGAGCCGGCCTGCAGCCGTTCGGCCGTTTCCCAGGCGTTGCGCAGGTTGCTGGTGTAGAGGCCGGCGGCCAGGCCGTAGCGCACGCCGTTGGCCTCCTCGATCATCCGGTCGTGGTCCTTCCAGCGGATCACGCTGAGCACCGGGCCGAAGATCTCTTCCTGCGCGATGCGCATGTAGTTGTCGGCCTCGAACACCGTCGGCGCGATGAAATGGCCGTGGGCCTGCCCTTCGACGGCGATGCGCTGGCCGCCGGTCATCAGCCGCGCGCCTTCGGCCTTGCCGATGCCGATGTAGTTCATCACGCGCTCGCCCTGCTCGGGCGACACGAGGTTCGAGAGCACGGTGTCGGGCGCGAGCGCCGCTCCGACCTTGACGCGCTCCATCCCGGCGACGAGGCGGTCCATCACGGCGTCGTAGACCGCGTCGTGCACGAACAGCCGGGTGCCCGCGAGGCAGGACTGGCCGTTGCAGTACAGGGTCGCGAACATCGCGTTGTCGACCACCGCGTCGATGTCCTCGATGTCGGGAAAGATGATGTTCGGGCTCTTGCCGCCCAGTTCCAGCGACACGGGCACCAGCCGCTCGGCACCGGCGCGCGAGATGATCCGGCCGACCTCGCTGCTGCCCGTGAAGGCCAGCTTCGCCACGCCGGGGTGCGCGGTCAAGGCGGCGCCTGCTTCCTCGCCGAAGCCGGGCACGATGTTGATGACGCCCGGCGGAAAGATCTTCGCGATGTGCCTGCACAGCTCCAGCGTGCTGAGCGAAGCGTTCTCGTCGGGCTTCAGCACCACCGTGTTGCCGGCCGCGATCGCGGGTGCGATCTTGAAGGCCGCCATGATCGCGGGCACGTTCCACGGAATGATCTGGCCGCACACGCCGTAGGGCTCGCGGCGGGCGACCATGTAGCCGCCGGGAATCGGGCGGCCGAATCCCTCGTGCGTGATGGCCGCGGCCGCGAAGTAGCGGTACTGCGAGATCGCGAATTGATGGTCGAGGCCGGTCTCGAAGAGGCGCCGGCCGATGTCGACCGAATCGATGCGCGCGAGGCGCTGCTGATCGGCCTCCACGGCCGCCGCCAGTTTCAGCAGCAGGGCCGAGCGTTCCTCGGGCGCGGTGGCGCGCCAGGCCGGGAAGGCCTTGGCGGCGGCCTGCACGGCCGCATCGACCTCGGCCGCGCCGCAACGGGCAATGCGGGCGATCTGCTCGCCCGTGCCGGAATGCAGGGCCGCGAAGGTGGGGCCGTCGACCGGCTGGAACGCGTTGTCGATGAAGGCACCGTAGGTTTCGGAAAGACCGAGGTCTTGAATCGAGCTCATCAGGGGATTCAATCGAGCTCATCAGGGGATTCCTCTGCATGGATGGATGGAAGCGCGACCGGCCCGGTTGGCTCGGTCGGCTCGGCTGGCGCCAGTCTTGAGGAAGAAGCGGCGCGCCGCGATCCGGAATGCGAAGCGCTATCCGCGATGCGCAGGAAGAGGCCTCCGGGCGTTCCCGCATCGCGTTTCCATGCGGGGAACGCACCCCTAGAATGCTCGCGCGGCCGCGGTGCGCACGAGCCGCCACGCAGTCCGTGGAAGGGGCGACCATGCACTATCGAACCCATGATCTCGACGAAGCGATCCACGCCGTGGGCGCCGTGTACTGCCCGCACGAACTCCACCTGGATCGCCGGGCCAGGGCCCTGGACACGCGGTTGAGCGCGACCGAGGCACGGCCGCTGGCGCTGGTCCAGTTGGCCTACGGTGCGCGCGTGGAAGTCGACGCGGGCGAATTCCCCGGCCTGTTCCTGTTCATGCGCTGCACCGCCGGCGAAGGCACCGTCTCCCAGGGCAACCGCAGCGCCACCTGGCGGGCCGGCACGACGATCCCCGTGTCGGCCGGCCGGCCCACCCGTTTCGATTTCGGCGCCAGCTTCGAGCAGATCACCTTCCGGCCCGACACGGCCGCCTTGGAGGCTTGCTGCGCCAGCCTCGTCGGCCGTCCGCTCGACGATGGATTGAAGTTCGATCCGGTGCCGTTCACGTCGGCGCTCGAGCGTTCATGGTCCGGCGTGTGGGACCTGGTCGATACCCTGCCCGCGGCGCTGCCGGCGCCGGCCTATCGGTCGCTCGAGCAGTTCGTCCTCATGTCGCTGCTCCACGGGCATCCGCACAACTACACCGGCTGGATGCGCGGAGAGCGGCCGGCGTCGCGGCCGGCGCGCCTCGCGACCCTGGCCGAGTCGTTCATTCACGACCGCATCGCGGACCTGTCGCTGACGGTGTCCGACATCGCCGCTTCGCTGGGCGTCGGCGTGCGTGCCTTGCAGCTGGCGTTCCAGGCGCACCGCGGCATCACGCCGACGGCATACCTGCGGCGCATCCGTCTGGCGCAGGTGCGCGAGCGTTTGCTGGACGGGGAGGACGACGATACGGTGACCGACATCGCGTTCGCCCATGGCTTCTTTCACCTGAGCCGTCTCGCGCAGCAGTACAAGGCGCAATTCGGCGAGTCGCCTTCCGATACCTTGCGCGCGCGCCATCGCCGTTCGGCACGCTGAGCCGCCGCGCGAGTCCGTACCATGGCGGGTTCGCCATTCGCCTCGACCCGCTCTCCATGTCAGACCCCGTTTTCCGCCAAGCCCTTTCTTCCGATGCCGAACGCTGCTACGCGATCGAGATCGGTGCCTACGAAGGCGACGAGGCCGCCACCCTGGCCAAGATTCGCACCCGCATCGCGCAGTACCCGCAGGGCTTCCTCGTCATGGAACTCGAGGGGCAGGTCATCGGCTTCATCAACAGCGGATGCGCGCACGAGGTCGTGATGTCCGACGAGGCGTTCAAGGAACTGGTCGGCCACGACGCCGAGGCGCCCAACGTCGTGATCATGTCGGTGGTCATCGACCCGCTGTTCCAGGGGCGGGGATACGCCACCGTGATGATGAAGACCTTCGTCGAGCGGATGCGGCGGGCCGGCAAGCGCACGATCCACCTGATGTGCAAGGAGCGGCATGTGGATCTCTATGCGCGGCAGGGGTACATCTACGTGCGGCCTTCACCGTCGGACCATGGGGGGATGTCCTGGCACGAGATGGTGATGGCACTTTAGCGAGCGATATCGGCCCACTGAATTCCGGGGGGGGCGATCTCCGATGCCGTTCGGCCGTGCCCGGACCGCGATCCTGCGCTACGAGTTCGATCCGAACGCCTTCGCCCGAGATATACCGATGCGGCCGAAACTTCCCCGAAGCCTTGCTAGTCGCCGAACCAGAAAACCACCCAGAGGCCGACGGATCCATACACGACGAGCATGGCCATGGTGTCCGGTTGAAGAGCAAGGCGTGCTTGCTGCAAGCGAACACGAATCATCATGTCAACCCCTCTCTCCGCGGTCGCTCCCCTCGGTGAAGATTGCGCGAGGCTTGCAAATTCGTCAAGCCGGAAATTAGTTCGTGCCGGCATGACTGCCGAGCGAGATGGCGAGGTCAGGTAAGTCTCGAAAGAAGCCGCGTGTGCGGGGGCTGTGCAGACGATGCGGAATCGAGGGGGATCAACGAGCGCAAGGAGACGCGAAATGACGGTGTGGCAGTGATGAGGGAACACGAGGTGAAACGGCCGTCGATGCGCAGTTGGCGCTTTCGGCGTGCATCGTGGATGGTCATTGCGGCGACCCTGGGCCTGGGCGCCGGCGTGTGCCACGCGGACGGCCTGACCGACAAGGTGGTGCGGGCATTGCGAGTCGCGGGCCCCGAGATCGGCGTGACCGTCGTGACCGACAACGAGTTGAAGATCGGTTGGAAGGCGTTGCGAGCGCAATGAGCGGCGAGACGCAGCGGCATTCGCGGCGCCGTTGGCTGGCGTTCGCGTTCGGAGTCGGCGCAACGCTCATGCGTCCGGCCCAGCCGTGGGCACAACCACTCGCGGTCGAGCCATGGCTGATCGTCGAAGGAGAGACCGATGGCGGGAAGCGGGTCGTTGGCCGGATCCTGGATCGGGAGCCCGGCGACGACGAGCTGCGGTGCATGTCGCGTCTGCTGCGTGTGACCGTCGACTACGGTGGTGAAGACAGGGGGATGCCGACCGAGACCGAACTCGAGGCCTTGCGCAGGCTGGAGGACGAACTCTGTCTGGCGCTCGAAGAGGGACAGCGTTCCAAGCTGGTCATGGCCGAAGTCGGCGATGGTGTTCGGCTCTGGCTGATCTATGTCGACGACACGGTCGATGTCGAGGCTGCCATGCGCACGGCGAGTTCGAGAAGCGAGCTGATGTTCACGTTCTCGACCGTCCTCGATGTCGGGTGGGCTACCCACCTGAGAAAGCGAGCCCAGGTCGAGCCGCGTCGGGCGTGAAGATCCCATGGCAGCTCGCTCGGCTCGCGGTGCTGCTGTATTCCGCATGGCGTAGCATTCATAAATGCTAGTACGTTTGATCTACGCGAGCCGTGCGTCCTCGCCGCATCCCAGCGATCTCTCGAGCATCCTCCACACATCGCGCACCCGAAACCCGCGGTTCGGCATCACCGGCGCGCTGTGCTTCCTCGACGGCGCCTACATGCAGTACCTGGAGGGCGAGGAACGCGAGGTGCGCGCGCTCTATGCCGCGATCGAGCGCGACAGGCGCCACCAGTCGCCGCGCTTGCTGGAGCTCGTGGGCATCCCGGCGCGCTTCTTTCCGGCCTGGTCGATGGCGCTGCTGAAATGGGACAAGCGCCTCGAGACCCTCTTCCATGGCCTCGTCACGGGGCAGGTGCTCGATCTCTACGAAACGCCGGGCGCGGACGCGGCCGCCATCTTCCGCGCGCTGGCGAGGACGCCGAACTGGCGCACGGCATGACGCGCGGATGAAGGCCCTTCACGCCTTCCTATCCATCGTCATGCCGCGTCGGCGGGCACGGGGGTCTTGAGCAGCTGCTGCTCCCACAGGTAGGCGATGCCGCTGCCTCCCGCGTGCTGCGTGATCACCTGGGTCAATGCGGCGGCGCTGTCGGTGCGTGCCCAGTCCCGCTGCCATTCCGAGGCGACCGCGAGCCAGGTAAGCATGTTCGCGCCGGCCGCGATCATGCGCTGGATCGCGACATGGTGCGCCTCGACCGAGACGCCGCCGGACGCATCGGTGACCACGGTGACGTCCCAGCCTTCGCCGAGTGCCTGGATCGTCGGCATCGCGACGCAGACCTCGGTCCACAGGCCCGCGATGATCAGTTGCTTGCGCCCCGTGGCCTTGACCGCGTCGACCACCACCTTGTCCTGCCAGGTGTTGATGAAGGTGCGGTCGATGACCTCCTGCCCGGGAAAGACCTCGGTGAGTTGGGGAAAGAGCAGGCCGCCGCGCTCGGCGATCACGCTCGTCAGGATGGTGGGCACACCGAAGGCCTTGGCGGCCTTCGCGAGGCCGACGGTGTTGTTGATGACCATCTGCGGTTCGTGCGAGTTGAGGTTCGCGAGCTGGTAGGGCTGATGGTCGATCAGGACGAGGACCGAGTCTTCGGGACGAAGAAGCGAAGAGAGGCCGTTGCGAGAAGTCATGGCTGGTTCCTGTGTTGCCGCTGTTGCGGGAGGGGTTCGAGACGACGAGTCCGCTCGTGGCGATGTCGTCCGCAGGGAGTATTGCGAGCCATCTCTTCGCCCGGTAGTACCATCTTTCGGCGAACTGTGTCGCGATTGGAGGAACGCCAGCTTGGACATCGAGGACCTGCGTACATTCGTCGAAGTGGCCAGCGCGGGAGGGGTTTCACCGGCCGCCGTGCGGATGGGCATCTCCAAGTCGATGGTGAGCCGGCGGCTGCTTCGGCTCGAAGCGGAACTGGGCGTTCAACTGCTCGCGCGATCCACGCGCGGCGCCGCGCTCACGGAAGCGGGCAGCACCTTCCGCGACCATGCGGCCAAGGTCTGCATCGACATCGACACGGCCATGGAGACGATCCTGCCCGCGGGCGAGCTTCGCGGGCGCCTGAGGATCGCGGTGCCGTTGAGCTTCGGCCCGACCCACTTCGCGCCCATGCTCGCCGAGATGGCGAAGCGCCATCCCCAGCTCCACATCCAGACCTGCTACAGCGACAGATTCGTCGACCTCATCGCCGAAGGCTTCGACTGCGCGATCCGGGTCGGCTATCTCGAGGACTCCAACCTCATCGCGAGGAGCGTCGGCCCGATCTACGGCAAGCTCGTGGCGAGCCCGGACTACATCAACACGCACGGGTCGCCCGAGACGCCGGACGAACTCGGTGCCCATGAAGCGCTGATGCAGGGCACCGAGGCCTGGCAACTGAGGGATGGCGACCGGATCATCACGGTCCGACCGCAGGGACGATTCAAGGCCGACAACGGCACGGCACTGGTCGCGGCCGCGGTGGCGGGCCTCGGGATCGCCTATGTGCCGGACTGGCTCACGCATGAATACGTGGCCGCCGGCGCGCTGGTGCCGGTCATGACGCGCTATCCACCGCCGCCCGCGGGTGCGTACGTCATCCGGCCGCCGGGCCAGCATCCGGCCAGGAAGATACGCGTGCTGACCGACCTGTTGATCGAGCACTGCGAGCGGTTGTCGCACCCCGCGTGAACGAGTGCTTCGTGGGTCTTCGACGCGGTGTGGATACGCGCCGGAAGCCTCAGACCCGGAACCAGATCCTGAACGTCACATGCAACGCATACCCCAGCGCGAGCACCAGCCACGCCATGTAGAAGACGTTCGACCAGTACTCGCCCGCATGCATCGCCAGCGTGTACACCTGCCCCGCGCAGCCCTTGCCGATGCAGGGCACCTCGCCCCGGACCAGCGCGCGCAAGGTGGCGACGAGGAGGTAGCACGCGATGCCACCCGCCACGAGGAAGCCGACCGGACCGACGAAGCCCTTGGTGAGCTCGTCGTTCTCGTCGCGGTTGCCTTTCGCAAGCAGTGTCTGACCGAAGCGGTACCAGGCGAAGCCCAGCAGGAGCATCAGCGAGTAGTAGAGGAAGTCGCGCATCGACGCCGGGATGATGTGTGTGGATGGCGCCGATCCTAGCGCTGTCCGTTTCGCGTCCACCGCTCCACCGCGGCCACGGCCCGCTGGCCCGCATTCGCCGCCTGCGGATGCGAATGCGCCGCGCACATCCCGGCGATCCCGCGCAGCGCTTCGGCCGGACGCTTCGCGATCTCCACCGCGAGCGCTTCCGCCACGAAGAAGTTCTCGTGCGAGGCGAGTTCGCGCAACAGCGCGGTATCGCGCAGGTCCAGCGATGGAATGAAGGCGATGGCCGCATCCTCGTCGTCCGGGGATGCAAGCAGCGAACGGATGAACGTGCCCAAGCCTGCCTGGTCGCCGGCGAGCGGAGAGACCGAAGGATGGAGGTCCTCGACATCTCGATCTTCGGCATCGGCGCGTCGGGCCGCGTCCAGAAAGGCCTCGATGTCGGCAAACACCACGCGCGAGTCGCCGTCATGAGCCAGGTACAGGACCGCGCCAGCGAGCGGTGGTTCGGTCAGCAGCACGTGATGGTTGCTTGTCCGTGCATCGTCGAGCACCAGGCCGCCGAGGCGTCGCAGCATCGGGTGAAAACGCAGCGCCAGGCTCCAGCGGACGATCTCGGCGTCGGGAAGCAGTGCCGTGCCCGGCAGATCATGGTCTTGGATGCGCGCCAGATATGCATCGAGGGCTTGCCGCTCAGTGCTCGAGAGATTCACGCTTCAGCGCCCGGCAAACCCATCCGTCGCCCGCAGCAAGCGATCGAGGATCCCGGGCTCCGAATACGCATGCCCGGCTCCCTCGATCAGATGGAACTCCGCCTCGGGCCAGGCCTTGTGCAGGGCCCAGGCGTAGCGTGCGGGGCAGGGCATGTCGTAGCGGCCGTGCACGATCACGCCCGGGATGCCGTGCAGCCGGTGCGCGTCGCGCAGCAGCTGGCCGTCCTCGAGCCACGCGTCGTGCACGAAGTAGTGGTTCTCCAGCCGCGCGAAGGCCAGCGCGAAATGGTCGTCGGCATGCGAGGCCGCGAGCGCGGGGCTCGGCAGCAGCGTGATGGTCTGACCCTCCCAGACGCTCCAGGCGCGCGCGGCCTCGATCCGGGCCACCGGGTCGTCGCCGGTCAGCCGCTTGCGGTAGGCCGCGATCATGTCGCCGCGCTCGGCCTCGGGGATCGGGGCCTGGAACCGCTCCCACCGGTCGGGGAACATCTCCGACACGCCGAACTGGTAGTACCAGTCGAGCTCGGCGCGCGTGACGGTGTAGATGCCGCGCAGCACGAGTTCGCTCACGCGCTCGGGGTGCTTCTGCGCATAGGCCAGCGCCAGCGTCGAACCCCACGAACCGCCGAACACCAGCCAGCGCTCGGCGCCCACCAGTTCGCGCAGGCGCTCGATGTCGGCCACCAGATGCCAGGTGGTGTTGGCCTCGAGGCCCGCATGCGGCTCCGACAGGCCGCAGCCGCGCTGGTCGAACAGCAGCAGGTCGTAGCGCGCGGGATCGAACAGCCGCCGGTGCTCGGGCGAGATGCCGCCGCCGGGGCCGCCGTGCAGGAACACGGCGGGCTTGGCACCGGGCGTGCCCACGCGCTCGTAGCGGATGCGGTGGCCGTCGCCCACGTCGAGCATGCCGCTCTCGTAGGGTTCGATCGGGGGGTAGGGCTGGCGCAGGGTCTCGGTCATTCGATGCTTTCTTCGGGGTTCATGCAAAGCCGCGCGAGAGCGCGAACTCCACGCCCGCGAGTGGAGTCGGACCGCATTCTGCAACGACCTCGCGCCGAGCCCGCGGCGGCACGTCTGCCCAGACCAGCAACGCTCAAGCCGCCTTCAAGGCATCCTGCCCATAAGTCCCCGCCGCCCGCACATCCGCCGGATCGAAGCTCGCCCCCGCCCCCTGCTGCTCGCGCTGTGCCGCGAGCCGCGCGCCCTCCTGCGCGGCCATGTCGAACAGGCGGTTGGGATCGTGGCGGCGCAGTTGCAGCGCGGCCGCTTCCAGCCCGGCTGCGATCTCGATCTCGCGCTGGCCCGAAGCCATGCCATCGAGCAGCAGGCCGGCCGCGACGGCGGGCTCCATGCCCTGGTCGATGTTCGCGTCGGAACGGCCGCGGGCGCTGCCGTCGGCGCCCAGCGCATTGATCGACACCGCGGTGCGCACCGAGCCCGGCAGCGCGACGCTCACTCGGATGCCGTAGGCCTGCTCGACCTCGGCGCGCAGGGCATCGAAGTAGCCCTGCACCGCATGCTTGGCACCGCTGTAGCCGGTGCGCAGCGGCGCGCCGACCTTGCCGGCCACCGAGCCGATCACGGCGATGTGCCCGCCGCGGCGCTCGGCCATGCGCGGCAGCACGAGCTGGGTGAGGGCGACGGGTGCGAGGTAGTCGACCTCGATCAGGCGGCGATAGACGGCGAGATCGGTGTCGATGGCGAGGCTGCGCTGGGCGATGCCGGCGTTGTTGATCAGCACGTCGATCCGGCCCTGCCAGGCGGCGGCGCGCTCGACGATGGCCGGCAGGACGTCGTAGTCGGTGGCCTCGAAGGGCAGCACCAGCACGCGTTCGGGGGCGCGCGCCGCGAGGGCGGCCAGCGGCTCGGGGCGGCGGCCGGAGGCGATCACGCGCGCGCCGCGCTCGAGCAGCGCGAGCGCGAGTGCCTCGCCGATGCCGGAGGAAGCGCCGGTCACCCAGGCGGTCTTGTTCTCGAAGTACATCTGAAAGCTTTCCTTGACGTGGAGCGGAGTGGGATCCCGCGGCGCGTGTCGGTGTGTTGGATTCGGATGTTCTGCTCCGACGAGGCCGCGGGCGTGGCGTGCGCCTCGGTCATTGTGGCGGCGCGGCACGGGCCTGACCATCGGCCAATGGGGGTAATGCAAGAGTGTGCGCGAGTCGGGGCCTGAAGCCTTTCGGCGCAAGGTCAGCGAGCCGCGCAGCCGGCGTCGCCGCAGCCATCGCCGGGGGCCGACTCCTCTGCACGCACCGCATCCGCGACCAGCGGCGCGGCGAACTCCTCGGCCGCGAGCTGCCCGATGGCCGCGCCCAGCGACATGTCGTCGAGCAAGCCGAAGTGGCTCAGCCGCAGCCGCCCCTGCCTGTCGATCAGCACCACGCTCGGCGTGCCCTGGAACTGGTAGGCGCGCATGGTCTGCGGAATGCTGCTGCCGGGCGAGGGCCGGTCGATGCCGATCGGGAAGACATAACGGTACTCGCGCACGAAGGCCTCGAGCGCCACGGGCGTCATGACCGCGTGGTGTTCGAACACCGAGTGCAGCCCGATCACCGCGACGTCCTTCGCGGCGAACAGCTGCCGCGTCTTCCTGGCCTGTGGCAGGCCGTGCGTGGCGCAGGCCGGGCACAGCATCTGGAAGGCATGCAGCACCACGACCTTGCCGCGCAGCGATTCGAGCGTGACGGGGGCCTCGGTGTTGAGCCAGCGATCGACCTGCAGTTCGGGCGCCGGGGGATGGATTCTCGACATGGTGTTGGCTCCAATGAGATGGCAGGGCCCGGCGCCGCCGCTCAGGCGGCCGCGCGCAGCTTCACGCCCGGGAAATCGACGGGCACGTCGAAGGCGACATTCACATAGTTCGTGAACAGGTTCAAGGCCACGTGCGCCAGCAGTTCGACGATCTGCCGGTCGTCGAAGCCCGCGTCGCGCAGCGCCTGCACCTCGGCGGCGTCGATTCGGCCGCGCTGCTCGACCACCGCGAGCGCGAAGCGCAGCGCGGCGGCGGTTTGCGGATCGGCGGACTCGCCGTGCTGCGCGGCGGTCATCTCGGCCGACGAGGCACCGGCCTTGCGACCCAGCGCCGTGTGCGCGGCCAGGCAGTAGTGGCAGGCGTTGCGGTCGGCGATCGCCACCGCGATCTTCTCGCCGAGCTGCGCGGGAATCACGCCGCCGCCGAGCGCGCCGAACGATCCCCACAGGCTTTGCAGCGCGGCCGGCGAGTTGGCGACGGCGCGGAACATGTTGGGCGTGGCACCGAAGGCGCCGTGGATCTGCGAGAGCAGTGCCTGGGTGTCGCCGGTGGCTTCGGCGGGGGAGACGAGGGGGATACGGGACATGGTGCTTTCCTTTCAAGGGGTTGTGTCGGTGAAGGAAGTTTGCTGGTGATCCTCGTATCATTCGGATCGTTTTATCTGCAAAACATATCTTTTCGTCCGAATGGCCGCGCCACCTCCCATCGACAGGCTTTCCTCGCTGCTCGAGCGCTTCCGCGTGCGGGCGCACCTGTTCCACAACGGCCCGCTGTGCGGCACCACCACCTTCGCGGCCGAGCCGGGGCGCGGCTTCCTGCACGTGCTGCGCCGCGGCGAAATGGTGGTCACGCATGCCTCGCGCAGCGGCGCGCCGCGCAAGCTGGTCGTGAAGGAGCCGAGCCTGCTGTTCTATCCACGCCCGCTGACGCACCACTTCCACAACGCGCCCGTCGAAGGCTCGGACTTCGTCTGCGCGACGCTGGACTTCGATGGCGGCGAGACGCATCCGCTGGCGCGCGCGCTGCCGCCGCTGATCCGCCTTCCACTGCGCGAGGTCGAGGGGCTCGAGCAGTCGCTGGCGCTGCTGTTCTCCGAGACCGTGCGCGTGCAGTGCGGCCACCGGCTGCTGGCCGACCGCCTGTTCGAGGTGGTGCTGATCCAGCTGCTGCGCTGGCTGCTCGACCATCCGGCGCAGAGCGAACTGCCGCCGGGCCTGCTGACGGGGCTCGGCGATCCGCGGCTCGCGCGCGTGCTGGTCGGCCTGCACGAGCGGCCCGGCGAGCCCTGGCCGCTCGAGCAGATGGCGCGCGAGGCGGGTTTGTCGCGCAGCGCCTTCGCACAGCGCTTCCGCGAGGTGGTGGGCACCACGCCCGCCGACTACCTCGCGCTCTGGCGGCTCAGCATCGCGCAGGCGCAACTGCGTGGCGGTGCCTCGGTGAAGACCATTGCCGACGAGCTCGGCTATGCCAATGCCTCGGCGCTGTCGCGGGTGTTCGCGCAGAAGCTGGGCGTGTCGCCGCGCGAGTGGCTGGCGGCTCGGCGCCTGCCGCGATAGAGCGAGATCGACCCCGTCAGCGTCGGGATCACCGCGGTCTCCTCGACCTCGGCGAAGCCCGCTTCCCGCATCAGCAGCGGCACGCGGCCGTCGGCATTGGGCTGGGTATCGGCGAAGCCGTCGACGCACTGCACCACCTTGAACAGCGTTCGCATGGCCCGGGTGCGCTGCAGGCCGTAGTCGGCGATGTGCAGCTCGCCGCCCGGCACCAGCGCCGCGTGGATGGCCGCGAGGCCCGCGCGCTTCTCCGCCAGCGGCACCTGGTGCAGCACCAGGCTGCTCACGATCTTGGTCGGCTGCAGCGGCCACAGCAGCGCAGCCGCGTCGCGCAGGTAGCCGCGGTGCAGTTCGCAGCGCACGCCGGTGGCCGCGAGCTTGGCGCGGGCGCGCTCGAGGATGCGCTCGTCGGGGTCGATGCCGATCAGCCGAGGCGTCGACCCCGAACGGCCGAGCAGCGCCAGGAAGGAGCTGGTGCCGCAGCCCACATCGGCGATCACATCGGAAGGCCGCGGCGCGAGCTGCGCCAGCAGGGCCGAACGCCACCGCCGCTCGCGCGTGAACAGCGACACGATGGGGTCGTAGGCGCCGAGCACCGGCACCGCGGGGGTGAAGTCGCGCGCCGGGCGCAGGGTCTTGTTCATGGCCATCTCCTGGATTCCTGGGTGTTCCGCTTCGCTGCGTTGCGATCGATAATCCGAGCAATTGCTCACAATGTCTACTCGCATTCGAGAAACGCCATGGCCCGTGCACCCGTCGTCCACCCGAGAAAGAAGGCCTCGCAGGAGCGTTCGCGCGCGACCGTCGACGCGCTGATCGAGGCCACTGCTCGCGTTCTGGTGCGCGAGGGCTTCGAGCGCGCGAGCACCAACCGCATCGCGGCCGAGGCCGGCGCCAGCATCGGCTCGCTCTACCAGTACTTCCCGACCAAGGAGGCGCTGGTGGCCGCGGTCATCGAGCGGCACAAGAACGACATGATGGAAGTGCTGCGTCGCGCGCTGGTGCGGGTCGCGGGCATGCCGCTCGAGCAGGGTGTGCGCGAACTGGTCGCGTTGATGATCGACGCGCACCGCGTCGACCCCGAGCTGCACCGCGTGCTGGTCGAGCAGATTCCGCGCATCGGCCGGCTGGCGGAGGTGGAGGGTTTCGACCGCGAGGTGCGCGAACTGGTACGGGCCTACCTCGAGGCTCACCGCGCCGAGCTGCGCACGCTCGACCTCGATCTCGCGGCCTTCGTCTGCGTCTCCTCGGTCGAGACGCTCGCGCACGAGGCCGTGCTGCACAACCCCGCGCTGCTCGCGAACCGCAAGGTGAAGGCCTTCACCGACGAGGTGACCTTGCTCGTGATCAGGTACCTGACCTAGCCGCGACGCGTTTCGCGGCGGCGCGCAATAGCACGCGCGAGTAGAGCTTGTGGAAGCCCGTCAGCGCATCGATCGTCCAGCCGAGCCCGCCCTTCGCGCGCGGCAGGACGGCCGAGCCGAAGAACAGCGTGGTCCGCGGTGCCGCGCCGTCCGCGCGCGGCGCCACCATGAGCCAGCTGCGCGTGCGCCCGGTTGCCAGCACGATCTGGTCGGCCGCGCGCGCCTCGACGCGCCAGGCCGAGAAGGTCTCGGCATGGCCCGCGGCCAGCGCGGCGGCGTCGCCGTCGTTCGCGCGCCGTCCGAGCACGATGCCGAGCAGCCAGCGCTCGGGCTTGAAGGCCGGCGAGGTGTAGAAGGCCTCGACGTAGGCGGCCAGTGGCACGCGGCCGTCGACGGCGAGCGTGTGGCAGTCGGTGTAGGCACCCGTGCCCTCGTAGCGGGCGAGCAGGGCATGCGCGGGCAGGGCGCGGATCTCGATCGGGTTCATGGGGCGGCGGCGGTCGCACGAGGATGCGTGCGCGTGCATTGTGCGGTGGCGCGCCGCGCGCCCGACGTCAGTCGACCCGCACCTTGGCCGCCTTCACGATCTGGTCGTATTTCGCGAGGTCGGCGCGGATCTGCTGGCCGAACTCCGCGGGCGTGTTGCCCAGTGCCGAGATGCCCAGCGACGCGAGCCGCTCTCGCACCTCGGGCGACTGCACCACCGCATGCAGCTCGCGCTGCAGCCGCTCGACGATGGGCTGCGGCGTCTTCGCGGGCGCGAGGATGCCGATCCACGAGCTCGACTCGAAGCCCGGCACGCCCGATTCGGCGACCGTGGGCACCTCGGGCAGCGAGGCCAGCCGCTGCGCGCTCGACACGGCGATCGGGCGGATCTGGCCCTTCTGCACGAAGGGATAGGCGCCGGCCACCGCGGTGTAGAGCATCGGCAGCGAGCCGCCGACGAGGTCGGTCATCGACTGGCCGCCGCCCTTGTAGGGCACGTGCACGAAGTTCGCGCCGGTACGGGCCTTGAGCAGTTCGCCGGCCAGGTGCGGCGTGCTGCCGGTGCCCGCGCTGCCGTAGGACACGCCGCCCGGGTTGGTCTTCGAATAGGCCACCAGTTCGGACAGCGTCTTCGCGGGCACCGAGGGGTGCACGACGATGATCAGCACCGCGTCGCCGATCTTGCTGACCGGCACGAAGTCCTTGAGGGTGTCGAACGGCACCTTGGCATAGACGTGCGGGTTGATGACCAGCGTACCGTCGAAGCCCAGCAGCAGCGTGTAGCCGTCGGGCGCCGCGGTCGCCACCATCTGCGTGCCGATGTTGCCCGAGGCGCCGGGCCGGTTGTCGACCACCACGCTCTGGCCCAGGCGCGCACCGAGCTTGTCGGCCACCACGCGCGCGCCGGTGTCGGTCACGCCGCCGGGCGTGAAGGGCACGATCAGGCGGATCGGCTTGTTCGGGTAGTCCTGCTGCGCGGCCGCGGGGCCCATGGCCAGCGCGAGCGGCAGCGCGGCCGCGAGCAGGCGCACCAGCGTGTTCTTCCATGCATTCATCGCTTGTCTCCTTCGTTCGTTCTTCGATTCGCTCTTGGTTCTGTTCAGCGCTTCAGGCCCTGCTTCGCGAGCCACTGGTCGACGCGCTCGGCAATCGCATCGGAGTTGCGGTCCATCATGAGCATGTGAGAGTTGCCGCGCCAGCCGAGTTCGGGCAGCAGCAGTCGGTCGCCCGTGCCGCCGGCCGCGATCAGCCGCTGCCTGAAGTTTTCCTGCTGCGCCGTGATGCGCGCCCAGAACGGATAGCGCTCGAGGTTGTCGCCCCACACCCACAGCATGGGCACGCCCTTGAGGCGCGCGAAGTCGGTGGTCTCGGGGTTCGGCGAGCCCGAGGTCTCGACGGCGACGATGGCCTTGACCTTGTCGGGGTACTTCAGGGCCGAATTGAAGGCGAAGTTGCCGCCCTGGCTGTGGACCACGATCACGCAGGGGCAGGCCTTCCGCACATAGGCGTCGTAGGCCGCCTGCGTGGCCGCGTCGTTGGTGCTCCAGCGCGGAATCGACTGCTTGGCGAACTGGTCGAAGCTGGCCATCGGGAACTGCGTGCCCGGCAGCGCGCGGCGCTTCGCCGGATCGGTGTCGTACGAGCCGGTCTCGCCGATGCGGAACAGCTCCCAGCCTTCCTTCTTCGGCCGGAAGAAGGGCTCGCTCTTGAAGATCTCGGGATAGCGCGCCCACGAGGCGCGACCGCGCTCGACCGCGTCGCTCACGTACACGTCCCAGCCGGCGCGCAGAAAGTGGTTTTCCCAGCCCGGCTGACCGTCGGGCTTGGTCTCCCAGGTCACGCCCGAGAGGCCGCCGCCGTGCCACAGCAGCAGCGGATAGCGGCCCTTCGGGTTCGCCAGTCGCGTGTAGCGCGCATAGAGCCCCTCGACCTCGAAGTCGCCGTTGGGGTCGAACTTCAGCGGCGGCGCGCCGGGCGTGAACACCAGCTCCTTCTCGGGCAGGCCCGAGAGCGTGACGGCGCGTCCGCCCACGTGATAGCTGCCGACGTCGGCCACCTGCAGCGTGCCCGTCGAGCAGCCGGCCAGGGCCGCGGCCGCGATGCCGAGCAGCGCGAGCTTCCATGCATGTCTCATCTCTTGTCTCCGTTGTTGTTCGTAGGGGTGGGGCGCTATCGTGCCCAGCGTTTCTCGAAGTCCCAGACCTCCTCGAAGCCGATGCGCCGGCAGAACTCGTTGAAGTCGAACAGGTCGTCGCCCGGTGCCAGGCTGCCGCCGCTGGCCTTCAGGTGGCGCAGCGCGCGTTCCATCGCGGCCGCGGCCGCGAGGCTGGTCATCGATGGATAGATGGCGAGCGAGAAGCCGATCTCCCGCAGCGTCTGCGCGTCCAGCATCGGCGTCTTTCCGCCGTCGGACATGTTGGCCATCATCGGCAGCTCGAAGGCCGCGCAGGCGCGGCGCATCTCGTCCTCGGACTGCGGCGCCTCGAAGAACAGGATGTCGGCGCCCGCGCGCGCATAGGCCTCGAGCCGGCGCAGCGCCTCGTCCACGCCGAGTTCGGCGCGCGCATCGGTGCGCGCGATGATCAGGAAGTTCTTCTTGTCCTCGCGCGCCTCGGCGGCCACGCGGATCTTGTCGACCATGTCCTGCACCGGCACGCAGCGCTTGAACGGCGTGTGGCCGCACTTCTTCGGGAACTCCTGGTCCTCGAGCTGGATGGCCGTGACGCCGGCCGCCTCGTAGCCGCGCACCGTGTGGTGCACGTTGAGCAGGCCGCCATAGCCGGTGTCGGCATCGGCGATGACGGCCGCGCCGCCGCTGCTGCGCACCAGCGTCGCCATGCGGTCGAGCATCTGGGTGTAGGTGGCGATGCCCGCGTCGGGCAGGCCCAGGCTCGAGGCCGTGAGCCAGAAGCCCGAGCCGTAGACGATGTCGAAGCCGACCTTGGCCGCCATGGTGGCGGCGATCATGTCCTGCAGGCCGGGGATGACGATGAACTCGCGGCGTTCGAGCTTCTCGCGCAGAAGGGGGCTGGCCATCGTCACTCGGCCCGGATGCCGCCGCGTTGCGCGACCTGCGTCCACTTCTTCGTCTCGGCCGCGAGGAAGCTGCGGAACTCGGCCGGCGGCGTGAGCGTGATGTGCGCGCCCTGGTCCTCCATCTGCTTGAGCACGGCCGGGTCGGCCGCCACCTTCTTCAGGTCCTGGTTGATCTGCGCCACGATCGGCGCGGGCAGGCCGGCCGGGCCGAAGAGGCCATACCAGCTCAGCGACTCCACGCCGTCGAGGCCGGCCTCCTTGAAGGTCATCGCATCGGGGAACAGCGCCATGCGCTGCGTGTCGGCCACGCCGACCACGCGCAGCGCGCCCGAGCGCACGTGGGGCAGGGCGGTCAGCACGCTGGTCACGCCCATCGGCAGGTGGCCGCCGATGATGTCGACCATGATCGGCGCGCCGCCCTTGTAGGGCACGCCGGTCGATTGCAGCTTGCCGGCCTGGCGGATCATCTCGCCGGTCAGCCGGGTCTGGCCCTCGGAATAGCCCACGCCCAGCGGTTCCTTGCGCGCGGCCTCGATCACGTCGCGCAGCGTCTTGTAGGGGCCGTTGGCCTGCACCACCAGCACCGAGGGCGAGTTCGCGATGTTGGTGATCGGCGTGAAGGCCTTGTCGGTGTCGTAGGGCAGGCTCTTCATCAGCACCGGGTTGACCGCGTGCGAACCCACCACCAGCAGCAGCGTGTGGCCGTCGGCAGGCGCGCGCGCGACGAAGTTCGAGCCGATCACGCCGTTGGCGCCGGTGCGGTTGTCCACCACCACCGATTGGCCCCACAGGTCCGACAGGCGCTGCGCCATCAGCCGGCCCACGATGTCGGTGCCGCCGCCCGCGGAGTAGGGCACGACCAGCGTGACGGGCTTGGTCGGGAACTTGGCGGCCGGTGCTTGCGCCCAGGCGCCGGCCGAGGCCATGGCGGCCAGCGCGGCGAGTGCCGTGCGGCGGGTGGGATGCGCGGTGAAGGGAGTCGATGGGTTCGTCATGTCGTTGCTGTCTCCGGGGATGTGTTGTTGGATGAATTCGTCTTCTCGCGCTGGCGCCGCAGCCAGGCGATCGCACGGCCGCCGAGCGGGCGCTGCAGCCGTTCCTGCGCGAAATCGATCGCCGCGAGCAGGCCGTCGAGCGAGATGCCGGTCGCAAAACCGCTGCGCTCGGCCATCAGCACCAGGTCTTCCGTGGCGAGGTTGCCGGCCGCACCGGGCGCGAACGGGCAGCCGCCGATGCCGCCCACGCTGGCGTCGAAGCGGCGGATGCCGGCCTCGAGCGCAGCCCAGGCATTGGCGACCGCCATGCCGCGCGTGTCGTGCAGATGGATCGCGAGCCGTTCGGGCGTGATCGCTTCGGCGAGCACGCGCATGCGTTCTTTCACCATGCCCGGCGAGGCCGAGCCGATGGTGTCGGCGATCACGATCTCGCCGGCGCCCGCGGCCTGCATGCGTTGCGCGAGGCGCAGCACCTCGGCCAGCGGGGTCTCGCCCTCGAACGGGCAGTCGAAGGCCACGGCCACATAGGCGCGCGTGCGCAGGCCCAGCGCTTGCGCCGCGGCCAGCGTGCGTTCGCTGACCTCGGTCGCCTGCTCCAGGCCCATGTTGATGTTGCGCTGGTTCATGGTCTCGGTGGCCGAGAGCACGACCGCGATTTCGGCCGCGCCGGCCGCATGCGCGCGCTCCAGCCCCTTGAGGTTGGGCACCAGCACCGAGCAGCGCAGCGCGGGCAGCGCCGCGTGCACCAGCGGCAGCAGCTCGGCCGCGTCGGCCATCTGCGGCACGGCCTTGGGCGACACGAAGCTGGTGGCCTCGATGCTGCGCACGCCGGCCGCCGCGAGCAGTTGCACCAGGCGCAGCTTGTCGTTGGCGCCCAGGTGCACCGGCTGGTTCTGCAGGCCGTCGCGCGGCGCGACGTCGGTGATGTGGATGGCTTCCATCGTCATCTTCAGGCGATGGTGCCGGCCTGGCGCAGCGCGTCCAGCTTCGCGTCGGAATAGCCGACCCAGTCGCCGAGCACGCGGCGCGTGTGCTCGCCGAGCGACGGCGGGCTGCCGTAGGCCTTCGGCGCGGCGGCCGAGAGCTTGATCGGGTTGCCCGGCATGCGCACGGTCTCGCCGGTGTGCAGCGGCACCTCGACCACCATGTCACGCGCCAGCACCTGCGTGTCGCCGAGCGCCTGCGCGAAGTCGTTGACCGGCCCGCACGGAATGCGCGCCTGGCGCAGCCGCTCGAGCCAGTGGGCGGTCGGCTGCTTGCGCAACTCGCCGGCGATCAGCGCGTCGATCCCGGCCTTGGCCGCGAAGCGCACCGGCTGCTGCCGGTAGGCCGGGTCGCGCAGCTCCGGCAGGTCGATGAACTCGACGAAGCGCTCGAAGAAGGGGTCGCCGATGCAGGCGATGATGATGTGGCCGTCGGCCGTGGGATAGCTGTTGTAGGGCACGTGCACGAAGTGGCCGTTGCCGATGCCCGCGGGCACGTGGCCCGACATCAGGTGCATGGTCGCCATGTAGTTGAGCAGCGAGATCTGCGCGTCGAGCATCGAGATGTCGACGTGCTGCCCGCGCCCGGTGCGCTCGCGCTCGGCCAGCGCCGCCAGCACGCCCATCGCGCCGAACATGCCGCCGCCGAGGTCGCCGATCGGGATGCCGCTGCGCGTGGGGCCGCTTTCGGGCGTGCCGGTGATCGACATGCCGCCGCCCATCGCCTGCACCACCTGGTCGAAGGCCGGGCGCTGCGTCTCGGGGCCGGTCTGGCCGAAGCCAGTGACCGAGCAGGTCACGATGCGCGGGTTGACCTGCGACAGCGATTCGAAGTCGATGCCCAGGCGCTGCGTGACGCCGACGCTGAAGTTGTCGAACACCACGTCGGCCCGGCGCACCAGGTCGAGGAACACGGCCTTGCCCTCGGGGCTCTTGAGGTCCACGCAGACGCTCTCCTTGTTGCGGTTCAGCGTGAGGTAGTAGGCGCCCATGCCGCCGCGTGCGTAGTCGGGATCGTTCTCCAGCAGGCGTCGGGTGCCTTCGCCGCTGCCGGGCGGCTCGACCTTGATGGTGCGCGCGCCGAGGTCGGCCAGCAGCATGGTGCCGTAGGGGCCCGACAGCATGTGCGTCAGGTCGAGCACCGTGATGTGTTCGAGTGCCAAGTCGTGTGTCTCCTGAAAGACCTTGGTGTTGCACGGCATGTGCCAGCGCATGGGGATGGAGGCAAGTCGTTGATGTGAAAGGATATTTTTCAAGAGACTCGGGTTTTCACTGTGTCTTGTGCGACATGAATGAAACGCTGGGCATGTTTCAATGCAACGCATGATGGAACGCCCGCTCCCCTCCGACCCGGCCTCGCCCGCGCGCCGCGGCCTGCCGCGCCTGTGCTTCCTGAGCTACCGCCAGATCCGCGAATTCGCGCTGCCCGTGGTGGCCGAGTACGTCGGCCGCGCCGAGATCGAGGTGGTCGACGGCACCTTCGGCGACGCGCTCGCGATCGCGCGCGACCGCCTCGAGCGCGGGCTGGTCGATGCCTTCGTCAGCGCGGGCTCGAATGCGAGCATCCTGCGCGCCGGCCTCGAGGCGCCGGTCGCGACGATCCAGCTCGGCGGCTTCGACCTGATGCAGGCGCTGATCAAGGCGCGGCGCATCGCCAAGCGCGTGGGCGTGGTGATGTACGGCCAGACCATTCCCGAGCTCGACGAGGTCAAGGACCTGCTCAACATCGAGGTCAGCCAGTACGCCTACCGCACGCCCGACGACGCACGCCAGCGTTTCGAGTCACTGCGCCGCGAGGGCTTCGACGTGATCGTGGGCTCGAGCCTGGTGGTGGAGCTGGCGCAGCAGGCGGGGCTGCACGGCCTGCTGGCCTATTCGCTGTCGAGCATCCGCAAGGGCTTCGAGGACGCGATGGAGCTCGCGCGCGTGGCGCGGCTCGAGGCCGGGCGCTACGAGCAGCTCAACGGCGTGCTGCACAACCTGCAGGAGGCGGTGCTCGCGGTCGACCGCGACAACCGCATCATCGCGGTCAACCCGCCGATGCAGCTGCTGCTGGGCCATGCGCCCGCGCGCCTGCTGGGCCGCTCGCTCGAAGTGATGCAGCCCGAGCTGTCGCTGCAGGCCACGCTCGACCAGGGCCTGGAGGAGCGCGCGCTGGTGCAGCGCTTCGCGCAGCGCGACTGGGTGGTGAACCGCACGCCGATCCGCGAGCACGGCGAGATCGTCGGCGCCGCGCTCACGCTCTACGACGCGCGCGCGATCCAGGAAGCCGACACCAGCCTGCGCATGCAGCATGGCCGCCGCCAGAGCGCGGCGCGGCACCGCTTCGCGAGCCTGGTGGGCCACAGCCCGGCTTTCGCGCGCGCCGTGCAGACCGCGCAGCGCTTCGCGCGCAACGACCTCACGGTGCTGATCGCGGGCGAGAGCGGCGTGGGCAAGGAGCTGTTCGCGCAGTCGATCCACAACGAGAGCACCCGCGCGGGCCGGCCCTTCGTGGCGGTGAATTGCGCGGCCTTTCCCGAGGCGCTGCTCGAGAGCGAGCTGTTCGGCTACGAGGAGGGCGCCTTCACCGGCTCGCGCCGCGGCGGCAAGCGCGGCCTGTTCGAGACCGCGCACACCGGCACCCTGTTCCTCGACGAGATCGGCGACATGCCGCTGCACCTGCAGACGCGCCTCTTGCGCGTGCTGCAGGAGCGCGAGATCACGCGGCTGGGCGCGACCGCGCCGATTCCCGTCGACGTGCGCGTGATCGCCGCCACGCACCAGCCGCTGCAGCAGATGATCGCCGAGCGGCGCTTTCGCCAGGACCTCTACTACCGCATCAACACCCTGCGCCTGGTGCTGCCGCCGCTGCGCGAGCGGCGCGAGGACGTCGCGCTGCTGGCCCAGGTGCTGGTGGAACGCTGCCTGCAGCGGCAGGGACATGGCGCGCTCGATGCGCGGCGTGCTCTGGCGCCGCTGATGCCGCGCCTGCTGGCCTACGGCTGGCCCGGCAACGTGCGCGAACTCGAAAACGTGGGCGAGCGCATCGCCGTGTTCCTCATGCAGTTCGAGCGCATCGAGGAGATTCGCTGGGAGGAGCTGCGGCACGAATGCCCGGAGCTGTTCGCGGACGAGAGCGCCGTGCCGGTCGAGGTGAGCGGCGTGCCCGCGAAGTCGCAGTGGCGCGAACTGCTGGCCGCGAACCGCGGCAACCGGCAGCAGACCGCGCTGCAGCTGGGGGTGAGCCGGTCGACCTTGTGGCGGTGGCGGCGGGAGACGGAGAGCGCGCCCGACGATCCGCCCGCGTAGAACGCGGGCGGCGATCGATCACTTGTTCGGCGCAGCCGCAGGCCCCGCCGGCAGCGCCGCGATGCCGTCCGCCTTCACGTACGTCAGCGTCGTCACGTAGCTCACGCTGTCGAACTTCTCGGGACCGTTGGCACCGGGCCGCTCGCCGGCCACGGCGTCGCTGACGCTGACCTCGGCCACGTAGGTGCCCTGCCACGGCAGGTCGAACTTCACCAGGCCCTGTTCGTCGGTGTGGCCTTCCTTGGCCCAGCCCGATTGCGTGACCAGCGCGACCTTGGTCTTGGCCTTGGGCTGGCCCTTGAAGAACAGCTTGAACTCGCCGGCATTGCCCGCGGGCACGATGTCGAGCACCAGCTTCGGTTGCAGCGGCGCGAAGCCGGTGACCAGGCGCGCGGCCGGGTGGTAGCGGCCGACGGTCTGCTTGTCGCCCTGCTTGCGGTTGAACAGCGGATAGCCCGCGTCCTCGGCCACGATGCTCTCGCCGGCCGCGGCGCCGAAGGGCAGCGCGAAGCCGCTGGCGGTCTTCTGCGCGTCGACGCTCTGCTCGCCCCTGGCCGACACCAGGGTGGCGGTGGGCTTGCCGAACTTGTCGAGCAGGCCCGGCGAGACCTCGCGCAGGTTCTCGCCGAACTCGCCGAAGCGCACGACGGCGGTCTTCTCGCCGGCCGGCTGCTCGATCCAGATCTGGTGCGCCTGCGCGGCACCCGCGAGGCCCAGCAGGGCGAAGGCGGCGGTGGCGATGGCGGTGATGCGGTTCATGCGTAAAGCTCCTTGGTTCAGGTTCAGAAATCGACGGTGGCCGACAGCATCAGCGTGCGCGGCGCGCCCACGGTGACGTAGGTGCTGGTCACCCAGTAGTTCTTGTCGAACACGTTCTCGAGGTTGGCGCGGAAGGTCACGGGCTTGCCGCCCATCTTCGTGGCGTAGCGCGCGCCGATGTCCAGTCGTGTCCAGCCCGGCACGCGCAGGATGTTGGCGGCGTCGGCATACACGGAAGACGTGTGGATCACTCGGCCGTTCAGGCTCAGGCCCGCCACCCACGGCGTGTCCCAGTCCAGGCCCAGGTTGAAGGTGCGGTCGGGCACGCCGGCCGCGTCCTTGCCCTGGTTGGTGCCGCCGGCGGTGCGCGTGAGCTTGGCGTCGTTGAAGGCCGCGCTGGCCATCACGCGCAGGCCCTGCTGGAGCTCGCCGTAGGCCGTGAGCTCGAGGCCGCGGTTGCGCTGCTCGCCGCCGAAGCTGTAGACCAGCGTGGCCGGGTCGGTGAGGGCATTGGGCCGCGTGATCTGGTAGACGGCGGCCTGCGTCGTGAGGCGGCCCCAGTCGACCTTCACGCCGGCTTCGTACTGCTTCGACTTCTGCGGCGCGAAGGTCTCGCCGACGTTGGCGGTGCCCGGGCCGGCCGTGCCGCCGCGCGTGAGGCCGGCCGTGTAGTTGGCATAGACCGAGACGTTCTGCACCGGCTTGAACACCAGGCCCACCAGCGGCGAGGTCGCGCTGGCCTTGTAGCGACTGGTCGATGCGCCCGAGGTCTGCGAGAAGTTCTCCTGCTCGATGGTCTGGTCGCGCAGGCCCAGCGTCGCGAGGAAGCGGCCGTCGGCGAAGGACATGGTGTCGGCCAGCACCACGCTCGACTGCTTGAGCTCGGCCGACTTCACCGCGGGCGTGCGCGGCGTGGTCACCAGCGGCAGTGGAGAGGGAAAGTACAGGCTCGACGGATTCGTGGTGCGCGAGGTCGCGTAGAAGAAACCCGACTCCTGGTCGAGCAGGTTCACGCCGAGCGCCAGCGTGTGGCCCACGCTGCCGGTCTTGAACTTCGTGCGCACGCCGGCATCGGCCGCGGTGGTCTTGCTGTAGAAGTCGTAGTAGGCGTTCGAGACGTTGAAGTTGCCCAGCGAATTGGGCCGACCGCTCGGGAACACCTGCTGGTAGTCGAGGTCGGTGTAGCCCACGCTGCCGTAGACCATCGTGCTGTCGCTGATGTCGTACTCGACGCGCGAGATGGCGGTCTTGACGTTGTCGTTCAGCTCGGTGCCCGGGTAGAAGTTCAGGCGCGCCGACGGCGGTTCGGGAATGCGCGTGATGCCGGCCGCGAAGCTGGTCTGCGGGCGGAATTCGCGCGTCTCGCCCTTGCTCGCGAAGGCGTCGAGCGACCAGCGCAGGCGCGTGCCGAGGTAGTCGAGGCCCAGCGAGCCGAGGCCGAGCTTCTGCTTGCCGTTATCGATGTTGCCCTCGCCGTTTCGGAACACGCCGTTGACGCGCACGCCCCACTGGTTCTCGTCGCCGAAGCGGCGGCCCACGTCGAGGTGCGTGCCGAGCTGGCCCTTGCTCATGTAGGTGGTGGTCAGGCGCGTGAGCGGCACGTCGGCCGCGCGCTTGGTCACCACGTTGATGCTGCCGCCCACGCTGCCGCTGGGGCCGACGCCGTTGGCCAGCGCGCCCGGGCCCTTGAGCACTTCGACGCGCTCGATCATCTCGAGCGGCACGCGCGTGGTGGGCGTGAGGCCGAACAGGCCGTTGAGCCCGATGTCGGCGTTGGGCACGGTGAAGCCGCGGATCTGGAAGTCGTCGCCGAAGCCGCCGCGCGAGGTCAGCGGGCGCACCGAGGCGTCGTTCATCACCACGTCGGCCACGCTCAGCGCCTGCTGGTTCTGGATCAGCTCGGCCGTGTAGTTGGTGGTGCTGAACGGCACGTTCATCAGGTCGGTGATGCCCAGGATGCCGAGGCTGCCGCCGCGCGCGAACTGACCGCCGGCATAGGTCTTCTGCAGGCCGCCGATGGCTTCGGCTTCGCCGGAGACGACGACTTCGCCGAGCTGGCCCGTCGCGGGCGCGGTGGCGGTCTGGGCCGCGGCGCCGGCGGCGGCGAAAGCCAGGCAGACGGCCAGGCAATGGCGTGCCAGGGGGCGGAGGGAAGAGGGGGGAACGGTGGAGGCGGTGCGGGAGGCGGGAGCGGAACGGGAGGACATCGGTCGGGGATCGGCGAGAAAGAGCAGGCACCGGCGAGCCGGTGCGGGGGCGGGGCGAGGTCGGAAACGGGTCGGCACGACGCTGGCGGGCCAGCATGGCCGGGCTCTGGCGAGCTTGCTATGAATGAAAACGATTCTCATCATAGGTTGGCGTTGCTGCAAACCTTCCTATGCCTTTTGACCTTTGTGGACAAATGTGTCCTAGAGACCACAGCGACCCGCGGCCCGCCGCCGGAGCGCGGAGCCGTTGCGCGGGACGCGCCGATACTGTGGCCCGATGTCTTTTCTCCCCGCGCCCTTGCCGCTCCCGCTGCTTCGCCGACGCAGTTGCCTGATGCTGGCCGCGGCCGCCCTGCTGGGCGCCTGCACCGCGCCGCCGCCGAGGTTCCAGGGCAGCTTCCTGCAGCCCTGGAAGAGCCACGAATCGCTCTCCATCGACGAATGGAGGCGCCGGCTGCGCATCACGCGCGCACTCGGTTGCGACGAGATCGTGTTGCAGTGGAGCGCCCTCTACGGCGGTGCAGTCGACTGGACGCTGCCCGACAGCCTGCTCGCCATGCTGTTCGAGGAGGCCGCGCGCGAGGGCATGGGCATCCGCATGGGCCTGCCCTACGACGAGAGTTGGTGGAAGGCCATGGGCTCGAAGGATCCGGCGGTGCTGCCGTCCTTGCTGGCCACCGCGCGCGATCGCTGCCTGCGGTTCATGGAGTCGGCGCGCTGGCCCAAGCTGCCGGGCTTTCGCGGCTGGTACCTGCCCTACGAGCTCGACCAGTACAACTGGGCGACGGCCGAGCGCCAGCAGCAGCTGGTGGACTGGCTCGACCGCATCGCAACCGTCGCCCGCCGCACGGGCGGCCAGCCGCTTGCGGTGTCGACCTTCTTCAGCCGGCTGCCGACCGAGGGCTCGCTCGCGGAACTCTGGTCTCGGATCCTCGACCGCGTGCCCCTGCGCCCGATGTTGCAGGACGGCGTGGGCGTGGGCGGCATGGACAACCTCACGGGGCTCGAGCCGCTGCGCGCGCTGCTGCGGCGGCGTGGCGTGGCCTTCGATCTGGTGGTGGAGTTGTTCGAGCAGTTGCCCGTGCCACTGGGGAGCGAGGAGGGTTTCAAGGCGCGTGCCGCGACGCCCGAGCGCGTGCGACGGCAGATGGAGATCGCGCGCGGCTATGGCGCCGAGCGCGTGATCGCGTTCGCGATCGATCCGTGGGTGGTGGGGGAGACGCCGGAGGCGAAGCGCCTGCTCGAAGCGTGGGGCGTCGCTTTCTAGGTCCTACTGCGCCATCACCGTCACGACGACGTGGAAGAAGAACTTGGGGCCGAAGCAAGGAACGCCTTCCGCATTCGTCATGCGCCAGATCGATGCCACGGTGCAGGTGTCTTTCGGTGCCGCAAAGTCCACGCCGATGTGCACGGGTTGCCCCGGCAAGGTGTCGGGCACTTCCACTTCGCGATAGAGGCTCGCCAGATAGGCCTCCTGAACCGCCTCGAGGCTGCCGTCCGGCAGCCGTCTCGCGATCGCGTACTCGCCGTCGACGCGGATCAGGCGACGCCCGCGCCAGGGGCGCGTGCCGAGGTTCTGGATCTCCCAGATCTTTCTGAATGTCTCGCCGGGCGAGACCACCGCATGGTCGGGTGTGGTGACGTCGGCGTTGAAGGCCGCGATGTCGTTCGGGTCGTGAGGATTGTGCGAACGATTGGTCGGCAAGGGGAAGGCACCGAAGGCCGTCGAACCCTCGAGGGCTGCGTAGTAGCGAAAGAGGAGGAGGGGCGAAACCTGCAGCGCCCCCGCCAGCTTGATCAGCGTGCGTACGGACGGGTCGCGCTTGTTGCCATTGGCGAGTTCGTAGAGATAGGTACGGGCAAGGCCCGCTTCAGCCGCGATGGCGGTGAGTGACCTCCCCAGCTCTCTGCTGCGGCGCGCCAGCAAGGCGCGAAGTGGCTCCGTCGTCTTCGATGGCATGCGTCCTGGCCGCGAGGACCTCTCCCTTTCAGTCGCATGCAGCGTACACCAAAACTGACACTCGGTCCGCCACTTCTTACGGGTGGGTTTTGATAATTCGCGCCGAGGAATAACGGCGCTCGAACCGGATGTTCCCCTGTTCTGGAAATCCGAAAGTCATGATGAATTCAATCGAACAGACACATCATCGAAGGCGGCAATGGGAGGTCGCTTTGATATTCGTCGCGGCGCTGTGGGGATGGTCATTCGTCGCCATTCACGATGCCTTGAATGGCATGAGCGACTCGGCCTTCAATGCCTGCAGATTTCTCGTGGCAGCGGTTGCGATGTTGTTGATGGCCGCCGCGCGTCGGCGGCGTATCTCGAAGATCGATCTCGTGCAGGGAAGCATGGTGGGGATGGCCCTCTACCTCGCCTTTCTCTTTCAAACCAAGGGACTGAAGTTCACCTCGGCCTCGAATGCCGCCTTCATCACGGGCTTGGCGGTGATCTTCACGCCGCTGCTGCTGTTCTTCTGGCGCCATGTGAAGCCCGAAAGACGGCAGGTCGTTGGCATTTTTCTGGCGACGATCGGATTGGCCTTGCTGACACTGAAAGGTCTGAGTGTTCGATGGGGCGATCTGCTGGTGTTGATGTGCGCGGCTTCATTTGCGTTGCATATCATTCTTCTATCTCGCGCCAGCAAGATGGCAGATGCCTTCAATATCGCGCTGATTCAGATATCCGTCGTCGGACTTCTGTCTTTGGCCCAATCGGTTGTGTTGGGGGAGTGGGCCATTCCTACAGCCGGGGCGGCGGTCAACGCGATACTCGTGATCGGAGTCCTTGGCACAGCGCTTGGCTTCTATGTGCAAACCAAAGCGCAAGTCGCCTCATCACCCAACAGGATCGCTCTGATCATCGTTCTGGAGCCGGTATTCGGCGGCCTGTTCGGCTACTTTCTCGCCGGCGATCGACTGACGCTTCAGAACTGGATCGGTGCCGCATTGATCGTGGCCGGGATGCTGATCACGGAGATCCGTCTAGCGAGAGACCGATCCGAACCGAGCACGCATCCTTGATGTGCCTGCGGTCGTCGACCGGGCCCGCATGGGCCTAGTACGACAACGTCAGATTCAAGAACACCCCCTTCGCTCGCCCCGCCACCCCTCCCAGCGTGGTCCGGTACTGCAAGCTCGCATCCACGTGCGAGCGCTGCGCGTTGTAGCGATCCTCGTTGAACCAGTAGCGCAGGGTGATGCCCGCGCCCGCGCCGGCCGACCAGCTCGATCCGCGGTCGGACAGGGCCACGCTGTCGAAGCCCGCGATCGGCACGCCGCTCGCGCGGTTGCGGTTGGAGAACCAGTCCGCGGCGAGCGTGACGTGGGGGAAGAACACGAGGCGATCGTTGTAGTCGGTGACGAAGCTGCGCCCGATGCGCACCTCGCCGGCCGCGAAGCCCTGGCCGCGCTTGAGGCGGCCGCTGCCGTCGGCGAGCACGTTGCCGGCGGTGTCGCGCACGGTGTAGGCGGCCGGCATGTCGAGCAGGGTGTAGCCGGCCTGCAGGTAGCCCTCCATGGTGAACCAGCTGCGCGTGTCCACGCGCAGGCCTGTGCCCTCGTAGAAGCCGTAGAGCAGGTAGGCCTGCCAGCCGCCCGAACCCGTGTCGGCGCGGTAGTCGAGGGCCGCGGAGCGGTTGTTGAGCTGGCAGCGCAGGCTCGCGGGCGCGGGATCGATGGTGCCGGAACGCGTGGCGCTGCCCAGCATGAACTGCCGCTCGAGGCCGAAGGTGAGGCCGGTCGACGTGTCGGGCGTGTAGCGCACGCCGAGGGCGCCGCTGGTCGAGGGCAGGCCCGCGATGCCGCGGGTGCGCTGCTCGGGCGTGATGCCGATGCCGCCGCAAGGGTTCTGCACGAGCTGCGCGGCGGTCACGTCGGTGCCGGCGTGCAGGGTGGTCGAGAGGCGGCCGTAGACGTCGAAGATGCTGCGGTTGGTGTTGAGAATGCCGCTCGGACGCCAGAACACCTCGGTGGTGTTGAAGCTCGCGTTGCCGGGCACGGCCACCGGCTGGCCGGGCAGCCCGAAGGAGGCGGCATGAGCGCCGCGGTAGCCGACGGTGCTGTTGACGCCCCATTCGCGCGAATAGCTGGCGATGGTGCTGCGCAGGTCGTGGAGCTGTTGACGGTCGAGCGAGAGCCAGCCCACGTCCTCGTCGTCGACGGCCTGGCGCAACGTGGCGGCCGCGCCGGCGCGGTCGCCGGTGCCGGCGGCCGCCTGCGCCTCGTCGAGCAGGTTGCTGCGCGGGGCCTGGCCGGTGTTGCGGGCCGCGACGAAGTCCTGCAGCGCGAGCGCCGGGTCCTTGTTGGCGATGTGCAGGTAGCCGCGCTGGCGCAACAGGGTGGCGTTGGCGGGCTGCGCGGCGATCGCGGTGTCGAGCCGCTGCAGCGCCTGCTGGCGTTCCGCGGTCGTGCCCGCGGCGAGCGTGGTGGTCAGCAGCCTCTGGCGCGATGCGTCGTCGGGCCGTTCGGCCGCGGCCTGCTTCGCCAGCGCGATGGCCTCGGGATAGCGCTTCTGCGCATAGGCTGCGTAGGCGCGCGTGGCGGCATCGCCGGCCTGCGGCGAGTCCCAGGGCGCGAGCGCGCAGGCCGGGCCCTCGGGCGTGTCGTTGCAGAGCTTCACGGGCGCATAGGCGGTGACCGGCGGCGTGGCAGGCGAGCCCCAGCCGCTCGCCGCATCCTCGGCCCGCTGGCGGCGCGAGCGCACCTGCGTGTCGTCGGGCGGCAGCGGCGCGAGCAGCGCGCGCGCGCGCTCGCCGTCGCGCGCGGCCAGCGCGAGGTCGACACCGATCAGGCGCGCGTCGCGGCGCTGTATCTCGTCGACCTGCGCATCGGCGATCACGGCATCGACATCCTGTTGCGCCTCGCCGCCGCGCGACAGCTGCTGGCGCAGGTAGGCGCGCTGCAGCCGCAATGCCGCGCCGTCGTCCTGCGCGGCCAAGGCATCGGTGGTCGCCTGTTCGGCACCTTCCAGGTCGGGCACGGCCTGCAGTGCATCGATCAGCAACTGGCGATGGCTCGCGACATCGGGCGCGATGCGCACCGCCTCGCGGGCCTCGTCGACCGCCGCGCGCGGCTGCTGGCGCGACAGGGCGTCGTAGGCTTTCTGCGCATGCCGCAGCGCGATCGAACGACTGGCCTGCCGCACGCGCGCGGCGATCTCGGCGGCGTTCGGCGCGCCCAGCTCCAGCGCGGTGGCTACCGCCTGCACGATTTCGTCGGAGCGCTGCTGCCGTGCGAGCGCGTCGAGCCACAGCAGCACCCAGGGGCCCTGGCTCGGATCGGCGCGCACCGCTTGTTCGGCCGACCTCGCCGCCTCGGCATCGCGGCCCTCGGCGTAGTCGCGGTAGGCCTGCGCCGCGAGCGGGAAGCCCGCGCGGTAGGCCTCGGTGCCGGGCGTGCCGTCGGCGGGCGTGGCGCGCAGGTTGGCCAGTGCCGTGCGCAGCGCCGCGTTGCCATGGCCCTGGTCGATGGCACGCTCGGCCGCGCGCGCGGCCTCGTCGTTGCGCCCCAGCTTCTGCAGCGCATACACGCGCAGCAGGTGCACGCGCTGCGCCGCGGGTTGCAGCCGCAAGGCGGCATCGGCGCGCGCGAGCGCGGTCTCGAAGTCGCCGCGGCCATAGGCCTTGAAGGCCTGGTCGGCCAGTTGCCAGGCACGGCCATGCGATGAGCGCTTGCGCGGCGCGGTGCGCGTCGGCGCCGGCGCGGCGCCGGGCGTGGAAGCGGTTGAAGCCGACGTCGAGGGCGAAGGCGCGGCCGGCAGCGAATGCACGGCGGCGAACGCGGGCACCGCGGGCCAGGCCGCGGCCAGCGCGACCGCCAGCAGCGTGCGGTTGTCGAGCCCCTTCATGCCGGCACTCCCTGCGCGCCCTGCGGCGCGAGCGGCGCCAGCACCGAATCGCCGCGCTGGAACGAGATCGCCTCTTCGAGCGTGCCCGCGTCGAGCCAGCCCTGCTCGAGCAGGATGCTGCCGAGCTTGCGGCCCGTGCCGCGCTGGATCGTGAGCGCGTTGTCGAGCTGCGTCTCGTCGATGGCGCGCCACGACAGCAGCACTTCGCCCAGCCGCTGGCGCTGCTGCACCAGTTGGTCGGCCGATGGGAAGTCGTGCATGGTCTTGTCCCACACCAGCCGCTTGCCGAACAACTTGTGCGAGAGGAACAGCTTCCATGCGCGCGCCGCGGCCATGGCGTTGATGAAGTTGCCGATCACCATGCGCGGGATCGACAGCAGCCCGTGCTCCCAGCCATAGAGCGCCGACACGAAATGGAAGCGCTGCGCGAAGCGCAGCAGCAGCGCCACGGCATTGAGCTCCATCACCGTCATGAGCCAGCCGCCCGACTGGAAGATCGACGGGTAGTAGACGGTCCACCAGCCCATGGCGTCGGCGAAGAAGAAGAGGAGGAAATTGAGCATCAGCAAATAGCCGAGGATGGCCACGAAGGCGGTGAACAGGCCCTTGCGGTCGCGGAAAAGCAGGTACTTGGTGGCCAGCGAGCCGGCCCAGCCCATCTGCTCCCAGCCCTGCAGGCCGATGCCCAGGGTCCAGCGCGCCTTCTGGCGGTAGGCGGTGCGGAAGGTGTCGGGGAAGTATTCGCGCACGCCCAGCGGCATGCGCAGCGAGCCGAGCTTCTCGCGGCCGGCGCCGAACCAGGCGGTGCGCCGCGTCACGTACTCGACGTCGAACTTGCCGAAGATCTGCTTCATGCCGAGCCGGCCCAGGCGCGCGCCGATGTCGTAGTCCTCGGTCAGGCTGGCGGTGTTGAAGGGCTGGTTGTCGAGCTCTGCGGCCAGCGTCTGCAGCGCGCGGTGCGAGAAGCAGGTGCCGACGCCGGCCGAGGGCACCATGCGCGACAGGCTCTCGCGCACCACGAGGTCCTTGCTGTGCCACTCGGCGAACTCGTCCATGTAGGTGCCGGCCACCAGCTCGAACCAGTGGCGCTCGAGCGAGGTCACGGGCAGCTGGATGAAATCCATGCGCGGCAGCAGGTAGTTGAAGTACTTGAGCTCGAGCGGATGCAGCACGTCCTCGCTGTCGTGCAGCACGACGCCCGCGAAGGGCTCGCCCATGGTGCGCTCGTGCTGGAACAGCGCCTGCACCACCCAGTTGAGGCAGTCGGCCTTGCAGGTGGGGCCGTCGTGCGGCACCTCCACGCGCACCAGCTGGCGGTAGCGCCGGCGCATGCGCTCCACTTCGGCGATGGTGCGCGCATCGTTGCGGTAGGTGCCGACGAAGATGGCGTAGTTCTTGTACTCGAGCGTCGACACCATGTTGGCGAGCATCGGCGCGATCACGTCGTACTCGAGCCAGGCCGGCACCATGATGGCCATCGGCTGCTCGCGCGCCGCGCGCAGCTGCGCGGCGGTCAGGCGCCGGTAGCGGCGGCGCACGGTCAGCGAGCGGTAGATCTCGCGCACCCAGTACCAGGCATCGACGAACAGGTCGTCGATGCTCGACAGCAGGATCACCACGCCGACGACCGCGGTCACGATCTCCAGACCGCGGTAGTAGTCGGCCAGCAGGAAGGGTCCGTAGAGCTCGAACATGCGGCTTCGGTCGGGTCCTTACTGCTGCGACTTGCGCGCATGGCGGCGCCGCGCGCGCCAGGCCAGCAGGATCAGCAGCAGCAGCGCGAACACGGCCACGCCGATCACCGGCATGCCCCAGGCGGCGTACGAGCGCCATTCGAAGAACGCGCCTTCGCCGCCGCGGCGCGCGCTCTCGTCCGCGGGATTGCCGCTGTCGAGCCAGCTCACGGGGCCGTCGGCGCCGAGCATCGCGATGTCGCCGCGGTTCAGCACGAAGGGCTTGGCCGGCACCACGGCGCGCGCGCCGATCGGCTGCCACTGCATGCCGTCCTGGCCATGCGCGCGGCTCACCTCGATGGCGCTGAGCTGCGACAGGTCGTCGAGCTCGAGCCACGGCGCCTTGCGGCCATGGATGCGCAGGCTCGCGTCCTTGACCTCCACCTTCGAGGCGGCGCCGTCGACCGCCACCTGCAGCGCGAGGAAGGGCCGGGTCGGCGAGAAGGCGCCGGACTGGGCCACCACCAGCTCGGAGCGCACCGGCGTCACGCCGGCGGCCACGGCCATGCGCACCAGGCGCGCGAGGCTCGCGGGCGCGTCGGCCAGCCAGGCCTGCGGCACGGCGACCTGCGGGTTGCCCGACATCAGCGGCAGCAGGCCGACGAAGCTGCCATCGGGCCGCGCGTCGCCCGCGCGCACGAAACTGGTGGGCAGCACGTTGACCGGGAAGCCCTGCGGCATCTCCTGGCAGTCGTTCGAATAGGGCTGGCGCTGGAAGGACACGCGCACCACGTTGCTCAGGCCCAGCGCATAGCCGGGAATGCGCGCATCGAGGCGCTCGGGTCGGCCATCGGCCTCCAGGCGCTTGGCCGACAGCAGCACGTCGTTCCAGAACACAGAGGCCACGGGACGCGTGGACGAGGCGCCGGGCGCGGCCGCCACGTCGATCACCAGCTCGGAAGGCATGCGGCCGTTGGCCGCGACCACGCCCAGCGGCAGGGTGGCGGTCCACTCGCCGCGCGACACCACGTCGAAGCCGGCCTCGCTGGCGCCGAGGCTGTTGAGGCGGATCGCCGGACGTTCGCTCGCATCGGGCGCGTCGGCCGTGCGCACGCCGGCCTGGCGCGACACCAGCAGGTTGCGCCAGGTCTCGGCGAAAACGCCGGCCGCCTGCGCGCCCGCGTTCTCGGGCACCACGATCACCGGATGCGCGCCCAGCGTGGCGAGGCGCACCTGGCCGGCGCTGCCGGCATCCGCGGCGAGCGCGGTCTGTTGCTCGCGCCAGAGCGCGAAGGCGCGCAGCGCGTCGGCGTCGCCCGCGAACTGCACGGCCAGTGCCTCGAGCGCCTTGGCGATCTGCTGGCGCAGCGCCGTGTCGGCCACCAGCAGGTCGCCGCTGGCCGCGGTGGCGCCGAGCACCAGCAGCGCGCCGACCTCGGCCTCGTTCTTGAGTTCGTAGCGCGCATTGCCGCCGGCGAGACCGGCGAAGGCCGGCAGCGCGGCGAGCCCCGCGGGCACCTGCCAGCCCGAGGTGTCGACGACATCGCCGGCCACCGGGAAGGCCTGGATCTGCACGCGGCGGTTGGCCTGCTCGAGCGCAACGCCGAGGCGCCAGGCGCTGTCGTAGCTGGTCTTCGAGAGATTGCGCGAAGCCACCAGCAGGACCGGGCGCGCGGGCAGCGTGGCCCAGGCGTCGGCGAGGCTGGTCAGCGCGCCGCTGCTGAAGCGGTAATTGAAGCGCGTCTCGGGCGAGATCGCGAGCACGTTGCCGGTCGAGCGTTCGAGTTCGCAGACGCGGCGCGCCACGTTGTTCGACCACTGGACGCCGAGGCGCACGAAGTTCGCCGTGCGCGCGACGCCGGTGTCGACCTTGAGGCTCTGGCTCGCGTCGCCCTCGGCCGCCTCGATGCGGCGCGCCTGCACCGGCCGGCCGTTGACCGTCAGCAGCATCGAGGTGCTGCCGCCCTCGGCCTTGTGATAGCGGCCGCTGAAGTCGATGCTGGCCTCGGTCAATGCAAGGCCGCGCGGCACCGGCAGGTAGAACTCCTGGCGGCTGTCGAAGCCGTTGAGCAGCACGGTGTCGCCGATGCCCAGGTCCGACAGCGCGAAGCTGCGGTTGACCCAGGTCTCGCCCTGCAGGCGCTGCAGCGCGTCGCTCGCGGGGCTGGCGTGCGCGAGGAAGGCGGTGCTCAGGGCGAGCAGGGCCGTGGGTGCGAGTAGGGCGATGCGCCGCGAGAACAGAGAAGGCATGGAAAGACTCGGCAGAAAGACTTGGAAAAAAGAGGGACGGCGCTCGGCGCTCATGGCACGAACTCGGCGGTGTGCCGCTCGCACAGCACGTCCACGATGCGCTGGCTCGCGCGCGCGTCGCCGTAGGGATTGCCGCGACGGCAGAACTCGGCGTGCACGGCGGGGTCGTCGAGCAGGCGGCGCGCCTCGCCCACGATGCGCTCGGGCGAGGTGCCCACCAGCCGCACGGTGCCCGCGGCCACGGCCTCGGGGCGTTCGGTCACGTCGCGCATCACCAGCACCGGCTTGCCCAGCGAGGGCGCCTCTTCCTGCACGCCGCCCGAGTCGGTCAGGATCAGGTAGGCGCGCTGCATGAACCAGACGAAGTCGAGGTAGCCCAGCGGTGCGATCAGGTGCACGTTGGGCAGGCCCGACAGCTGGGCCTTCACCACGTCGTGCACGTTGGGGTTCAGGTGCACCGGGTAGACGATCTGCACGTCGTCGCGCTGCGCCAGCTCGCGCAGCGCAGTGCAGATGTTGCGAAAGCCCTCGCCGAAGTTCTCGCGGCGGTGGCCGGTGACCAGCACCAGCCGGCGCCTGGCATCGACCCAGCCGTGGCGCTTCGCGAGCGTGGCGGCCAGCGGGCGGTCGGACTCGAGCCGCTCGACCGTGGCCGCGAGCGCGTCGATCACCGTGTTGCCCGTGACCCAGATGCGCCCCGGCGGCTTCTCGGCGAGCAGCGCGTCGCGCGAGGAGGGCGTGGGCGCGAACATCCAGCTGCTGACCGAATCGACGAAGCGGCGGTTGAGTTCCTCGGGGAAGGGCGAGCGGATGTCGCCGCTGCGCAGGCCGGCCTCGACGTGGCCGACCGGAATGCGGCGATGGAAGGCGGCCATGGCGCAGGCCGCGGCGGTGGTGGTGTCGCCGTGCACGAGCACGCAGTCGGGCTGCTCGGCCTCGAGCACCGCGTCGGCGCCCGCGATCAGGCGGCCGTAGAGCCCGTTGAGCGACTGATTGGGCCGCATCACGTCGAGGTCGTGGTCGGCCTCGAGGTCGAACAGCGACATCACCTGGGTCAGCATCTCGCGGTGCTGGCCGGTCACGCACACCGAGCTGCGCACGCGCGGCTCGCGGCGCAGGGCGGCGACGAGGGGGGCCATCTTGATGGCCTCGGGACGGGTCCCGAAGATCGACAGTACGTGCATTTCGAGGAATCAGTGGCTGGCGCCGACGCACAGCCTCCCCGCGTGTGGACGCAAGGCGGCGGCAAGCCGGACACGAACAAATGAACAAAGGGGTACTCGCGTACCCCCTCAGGGCGGGACCGGTCTGCGCCGTCTGACCCTCGAAGCCGACAGTGTAACTAAAGCTTTAGAAATCTTTCAATAAATGAAAACATAAGTGTCTACTTTTTGGCACTTCTGGCTGCCGAGGTGGCGGCCAGACCTGGCTCAGACGGCGCGTCGCGCCACGTCCACCACGGCGGTCGCGAAGGCCTGGGGCGCTTCCTGCGGCAGGTTGTGGCCGATGCCGCCGTCGACCTGCCGGTGCTCGTAGAAGCCCGAGAACTTCTTCGCGTAGCTCGCGGGCTCGGGATGCGGCGCGCCGTTGGCATCGCCCTCGAGCGTGATGGTCGGCACCGTGATCGCGGGTGCCTTGGCGAGCCGGTCCTCGAGCGGCTGGTACTGGGCTTCCCCCTCGGCCAGGCCGAGGCGCCAGCGGTAGTTGTGGACCACGATCGCGACGTGGTCGGGGTTGTCGAAGGCGCGCGCGCTGCGTTCGAAGGTCGCGGCATCGAAGTTCCACTTCGGCGAGGCGAGCTGCCAGATCAGCTTCGAGAACGCGTTGCGGTTCCTGTCGTAGCCCAGGCGGCCGCGCTCGGTCGCGAAGTAGTACTGGTACCACCACTGGAACTCGGCCTCGGGCGGCAGCGGGTTCTTGCCGGCCTCCTGGCTGCCGATCAGGTAGCCGCTGACCGACACCAGCGCCTTCACGCGCTCGGGCTGCAGCGCCGCCATGATGCAGGCCGTGCGCGCGCCCCAGTCGCAGCCCGCGACCGTGGCGCTGCGGATCCGCAGCGCGTCCATCAGCGCGAAGATGTCGGCCGCCACCACCGACTGCTGGCCGTTGCGCGGCGTGTCGGCCGAGAGGAAGCGCGTGGCGCCGTAGCCGCGCAGGTAGGGCACGATCACGCGAAAGCCCGCGGCCGCGAGCAGCGGCGCGACGTCGACGAACATGTGGATGTCGTAGGGCCAGCCATGCAGCAGGAGCACCGGCGCGCCGTTGGCGGGGCCGGCCTCGAAATAGGCCACGTTGAGCACGCCCGCATCGATGTGCTTGAGCGGCTCGAGGCGCCGCGGCGTGCCGCCGGCGGACGTCGTGTTCGACTGCGCGAACGCGGGAACGACCGCCGCGAACTGGGCCGTGGCGAGGCCGATGGCGGCCTTGGCGAGGAACGAGCGGCGCTCGAGCGGGGAGGAAAGCGTCATGGGAACTCCTTGCGAATGGTGGTGGATGGCATCGGGCCGAAGGCCTGTCGCGCCGGTGTTGTTCGCGGTGCCTGGCGATCGATGGGGCGGATGTTCATTCGCGGGAGTGGACAGGGGCCGGGGCTGCGTATCGCTGTGTATCGGGAGTGGGTTCGCAGACAGTAAATTTCGTTTTTTGCGAGGAGGGTCGCTATGTCCAAGGAATCCGCATTCACGATGAAGCTGAAGTCCGAGCTGCGCGAGTTCGTGCGCAATCAGCGCGAGGTTCCGGAACTCGAAGCATTAGTGGCGCGAAAGGTGGAGGCCGGTCGACGCGACGTGCGAGTCGGAGAGGGGCGCCCGCATGACGAGGTCGAAGCGGACTTCGGCGCGCGACGAAAGCAACTGCTTCAACGAAGCATCAAGGCTGACGCGTGACGGTTCGGCGGACTCCTCAGGAATGAGGCTATCGACAACTTGAGCCGTCGCATCCGCGCGTCCCGCCTGCCGACCCACCCACCCACGCGGGCGGCTCCTACGCGGCGCGGCCGCGCCGTCCATAGACTCGTTTCCAGTCATTGAAGACCTGGACAACGAGAGGACCATCCGAATGAGCTTCGAGGAAAGAATCGACCTGTGGGAACACGCGTTCATCTGCCGTGCGGAACCCGACGGCAGCGGCCGCTACCTGGCGCGGCTCGACTATGCGGGCGGGCCCGCCTTCATCGCCGATGAACTGCCCGCGGACGACCTCGGCCACGGCAGTGCCGAGGAGGCGCTGCGGCAAGCCCAGCTGCAGGCCATGCGATGGGTGCACGACCGCACGGGCGACGCGCAGGGCCATTTCTGACATTTCTGAGCCTCGCGCCTTGAGCGCCGAGTCCCGGCAGGCTCAGGCGGCCGGCGATTGCAGCGCGGCCGCGAGGAAATCCACCAGCGCCGCCACGCGCCGGCTGGGCGCACCGCCGGGGAAGACCGCGAACAGGTCGATCGGCCCGGCCACGTAGTTGCCCAGTACCACCTCGAGCGCGCCGGCCGCCAGTTCGTGGCGTATGTCCTGCCGGTTCTTGAAGATCACGCCCGTGCCGTTCACGGCCCATTCGCGCAGCACCGAGCCGTCGCTGGCCTCGCGGTCGCCCGACACCTTGACGTTGAAGGACCGATCGCCATCGCGAAAGGTCCAGGCCGCGAGCGGCGCGCCGGGCCTTGCGAGCACCAGGCAGTTGTGCTGCGCCAGCTCACCAGGATGGGCCGGCCGGCCGCGCGCGTTCCAGTAGGCCGGCGCGGCGCAGACCAGCCGCTCGCCGGGCACCAGCAGGCGGGCCTGCAGGTTCGAGTCGGGCAGCGGGCCGAAGCGGATCGCGAGGTCCATGTGGGTCTCGATCAGGTCGATGGTGCTGTCGCTGAGATGCAGCCCGATGCGCACCTGCGGATGGCGCTGCTGGAAGGCGTCGAGCAGCGGCCGCAGCTGCGAGCGGCCGAAGTCGTTGGTGGCGGTGACGCGCACCGGGCCCGACAGTTCGCCCTGCTGGCGCAGGCCGCCCAGGGCCGCATCCCATTCCGAGACGATGCGGCGTGCATCCGCCACCAGCGACTCTCCCTCGTGGGTGAAGGCCAGCCGCCGCGTCGAGCGCTGCATGAGCCGCGCGCCCACCTCCTGCTCGAGTTGGTTGATGGCCAGGGTCACGGTCGAGGTGGCAACGGCGCGCTGGCGCGCGACCCCCGAGAAGCTGCCCCATTCGGCGACGTCGATCATCCGCCGCGCCGCGCACGTGGAAGAGGTCGCGAACATGATCCTCTACGCCAGCTCCGAGCAGGCCTCGGCCACCACCGGCGCCGCGCTGCGCGTCGACGGCGGCGTGGTCGACAGCATCGTCTAGCGCCTCTTTCTCCCCCGATCCCCTGCGTCCCGTTCCAGCCGCTCGCGCCGCCGCGCGCGGGCGGAGGACGGCACGCGTTCGTCCCTTTCATCCAAGGAGATTTCCATGTCCCATCCGAACCCGATCCTCCAGGCCATCGAAGAGCGCCGCACCACCAACCTGTTCGATCCCGCGAGCGGCATCGACGACGAGCGCATCGAGGAGCTGGTGCGCCTGGCCACGACCGCGCCGACCTCGTTCAACCTGCAGAACTGGCGCTTCGTCGCCGTGCGCACGCCCGAGCGGAAAGCGCGGCTGCGCGCCCTGGCCTGGGACCAGGTCAAGGTCAGCGAAGCCGCAGTGACCTTCATCGTCTGCGGCCAGCTCGCCGACCACCGCACGCTGCCCGATCGCCTCGCGGGCGCCGTCGCGGCCGGCTTCATGCCGGCGGAGATGGTCCCGGGCTGGGAGGGCGCCGCCAAGAGCCTCTACTTCGAGCAGCCGCAGCGCCAGCGCGACGAGGCGATGCGCAGCGCGACCTTCGGCGCCGGCACGCTGATCCATGCGGCGCAGGCGATGGGGCTCGGCTCCGCGCCGATGATCGGCTTCGACGCGCCCGCGGTCGCCGAGGCCTTCGCGCTGGCGGCCGACGAGATCCCGGTGCTGCTGCTGGCCATCGGCCATGCCTTGCCCCAGAACTGGCCGCGCAAGCCGCGCCGGCCGCTGGCGCAGGTGCTGCAGCTGGTCTGAGCGGCGGCGCGATCGGCGCGGAGGGCGACTGAGAGAATGCGGCGAAGCCTCCACCCACCCGCTCCATGGCACGCCGCATCGATCCCTACAGCATCCGCCTCTTCGTCGCGGCCGCGCAGGCGGGCTCGATCGCGCGCGCGGCCGAGCGCGAGCACATCGCGGCCTCCGCGCTGGGCCGGCGCATCACCGACCTCGAGCACGCCTTCGGCACCGCGCTGCTGGTGCGCTCGCCGCGCGGCATCGCGCTGACCGACGCCGGCCGGCTGGTGCTCACGCGCGGCATCAAGATCGACGAGGACCTCGAGGCGCTGGCGCGCGAGGTCCAGAGCGAGGGCGGCGAGCTGCGCGGCACGGTGCGGCTGTACGCCAACATGTCGGCCGTGGTCGGCTTCCTGCCCGAGCGGCTGCGGCGCTTCATGCAGGCGCATCCGCAGGCGCGCGTGGCGCTGCACGAGCAGGACACGCGCGACGTGCTGCGCGCCTGCCTCGACGATCTCGCCGACGTCGGCGTCGGCGTGGAGCAGGCGGTGCCGGCCGGGCTCGAGGCCTGGCATTTCGCGCACGATCCGCTGCAGGTGGTGGTGCCCGCGGGGCATGCGCTCGCCGCGCTCGACAGCGTCTCCTTCGCCGCCGTGCTGCGCGAGCCGCTGATCGGCGTGCACCAGGGCGGCGCGCTCGACCGCTCGCTGCACGAGCGCGCCGAGGCCGGCGGCGGCCGCTTCTCGCCCACGGTGTCGGTCAGCAGCTTCGACGCCGTCTGCCGCATGGTCGAGGCCGGGCTCGGCATCGCGATCATTCCGCGCAGCGCGGCCTCGGCCTTCGCGGGCACCGCGCGCTTCGAGCGCCGTCCGCTCGACGAGCGCTGGGCCGACCGCAACCTGCAGCTCTACAGCCTGCGCCGCTCGCCGCAGCCGCGCCTGGTGCTTGCGCTGATCGACAGTCTGCGCGGCTGAGCCGGCCGCGGGTTTCACCTGATCACGCGTTTCGCGTGACCCCCTCTGCCGCCTTGGCGCTTCCCGCGCGCCGGCGGCGGCCGCAGCATGCGGCATGCTCCACGACAGACAAGAAGAACCGCTCGGCGACGCGGCGCTTCGCTTCGATCCCCGCATCCTGTTTCTCGGCACCGCGCCCGACGCCATCGAGGCCGTGCTGCGCGGTGGACGCTCCAGCCTGGCCGCGGCCGGCGCGCTGCGCGACGACGTCTCGACCGACGAGATCACGCCGATCGCGATCCTCACGCACTACGACGAGCAGCTCGGCCGCTTTCCCTACACCGGCCTCGAGGTCGACGGCCGCAAGCCGATCGCGCCCGGCGCCATCGCCGCCTCGGGCATCGAGGTCGTGGTGGCGGGCGGGCGCTACGGCAAAGGCTCGTCGCGCGAGCACAGCCCCGCGGCCGAGAAGCTGGCCGGCGTGCGGCTGGTGATCGCGCGCAGCTTCGAACGCATCTATCGCCAGAACGCCGACAACATCGGCCTGTTCACTTCCACCGATTTCGGCCTGGTCGAGCGCATCGAGGCCGGCGAAGCGATCGACCTCGACGAGTTGCTCGCGGGCCGCGATGCGCTGGCCTGCGCCATCCTGCGCAGCGGCGGGCTGCTGCGCTTCGGCGCCTCGCACCTGCGGCAGCCCGAGGCCGCGCCGGCATCGGACACGGAACGTCCGCGCACGCTGTTCGAGAAGATCGTCGAGCGGCATGCACTCTCGACGCCCGTCACCGGCGGTCGGCCCGCGCCGGGCGACGGCGCCTTCGTGCGCGCCGACCTGCGCTTCATCCACGAGTACTACACCGGCATGGCCGCGCACATGCTGCATGCCGCCTTCGGTCCGCGCCTGGAACTGCACCGGCCCGACAGCATCGTCGTGTTCGAGGACCACACCTCCTACGTGGAGGAAAGCCCGACCCATGTGCGCGGTGGCCTGGTGCCCAACGTGCATCGCATGGTGGAGGCGCAGCGCCGCTTCGCCGCGCAGTACGCGCTGCGCAGCCATCGCACGCCGACCGAGGACGAGGCCGCGCGCGACGACGGCTCGAACGTGGCCGGCATCTCGCATGCGATGGTGGCCGAGCGCCATGCGCTGCCGGGCCAGCTGATCGTCGGCACCGATTCGCACACGCCGCACAGCGGCGCGCTCGGCTGCGTGGCCTTCGGCATCGGCACCACCGACATGGCCAATGCCTTCGTCACCGGCGCCGTGCGGCTCACCATGCCGCGCTCGCTGCGCGTCGAACTCGCCGGCCGGCTCGCCGAGGGCGTGACGGCCAAGGACCTGGTGCTGCACCTGCTGGCGCTGCCCTTCATCCGCGCGGGCGGCGGGGTGGGCATGGTGTTCGAGTTCACGGGCGCCGCGGTGCGGGCTCTGTCCATCGACGAACGCGCGACGCTCACCAACATGACGGCCGAGCTCGGCGGCTTCACCGGCATCGTCGCGCCCGACGAGGAGACGCTGCGCTTCCTGCGCGAGCGGCGCGGCATCGAATTCGAACTCGAGCCCTGGATGCGCAGCGACGAGGGCGCGGTGTACGACCGGACCCTGCATGTCGACTGCGCGGCGATCGGCGCCATGCTCGCCGCGCCTGGCGACCCTGGCAACGGCTTGCCGCTCGCGGCGCTCGCGGCGCCGGTGCGCGTGGACATCGCCTATGGCGGCTCGTGCACCGCCGGCAAGCGCGAGGACTTCGCGCACTACCACGCGGTGCTGCACTGGGCCGCGTCGCGCGGGCTGCGCGTGGCGCCCGGCGTCGAACTGTTCCTGCAGTTCGGCACCACCGCCGTGCGCGACCACTGCATCGCCGCCGGCTATCTCGAGGCCTTCGAGCGCGTCGGCGCGCGCATCCTCCAGCCCTCGTGCGGCGCCTGCGGCAACTGCGGCCCTGGCGGATCCACGCATGCCGCGCAGGTCACCGTCAGCGCCATCAACCGCAACTTTCCGGGCCGCGGCGGTCCCGGCAGCGTCTGGCTCGCGAGCCCGCCCACGGTGGCCGCGAGCGCGATCGCGGGCGAGCTGTTGTCCTTCGCGCAGCTGCGCGCAAGGCATGGCGAGGCCTGAGCGCCAACGACAAGATTCAAACCAACGGAGACGACCCCATGACGAGCATCTCGATGAAACGCCGCGCGCTGGCCGCGATGGCGACCGCGTTCACCCTCGCGCCGATCGGCGCCTGGGCCCAGGCCCTGGGCGGCGACAAGCCGCTGCGCATGATCGTGCCGCTCGCCGCGGGCTCCACGGTCGACGCGGTCGCGCGCGCCGTCGCGCCCGCGCTGGGCCGTGGCACCGGCCACCCGGTGGTGGTGGAGAACGTCGCCGGCGCGGGCGGCATCCCGGGCACGCAGCAGATCGTGCGCGCGCCCAAGGACGGGCTGACGCTCGGCATGATCTCGTCCAACCACGTCATCAATCCCGGCATCTACAAGTCCATTCCCTTCGACAGCCTCAAGGACATCACGCCGATCGCCGTGCTCGCCACCGTGCCGCTGGTGCTCGTGGTCAACCCGGCCCTGCCCGTGAAGTCGGTCAAGGAACTCCTGGCCCACGCCAAGGCCAAGCCCGGCACCCTGAACTACGGCTCGGCCGGCAACGGCAGCACGCTGCACCTCGCGGCCGAACTGCTCGTGAGCGAGACCGGCATCGACATGAAGCACGTGCCCTACCGCGGCACGGGCCCGTTGATCACCGACCTGATCGGCGGCCAGGTGAACCTGGCCTTCGTGTCCGTCTCGCAGGTCGCGCCGCAGGTCAAGGCCGGCACGCTGCGCGCGCTCGCGGTCAGTACCCGCCAGCGTTCGGCCGCGCTGCCCGAGGTTCCCACGCTCGCCGAGGCCGGCGTGTCCGGCTACGAATTCGATGCCTGGATCGCACTGGTCGGTCCCGCGGGCCTGCCCAGGCCGGCGGTGGACGCGGCAGCCGCGGCGATCCGCGCGGCCATGAAGTCGCCCGAGGCGCAGGCCGCCATCACGGGGCAGGGGCTCGCGGTGCTCGACATCGGGCCCGATGCGGCGCCGGCCTTCTTCCAGTCGGAACTGGCGAAGCACCAGAAGCTGGTCAAGCAGTCGGGCGCGACGCTGGATTGAGGCATGCACGGCAACGACACACACGAGGCCACCGCCGATGTCGCCGACCGGCTCGGTTCCGATGCCAGGGTCTGTGAAGTCGGCTTGCGCTCCTTCGGATCGACACGCCGCGCCTCGGGCCTCATCGCCTGCCTGCGTGTCCACGAGGATGCCGGCCTGGTCAGAGACCTGCTCGCGACCGCGGGCGAGGGGCGCATCCTGGTCGTCGATGGCGGCGGCACCTGCCGCATGGCGCTGCTCGGCGACCGGCTCGCGCGCATCGGCCTCGCCAACGGCTGGGCCGGTGTCGTGATCCATGGCGCCGTGCGCGATGTCGAACTGCTGGCCGCGCTGCCGCTGGCCGTGCTCGCTATCGGGACCACGCCCCGGCGCGCGAGCCTGGCCGGGAAGGGCGAGCGCGACGTGGTGCTGGCCTTCGGCGGCATCGAGCTCCGGCCCGGCGATCGGCTGTGGCTCGATGCGGACGGCGTGGTCGTGTCCGCGGCCTGATGCCTTCTGTCGGCGCAGGCCGACGCCCCGAAGGGCAGATGGACGAATCGCGCCGAGGTGCATTGGGTGCGCAATGGTTAGAGGGGGTGAGAGCTCCCGCTACCCGTTGCCCACCATGGTCGATCTTCCATCAGGTCAAGACCACTCGAGCGGCCCGTCGCCCGACGAACTCTCGAGGCGGGTGAGGGGCGACCAGCTCCTGTCGGTGCAGCGCAGCGTGCGCGCCGTGGTGCCCTCGGGCATGGCCGTGGGCTGCGTGACCGCCGGGGTCGCGCTCTATGCCTCGGCCCACTGGGCCGGGCCGGCTGCATGGCTGATGCTGGTCGTGCTGTCGAATGCCTACCGCGCCTACGTCTGCCGCTCGCTGCGCGCGGTCGAACGGGCCGTGGCCCGCATGGACGAGCGCGAACTCGCTCTGCGCTTCCGCCGGATCACCTTGTCGTCCCTGCTGTCGGGCTGCGTGTGGGCACTGCTGCCGCTGTTCTGCGACAGCGGGAACCCCTCGGAGACGCTGTTCTTCCTGACCATCGTCTGCGGCGTCTGCGCCGGCTCCGTGATCTTCAGCGCGGCCTATGCCCCGGTGCCGATCGTCTTCGTGACACCCGCGCTGGCCGCGGTCACCGCGTGGCTGCTCCATGCCGGCGGCTTTCATCACGATGCGCTGGCGGCGATGGTCTTCGTCTACCTGTGCACGCTGGTCTACGCCTCGCGGCGCGGCGAGCGCGCGTTCCGCGCCAGCAGCCGGCTGAAGAACGAGGCGCTGTTCATGGCGGCCGAGCTGCAGCGCACCCATGCCGAGTCCACGCGCGCGACGCGCGAGCTGGACTTTCGCGCCAACCACGACTCGCTGACCGGCCTGCTCAACCGCGAGGGCTTCGCGAAGGCGGCCGCGCGCTTCGAGGCCGCGCAGGCGGGCGTGGCGCCGCATGCCGCGCTGATGCTGGACCTCGACGGCTTCAAGGCCATCAACGATGCCTTCGGCCACAAGACCGGCGACCGCGTGCTGCAGGACGTCGGCCAATGGCTGCAGCAGCGGCTCTCGCAGCATGACGCCGTGGTCGGCCGCTGGGGCGGCGACGAGTTCGCGGTCTTCTATCGCCCGCGTGGCGCGGCCGATGCGCCCGAGCACGTGGCGCAAGGGCTTATCGACTCGATCGGCCATGCCACCTCGCACTACGGCGGGCAGCTCGGCGTGAGCGTGGGCATCTGCACCAGCCTCGAACGCTCGGCCGAGGAGATGCTGGCCTTCTCCGACGAGGCGCTCTACGAGGCCAAGCGGCGCGGGCGCAACCGCTGCCACCGCTTCGACGAGGTGCTGCACGGCCGTCTGCTGCGTCGGCGCGACATCGAGCGCGACATGGTCGAGGCGATGGCGACGCGCGCCATCTGCGCCTGGTACCAGCCGATCCTCGCCGACCGCGGGCGGCGCCTGCACAGCCTCGAGGCCGTGCTGCGCTGGCGGCATCCGAAGCACGGCTGGGTCGCGCCCGGCGAGGTGATCTTCGCGGCCGCGAGCACCGGGCTGGCCGAACGCCTGCTGCGCCACATCCTCGAGGAGGTCTGCCATGGCCTGGTGCAACTTGGTGGCATCGGCGGCGCCTTCGCCGAACTGCCGGTGGCCATGAACGTGTCGCCGCGCGAGATGTCGCAGTTGCCGGTCGATGTCATTACCGCGCAGGTGCTCGCGGCCCACGGCCTGCCGCCGCAACGCCTGCAGATCGAGATCACCGAGGAGGTCGCGCTCGACACCTCGACCGCGCGCGCCCGGCTGCGCGCGCTGGCCGAGTCCGGCGTCGCGGTCGCGATCGACGATTTCGGTGTCGGCTACTCCTCGCTGGCCTCGCTGCGCGGCGAGCACGTGCACCAGGTAAAGATCGACCGCAGCTTCGTGTTCGGCCTCGATTCCTCGCCGGCCAGTTGCCTGATGGTGGAAGCGGTGGTGCGGCTCGGACGCTCGATGGACATCGAGGTGGTGGCCGAGGGCGTCGAGAGCCAGGAGGAGTTCGAGACGCTCGTGCGGCTGGGCTGTCCGCTGCTGCAGGGTTTCTATTTCATGCGGCCGGCGCCGTTGGGGCAGGTGGTGGCGTGGGCGCAGCGGCGCCAGGATTCTCTTCCCGTCACGATGGCATCGAGGTCCTGAACGATGGATGCGGGCAGCTTGCACGGAAGCTGTCGATCGACCCCTGCGTCGCCACCAACTCCTGCGCCAGCCAGCCCCTGAAAGCGCGCAGCGGCGGATAGTCCTTCTTCTCCGCCGGATAGACCAGGTAATAGGCCAGGTCCTCGCTGGCCATATGTCGATAGGGCACGGCCAGCCGGCCTTGCTCGATGTCGTCGGCCACGAGGAAATAGGGCGCGAGCCCGATGCCCAGGCTGGCTGTGACCACCTGCACGATCATCAGGTAGTGCTCGAACACCGGGCCCGGCGGCGTGTGCCCCATCTCCACGCCCAGGCTGCCGAGCCAGAAATTCCACGAGTCCATGCGCGAGGCCAGGTGCACGAGCGTGTAGTCCAGCAGCCGGCGCGGCTCGTCGAACGGGCCGTAGCGGCGCAGGAAATCCGGGCTGCAGATCGGCACCACCGCGTCCTGCAGCAGGAACTCCATCTCGGCGCCGCTCCATGAGGCCTTGGCGCCGAAATGAATGGCCGCATCGATGTCCTCGATGTGGAAGTTGAACGGCGACAGGTGGGTGGTGAGGTTCAGGATGACGTCGGGATGGCGCGCCGAGAAATCGGAATAGCGCGGCATCAGCCACCGGGCCGCGATGCTGGGCAGCACCGCGAGGTTGAAACGGCCGCTGCTGCGGCCCCCGGCCTTGAGCTCGACCGACGCGGCCTCGAGCTTGTGCAGCAGCGGCTGGATGCGCCGCAGGTACGCATCGGCCGCCGGCGTGAGCGTCAATCGCTTGCCTTCACGCACAAACAGCAGCGTGCCGAGTTCGTCCTCCAGGGCCTTGATGAGCTTGCTGATCGCGCCCTGCGTCACGCACAACTCGTCGGCCGCGCGGGTGAAGCTGTGGTGCCGGGCACTGGCCTCGAACGCGAGCAGGCACGAAAGGGAGGGCGTGTGGGTTCGCATTCAATGCATGAGCGTTGGTCATCAACCAAGGAGGAAAAATCGCTTTCGGCCGTGCAACGCAATTTTCATAATCGTCGCGGACACGCCGCATTCTAGGGAGAACAGGCGTAATTCCCATCGTTTCAGGCACGCCATCTTTCTCCGGATCCATGAGCAATGGAATTGGTGGCAACGCTGAATCGGCCGCCTTGGCATGGACCGCACAGGAGAAGAAATTGCCTCACGAGACATCGTTGCCCCGGGTCGTTCGCGCAGCCCGCGGGACCGAACTTCGAGCCCGCAGCTGGCGCACGGAAGGGCCGTTGCGCATGCTGATGAACAACCTCGATCCGGACGTTGCGGAGAATCCCGCGCAATTGATCGTCTATGGCGGCGTGGGGCGCGCGGCGCGAAATTGGGAGGCCTTCGATCGCATCGTCGAAACGCTCGAGCGGCTGGACGACGACCACACCCTGCTGGTGCAATCCGGCAAGCCCGTGGGCGTGTTCCGTACCCATGCGATGGCGCCGCGCGTGTTGATCGCCAATTCCAACCTCGTGCCCAAATGGGCCACGCAGGACCACTTCAACGAGCTCGAGCGCAAGGGCCTCATGATGTTCGGCCAGATGACGGCCGGCTCCTGGTTCTACATCGGCAGCCAGGGCACCGTGCAGGGCACCTACGAGACCTATTCGGAGGTCGGGCGCCGGCATTTCGGCGGCTCGATGGAGGGCCGATGGATGCTCACCGCGGGGCTCGGCGGCATGGGCGGCTCGCAGCCCCTGGCGGGGCGGATGACGGGGGCCGCGATCCTCGTGGTGGAGTGCCAGCAGAGCCGCATCGACATGCGTCTGCGCACCGGCTACCTCGACGTGCAGGCGCGCGATCTCGCGCATGCGCTCGAACTCGTCGACGAGGCACGTGCGCAGCGCCGCGGGCTGTCGATCGCGCTGTGCGGCAATGCCGCCGAGGTCCTGCCCGAGATCGTTCGGCGCGGCCTGTGTCCCGACGTGGTGACCGACCAGACAGCCGCGCACGACCTGCTGCACGGCTACCTGCCCGCCGGCTGGGACGTGGCGCGCTGGGAGGCTGCGCGCACGAGCGACCCCCGCGCGGTCGAGCAGGCGGCGCGCGCATCGATCGCGCTGCATGTGCGCGCGATGCTGGACTTCAAGGCGCGCGGCGCCGTGGTGTTCGACTACGGCAACAACATCCGCCAGGTCGCGCTCGACGAGGGCGTGACGCAAGCCTTCGACTTTCCGTCGTTCGTGGTGGCCTATGTCCGGCCGCTGTTCTGCGAGGGCAAGGGGCCTTTCCGCTGGGTCGCGCTCTCGGGCGATCCGCAGGACATCTACAAGACGGACGAGCGCCTGCGCGCCTTGTTCCCGCAAGACCAGGCGCTGGGCCGCTGGCTCACGATGGCGCGCGAGTGCGTCAGGTTCCAGGGCCTGCCCGCGCGCATCTGCTGGCTGGGCCTGGGCGAGCGGCATCTCGCCGGGCTCGCGATCAACGAGATGGTGCGCAACGGCGAGCTCAGCGGGCCGATCGCCATCAGCCGCGACCACATGGATTCGGGCTCGGTGGCCAGCCCGAACCGCGAGACCGAAGGCATGCTCGACGGTTCCGACGCCGTGGCCGACTGGCCGCTCCTGAATGCGCTGCTCAACACGGCCTGCGGTGCCGACTGGGTCAGCATCCATCACGGCGGCGGCGTGGGCATGGGCTATTCGATCCACGCGGGCATGGCGCTGGTGGCCGACGGCACGCAAGGCACCGACGAGCGCATCGCGCGGCTGCTCTGGAACGATCCCGCCACCGGCGTGATGCGTCATGCCGACGCGGGCTACGAGATCGCCGCGCGCACCGCGCGCGAGCGCCAACTGGACCTGCCTTCGCTGGCAGCCTGACTCTGAAGGAGCACGTCATGAAATGGACAAGGTACTTCCTGGCCCTCGGGCTCGTCGTCGGCGCGTCGATGGCCTCGGCGCAGAACAAGCACGTGGCGATCGCGAACATGGTCGACATTCCCCAACTGATCCAGGTCAAGACGGGGCTGGTGGACGCGCTGCGCGGCGCGGGCTATGTCGAGGGCCAGAACCTCAGGCTCGACTACCTGTCGGCGCAGGGCAACGCGGGCATCGCCACGCAGATCGTGCGCAAGTTCGTCGGCGAGGCGCCCGACGTGATCGTCACCATCACCACGCCGATGGCGCAGGCCGCCTTGTCGGCCACGAGGACGGTGCCCGTGGTCTTCACCGTGGTGACCGATCCGCTCGGCGCCAAGGTGGTCCCTTCGCTGAAGCGTCCGGGCGGCAACGCCACCGGCATCTCCGACCTCGCGCCGATCGAGCGGCAGCTGCGCCTGATCAAGGCCTTCATGCCGCAGGCCAGGCGCCTGGGGGTGATCTACAACACCGGGCTCGATGGCTCGCGCTACCAGATCGAGGTGCTCAAGCCGCTGCTCAAGGCCCATGGCATGACGCTGGTCGAGGCGAATGCGCCCACCTCCAACGAGGTCGGTTCGGCCATGCGTTCGCTCGTGGGCAAGACGGACGTGGTCTGGATTCCCAACGATCCGACCGTGTACGCGGCGCTCGAATCGGCGGTGCGCATCGGCCAGGAGCAGAAGATTCCCGTGTTCACGGCCGAGACTCGCACCGTGGAGCGCGGCGCGGTGGCCTCGATCGGCTTCGACTACAACGCCGTCGGCGAAGAGGCGGCCCGCCAGGTGGTCAGGATCCTCAAGGGCGCGAAGCCCGGCGATATCGACGTGGAAACGCCGCAGGTGTTTCGCACGGTCGTGAACCAGCGCGCCGCGCAGGCCGCGGGCCTGAGCATCCCGGACGACGTGGCCCGCCAGGCCAACATCGTCAATCGCTGAGGAGGGCGGGATGAATTTCTACGCCTTGCTGGGCGCGCTCGAGACGGGGCTGATCTTCGGCTTCGTCGCGCTCGGCACCTACATCACCTTTCGCCTGCTGAAGTTTCCCGACATCACGGTGGAGGGCAGCTTCCCGCTCGGCGGTGCCGTGGCGGCCGCATCGATCGTCGCGGGCGCCAACCCCTACCTGGCCACCTTGCTGGCCTTCGTCGCCGGCATGCTCGCGGGCTCGCTCACGGCCTTCCTCAATGTCCGGCTGCGCATCCTGCACATCCTCAGCGGCATCCTGGCCTCGGTCGCGATGTACTCGATCAACATGCGCATCATGGGGCGGCCCAACACGCCCTTGCTGGGCACGGACACGGTGTTCACGGGCCTGGGCACGCACTTCGCCGGCAGTGCCTATGCGGTGCCGCTCGTGCTCGTCCTGCTGTGCACGGCGATCGTGCTGCTGCTCAACCGCTTCCTCGCTTCCGAGACCGGGCTGGCCCTGCGGGCGACCGGCGCCAATCCGCGCATGGCGGCGGCCTACGGCATCCACACCGGCCGCATGACCTGGCTGGGGCTCGCCATGGCGAACGGACTGTCCGCCCTCGGCGGTGCGCTTTTCGCGCAGACGCAGGGCTCGGCCGACGTCAACATGGGCGGCGGCGTGGTGGTCGTCGGCTTTGCCGCCGTGATCGGCGGCGGGGTGCTGATCAGGAACACGACCATCGTGCGCGCGACCTTGTCCGCGCTGGTGGGCGCCGTGCTCTACCGCATCGCGGTGGCGCTGGCCCTGGACGTCGACAGCATCGGGCTCACGCCCTCGGACCTGAACATGGTGACCGCGGCGCTCGTGGCACTGGCACTGGTCGCGCCCGGCGTGGGCCTGGCCGGCGCGCTGCGCGGGAGAAAAGCATGATCAGGGTCGAGAAGCTCGATGTCGTCTTCAACGCAGGTTCCGCGCTCGAGAACCACGTGCTGCGCGGCCTGTCGCTGGACATCCCCCAGCAGCAGTTCATCACGGTGATCGGTTCCAACGGCGCCGGCAAGTCGACCTTGCTCAATGTGCTGGCGGGAGAGACGACCCCCACCGGCGGGGCCGTCACGATCGATGGCGAAGCCATCGCCGGCTGGCCGGTCGCGCGTCGCGCCGGTGCCATCGCCCGCGTCTTCCAGGACCCGCTGGCGGGCACCTGCGAGGAACTGACGATCGAGGAGAACATGTCCATCGCGCTGGCGCGTGGCCATGGGCGCGGACTGGGTCACGCGGTGACGGCGCCTCGGCGCGAGCGCATACGCGCGGCGCTGGCCCGGCTCGGCCTCGGCCTGGAGAACCGGCTGCACGACCGCATGGGCCTGCTCTCGGGTGGGCAGCGCCAGGCGATCAGCCTGCTGATGGCGTCGCTCAACGAATCGAAGCTGCTGCTGCTCGACGAGCACACGGCCGCGCTCGATCCGCGCACCTCGGAGTTCGTGATGAAGCTCACCGACGACCTCGTGCGCGAGCTCAAGCTCACGGTGCTGATGGTCACGCACAGCATGCGCCAGGCGCTCGATCACGGCGACCGGACCATCATGCTGCACCAGGGGCGCATCGTCTTCGACATCGCCGGCAGCGAACGCGAGCGGCTCGATGTTCCGGACCTGCTGGCGCTGTTCTCCCAGCGCAGCGGCAAGGAACTCAGCGACGACAGCCTTCTTCTGGGATGACCCTCTCATGACCCAACAACAACTTCTGAATGGCCTGCGCATCGTCGACCTGTCGCGCGTGATGTCGGGGCCTTACTGCACCGCGCTGCTGGCCGACGTGGGGGCCGAGGTGATCAAGATCGAGACGCCCGTGACCGGCGACGATTCGCGCCACTTCGGCCCCTTCGTCGACGGCCGCAGCGTCTACTTCTCCTTGCTGAACCGCAACAAGAAGAGCGTCACGCTCAATCTCAAGGACGAGCGCGCGCGCGAGATGCTGTATGCGCTGATCGACACCGCCGATGCGGTGGTCGAGAACTTCCGCCCCGGCGTCGCGCAGCGGCTGGGGGTGGACTACGAGACGCTGAAGGCGCGCAATCCCTCGCTGGTGTACCTGAGCATCTCGGGCTTCGGGCAGCAGGGCGAATTCAAGGGGCGGCCGGCCTATGACCTGATCATCCAGGCCATGTCCGGGCTCATGAGCACCACGGGCCGTCCCGGGCAGGAACCCACCTGCGTGGGCGACTCGGTGGCGGACCTCGTGACGGGCCTGTTCGGTGCCTGGTCGCTGATGACGGCGCTGTTCGCCCGCGAGCGGGACGGGCAGGGACGCCAGATCGATCTGTCGATGTTCGATGCGATGCTGGCCCTGCAGCTCACGAGCGCGAGCCGCCTGTTCGCCAGCGGCACGGCGCCGCAGCGCGTGGGCAACCGCCATCCCGTGACCTCGCCGGTGGACTGCTTCGAGGCCAGCGACGGCTGGGTGGTGATCGTGGTCAGCAACGACGGCTTCTTCCGCCGCTTCGCGCCGTTGATCGGCAAGCCCGAGTGGGTCGAGGATCCGCGCTTCGTCGACAACCCGCAGCGCGCGCGCAACGAGCCGGCGCTGAAGGCGGCGATCACGGCATGGTCGCGCGAGCGGACCGTGGACGAGGTGGTCCAGGCCTGCCTGGAGGCCGACGTGCCCGCGGGCCCGGTCTGGGATCTGCAGCAGGCCCATGCGCAAGCCGCGCGGCAGGATCGAGGGCGCGTCGCCCAGGCACAGGATGCAGAGCGCCCCTGGCCGTTCGTGCTGCAGCCGGCCGTGTTCTCCTCGGGGGACCCGGCGAAGGTCCAGGCCGACCCCTTGTTGGGCGCGCACACCGACGAGGTGTTGCAGGGCATCGGCATCGCACCGGCGGATCTTGCGCAACTGCGCGCGCGGGGGGCCGTATGAAGGCGTGGATCGTCAGGGACACCACCCAGCCTCCGGAGCTCATGGAGATGCCGCTGCCGCATCCCAAGCCGGGCCAGGTACTGGTACGGGTGGCGGCGGCCGGGCTCAACTTCTCGGACGTGCTGATGGCGCGCGGCGCCTACCAGATCCGGCCGCCGCTGCCCTTCACCCCGGGCCAGGAGATCAGCGGCATCGTCGAGAGCGTCTCGGGCGGTGGCGCCTTCGGCCCCGGCGACCGGGTCGCCACCAAGGTCCTGTGGGGCGGCTTCGCGCAGTTCGCGGTGGCCGAGGCCTCGTGGCTGGTGCGCGTGCCCGAGGAGGTCCCGCTGGCCGAGGCCGCCGCGCTGCCGGTGGTCTGGCCGACCGCGTGGATCGCCCTGTTCGCGCGCGCCCGGTTGCAGGCCGGCGAGACGGTGCTGGTGCACGCGGCCGCCGGCGGGGTCGGGCTGGCGGCCACCCAGCTCGCGGTTCGGGCCGGTGCGCGCGTCATCGCCACCGCGGGTGGCCAGGACAAGCTCGCGCGCTGCAGGGAGCGCGGGGCTTCGGTCTGCATCGACTACCGCGAGGACGACTGGGTCGAGCAGGTGATGCAGGCCACCGGCGGCAAGGGCGTGGATGTGGTCATCGATCCCGTGGGGGGCGATATCACGGACCGCAGCGTCAAGTGCCTGGCCCACGGCGCGCGCCTGTGCCTCGTGGGTTTCTCGAGCGGGCGCATTCCCGAGATCCGCGCCAACCGGCTCCTGCTCAAGAGCGCCTCGGCGCTGGGCATCTACTGGAGCCATGAGCGCGACCTGCCGTTGATCGGGCAGGCGCTGGACGACGTGCTGGCGGGTTTCAGGCAGGGGCAGCTGCATGCCGACGTGGGCGGCCGCTACGGCTTCAGCGAGTTGCCGCGTGCCTTGAGCGACCTGCAGGAGCGGCGCACCTTCGGCAAGCTGGTGCTTCTGCCCGACGCAAGCGCCTGACCCCGTCCCCGTTGCCGGTGGCGCGAAGTCCGCGCCAAAACGGCCTGCCCGCCGACGCGTCCCGTCCCGCGGCGCCCCTACGATACCGCCCTGGACAGGCGTATCGAGGGATGCGCCCAGCACGCGGACGCACTCATGAAGAACAGCGAGACACATGGCGGGCCCGGCACCGCACTGCAGCATGGCGGGCATTTCCGGCCGGACGGCACGCCCGCCGCCGCGTTCCTGCGCGAGCACGACTGGACCCGCTCGGCGCTCGGGCCGCCCCAGGGCTGGGCGGGCGCACTGCGCCACGCGGTGTCGCTGATGCAGGACTCCGCGGTGCCGATGTGGCTGGCGTGGGGCCCGCGGCTCGGCATGGTCTACAACGAGTCCTACGCCCGGATTCTCGGGGGCAAGCATCCCCGGGCCATGGGGGCGCCGCTGGCCGAGGTCTGGGCGGAGATCTGGCCCGACGTCGGGTCGCTGGTCCAGACCGCCTTGTCCGGCAGCCCGGTCTATCGCGAAGACCTGCCGCTCGTGGTGAACCGCGAGGGTCGCGAGGAACAGACCTGGTTCACCTTCTCCTATGCGCCGCTGCGCGACGAACGAGGCGCCGTGCATGGCCTTCTGTGCACGGTCTGGGAAACCACCGACAAGGTGCTGACCCAGCGCCGGCTGGCCGTGGAGGAGGACGAGGCGACGCGGCGCCAGGCGCAGCGCATGGAGACCGAGGAGCGCTACCGGCTCGCGGTGCTGGCCACCAACGACGCGGTCTGGGACTGGCGCCTGTCCGACGGCCACGTGGTCTGGAACCAGGCGCTGACCACGCTGTTCGGCCACACGGAGGAAGAGACCAGCGCCGACTGGTGGCTGGACCACATCCATCCCGAGGACCGCGAGCGCGTCGAGACCGGCATCCATGCGGTGATCGACGGCGGCGGCACGGCCTGGACGCAGGAATACCGCTTCCTGCGCAAGGACGGCAGCCATGCCGCGGTGTTCGACCGCGGCACGGTGCTGCGCGACGCGCAGGGCCGGCCGCTGCGCATGATCGGTGCCATGCTCGACCTGACCGAGCGCAAGGCGGCCGAGCTCGCGCTGCGCGAGAGCCACCGGCAGTTCCGCACCCTGTTCGAGACCATCGACGAGGGCTTCTGCGTCATCGAATTCCTCGACGGCCCGCACGGGCCGATGAGCGACTACATCCACGTCACGGCCAACCCGGCCTACCTGGCCAATGCCGGCATTGCCGACGTGGTGGGACAGCGGGTGCGCGAGATGGTGCCCGACGAGGCCGACGGCTGGGTCGACATCTACCGCCGCGTGCTGCTCACGGGCGAGCCGGTGCGCTTCGAGCGCGAGCTGGTGCGCACCGGCCGCTTCCTCGAGCTGGCCGCCTTCCGCGTCGAGCCGCCCGAGCGCCGCCAGGTCGCGGTGCTGTTCCAGGACGTGACCCAGCGCCACCGCGCCGAGCGCGCGCTGCTCGAGCTCAACGACTCGCTCGAGCACCGCGTGGCCGAGGAGGTCGCGCAGCGGCTGAAGACCGAGGAGGCGCTGCGCCAGGCGCAGAAGATGGAGGCGGTGGGCCAGCTCACCGGCGGCATCGCGCACGACTTCAACAACATGCTCGCGGTGGTGATCGGCTCGCTCGACCTGCTGGGGCGCCAGCTCGCGGCCGACGACGTTCGCGCCCGGCGCTACGTCGAGGCCGCGCGCGACGGCGCGAAGCGTGCCGCGCTGCTGACGCAGCGGCTGCTCGCCTTTTCGCGCCAGCAGCCGCTGCGCCCCGAGTCGCTCGATGCCAACCGGCTGGTGGCGGGCATGTCGGACCTGCTGCGCCGCTCGCTCAGCGGCGCGATCCAGCTCGAGACCGTGCTGGCCGGCGGCCTGTGGCGCACGCATGCCGACCCCAACCAGCTCGAGAACGTGATCCTCAACCTCGCGGTCAACGGGCGCGACGCCATGCCCGACGGCGGGCGGCTCACCATCGAGACCGCCAACACCCACCTCGACGAGCGCTATGCGGTCGAGCACCTCGGCCTCTCGGCCGGGCAGTACGTGATGATCGCCGTCAGCGACACCGGCTCGGGCATGCCCGCCGAGGTGGTCGCCAAGGCCTTCGATCCCTTCTTCACCACCAAGGAGGTGGGCCGCGGCACGGGGCTGGGCCTGAGCCAGGTCTATGGCTTCGTCAAGCAGTCGGGCGGCCACGTGAAGATCTATTCGGAGGTCGGCGAGGGCACGGCCGTGAAGGTCTACCTGCCGCGCCTGCTCGGCGCGCCCGCCGAGGACGAGAAGGCCGAGGCCGCCCCCGATGCACCGCTGGGCGGCACCGAGGAGCTGATCCTCGTGGTGGAGGACGAGCCCGCGGTGCGCCAGCTGACGGTGGCCGCGCTCACCGAGCTCGGCTACCGCGTGCTGCAGGCCGACGGCGCCGCGGCGGCGCTGAAGCTGATCGACGCCCATCCCGAGATCCAGCTGCTGTTCACCGACGTGGTGATGCCCGAGACCAACGGCCGCAAGCTGGCCGACGAGGCGCTGCGGCGGCGGCCCGGACTCAAGGTGCTGTTCACCACCGGCTACACGCGCAACGCGGTGGTGCACAACGGCGTGCTCGACGCGGGCGTGCACCTGATCGGCAAGCCCTTCACGATCGAGGAACTGGCGGTGCGGGTGCGCGAGGTGCTGGACGCGTCCTAGGCTGCGGCGCGCACCGCGAGCCAGTCGAACAGCTGCGAGGCCGGCAGCGCGCGCGAGTACAGGAAGCCCTGCAGTTCGTCGCAGCCCATCGTCAGCAGGATGTCGCGCTGGATCTCGTTCTCGACCCCCTCGGCCACCACGCTCAGGCCCAGCGCATGCGCGAGCCGGATCACGGCGTCGACCACGGCGCGCGAGTCCTCCTTGGATTCGAGGTCCTGCACGAAGCTGCGGTCGATCTTGACCTGGCGCGCCGGCAACCGGCGCAACTGGCTCAGGCTCGAGTAGCCGGTGCCGAAATCGTCGATCGACAGGAACACGCCCACGGCCGCGAGGCCCTCGAAGGTGCGGTGCGTGGCGCGGATGTCCTCCATCGCCACCGACTCGGTGATCTCGCACAGCAGCAGCGAGGCCGGCACCGCATGCCGGGTCAGCGCGCGCTCGACGCGCTCGACGAAATCGACCTCGCGCAGCTGCATCACCGACAGGTTCACCGCCACCGGCATCGACAGGCCCTGCGCGCGCCACAGCGCGATCTGCCGGCAGGCTTCGTCGAGGATCCAGTCGCCCAGGCGCACGATCATGCCGAAGCGCTCGGCCAGGCCGATGAACTGCGCGGGCCCGATCAGGCCGAGCTCGGGGTGGTTCCAGCGCACCAGCGCCTCCACGCCGCTGAGCGAGCCGTCGCGCCCGTCCATCTTCGGCTGGTAGTGCAGCTCGAACTGGTTCAGGTCGACGGCCCGGCGCAGGTCGCTCTGCAGCCGCAGCTGCGCCGCCACGTCGGAGCCCATGTGCGATTCGAACATCACGTAGTTCGCGCCGCCGGCGCGCTTGGCGATGTACATCGCGGCATCGGCATTGGCCACGAGCTTGTCGGGCTCGCCCTGGCCCGGGTAGACCACGATGCCGATCGAGCAGGCGATCTGCAGCGGCTTGTCCTGCAGCGAGAAGGGCTCGGCCAGCCGGCGCAGCGCGCGGTTGGCTACCTGCGCGGCCTCCGCCGCGTCGCTCACGCCCTCGAGCAGCAGCAGGAACTCGTCGCCGCCGATGCGCGCCACCGTGTCGCCGTCGCCCGCGACCTCCCCGAGCCGCCTGGCCGCGGCGCGCAGGATCTCGTCGCCGGCCGCATGGCCGAAGGAGTCGTTGATCGGCTTGAAGCCGTCGAGGTCGACGAACAGGATCGCCACGCGTTCCTTCACCAGCGGCTGGTTGACGCGCGCCATGCGCGCCAGCGCGTGCTGCAGCCGGTCCTCGAACAGCACGCGGTTGGGCAAGCCGGTGAGCGCGTCGGTGAAGGCGTAGCGCTGCAGTTCGCGGTTGGCCTGCGTGAGTTCGGCGTTGGCGTTCTCGAGCGAGTTGGCCAGGCGCTGCGTGACCACCTGCATGCGCCCCTCGAGGATCGAGCCGAGCAGCGTGCCCAGCAGCAGCACGCACGAAGCCAGCACCACGATCACCGTGAGCCCCGCGCCGTGCAGTTCGTTGGCGCTCAGGCAGACCGAATCGGGCGCGAAGTTGGCCGCGGCCATGCCGGTGTAGTGCATGCCGCAGATCGCGATGCCCATCACCAGCGCCGCCAGCAGTTGCACGGCGGGGCGCCGGGCGGTGCTCACGCGGCCCAGGTTGCGCATGATGAGCAAGGCCGCGGCGGAGGCTCCGACGCCCACCAGCGCGGACAGCGCCACGATCACCGGCTGCCACAGGATGCCGGGCGCCATCTGCAGTGCCGCCATGCCGATGTAGTGCATGCCGCAGATGCCGCCGCCCATGACCAGCGAGGCCACGCCCAGCCGCCCGAGGCTGTAGTTGGGCCGGCTCGCGACCCATAGCGCCACCCCGGAGGCCGCGACCGCCGCGACCCACGACAGGAAGGTGTACCAGCCCGAGAAGCCCAGCTCGATCGGCAGCGTGAAGCCCAGCATGCCCACGAAATGCATCGACCAGATGCCCGTGCCCAGCACCACCGAGCCCACGCTCCACCACAGCGGCCGGAAATCCCCGGCGCTCCCGCGCATGCGCCGCGACAGGTCGAGGGCGACGAAAGAGGCCAGGGTGGCGATCAGCAGCGAGGCCGCGACGATCAGCGGGTCGTGGTGGGAAGGGAGAAAGAGAGACGGCGGGTTCACCGCCCGAGTATCTCGCGAGCCTGTAACAGAGTCCTGTCGCGGGGGCGAGTGGCCCTGCGGTGGGCCCGAGTTGGATGTCACCGCTCCGGCCGGTCAGTGTCCCACCGCCGCATCGAGCGCCGGCGACGCCTGCATCGCGTTCCACTGGAACTTCAGGCTCATGCCCTCGCCCTCCGGATCCGCCCGCTCCGTCTTGCCCTGGGCCGCATTCAGCCGGGCGTCGACCGGCAGGTAGGACGCATAGGCGAAGCGTTCGGTCCGAGGCCAGTTCGGCTGACCGTTGTAGAAGTAGTCGGAGAGTTGGAACCAGATCTGCAGCAGCGACAGGGTCGTGACGTCGCCGTTGTGCAAGTTCATCTTCGACTTGCCGACGGTGGTGCCGATGTGGAAGCGCTGCTCGACGGCATCGAGGCGCGCATAGGTGGCGTCGGAGAAGGCGGTGAGCACCTCGTGGTCGACGAAGGGAAGCAGCGCGAGGGGGCCCGAGCCTGAGTGCGCATAGGCCACGCGGTCGCCCTGCACGCAGCGGCCGCTGGCCGACCATTGGCCACGGGTGTCGTTGGCGGGCACGATGACCGCGTTGTTGTTCTTCAGCGCGCCGTCGACCTCGGTGCGCCGCGCCTGCATGTCGGCGCGCAGGTGCAGGTCGATGTCGACGTGGGCGAGGAAGGTCGCGCCGGCGCAGCTTCCGTCGACGCGCTTGCTCTCGTAGCTCACGCGGCCCTGCCACGAGCCCAGCTGCCGGATATTGCTCTTGAGGCCGTTGACGGTCGCGCTCACCTCGCCGTGGGTGGCGTTGCCGAGCGTGGCCTCGAGCTTGTTCTCGCCCCAGGTCACCTGGACGGGCGTGCCGCCCACGCTGAGCTCGCCCGCCTGCTTGCCGAAGTCGCCATGCACCACGAGCTTGTTGTCGGCCCTCATCTCGAGGTGGGTGATGACCGGCGCGAGTCGCAGGAAGCCACCGCCATCGAGGACGATCTTCGCGTCGGGCTGGCGCTTGCCGTCGTCGTCCACGATGCCCTCGGTGACGTCGAGCTTGCGCTTCTGCAGGTAGGTCCAGACGTCCTGGAAGACGAAGGAACGGTTCGGCTTGGCCAGGGGCTCGATCTTGTTGACGCCGGCCATGCGGTCGACGAGCAGCGCGATCGAGGGATAGGCATTGGGGTTGGCGTTGCCTTCCCACCCGACGACGGTGCCGGCGCCGCGGCCCTTGAGCGCGTCGCGCAAGGGTTTCGCATCGGGCGTGCCGCTGTTGCACGACAGCATGATGGCGAGCGCGTCGGGCGAGAAGCGCAGATGGCGCTGGATGAACTTCGACGTGAACGCGAGCTTGGGCGGATTGCCCCAGTTCCCGGTCTGCGGCAGGGTGCGGATGCGGTGATAGATCAGATTGCCCGCGTCGAGGTCCTCGCGGTAGACGAAGTCGTTGGCGACGGTGGCGTTGTCGTCGAGCATGGCGGCGAATTCCTTGCGATCCCCCGGGCCATATTTGGCGGTGTGCGTGTTCATGTAGAAGAAGCCGACCTCACCCATCTGCTTGAGGTTGTCGATGGTCAGGGTCTGGCGCGCGACGCTGTAGCCGCGCTCGGTCAGCGCCTGCTTCATCGAACGCAGCAGCGGCGCGCCGTGGCGGAACTCGTTGTCGCCGTCGGGCGCGCCCGAATGGGTGAACAGCGCGGCCCGCGCGGCGCCGGGTGCCGCCGCCGTGGCGACGCCGGCGGCGAAGGGCGCGAGGCGCAGGCCCTCCTCCTCTCCCTCCTCGGGCGGCGGCTCCTCCAGCCCCTGGGGCACGCGCCAGTTGTCGGTGTAGAGGAAATAGCGGCCGTCCTTGAAGCGGGCCCACAGGCTGGCGTCGTCCACGCCGGCATCGGCGAACTCGGGCTGGGTCAGCACCCAGTCGCGCAACTGCGCCCATTGTTCGGGCGTCGGCGTGGCGCGATTGCCGGCGATCTGGCCGAACTGCAGGTCGAGCCGGTCCATGGCCGAGAGCCGGATCGCGCTGTCGACCTCCTGCACGGGTGGGGGCTGCTGCGGCTGCCCGTCGGGGTTGCCGCTGGCGATCGGCGGCATGCCGATCGCGCCACCGCCGCCCCCACCGCCGCAGGCGCCCAGCAGCAGGGCGAAGCCCAGGAAGGCGGCCTGCCAATGGCGCCGCGGGTTGTTCGTTCGTTGCATGGAAATGTCCGTTCGTTCGGGCTCGAAGCGAGGGAACGGATTCTGGGGAGCCGGCGTCGATCCCGACACTCCCGTTCGGGAGCCGACGGAGGAGGTATGCCGAACGGCGAAGCTCAGGCGTTCGCCTGCTTCGCGAGGGTCGCTAGCGCCGCGCGCCGAAGGCCGTGACCACGTAGTCGGAGAGCTCGTAGCCCAGCTCCGCCGCGATGACCTTCAGGCGGTTCTCGATCTCGGGGTCGAAGAACTCGAGCACGTCGCCGGTCTTGGTGCACACCAGGTGGCCGTGGTGGCGCTCACGGTCGTTGAGTTCGTAGACGGCCTTGTTGTTGCCAAGCTGGCTCTTCTTGAGCAGCCCCGTCTGCTCGAACTGGGCCAGCACGCGGTAGACGGTGGCCAGGCCGAGGTCGGTCTGCTCGGCCACCAGCTGGCGGTAGACGTCTTCCGCCGCCATGTGCCGCTGCTTGCTGGTGCGGAACAGGTCCAGCACCTTCAGGCGGGGCAGGGTGGCCTTGAGCCCGGTCTGCTTCAGGTCGGGAGCGGCGGCGTGCTCGTCCATGCGCGTGCGTCCGGTCGATGTTCGTCGGCGTGGGAAAAAAATGCATGGCTGGCCGGTGAACCGATGGCTAGCAAAAAACGACCCTTGGAGACCGTTGAGTCTCGGAGTCGCCCCACGATGAAACTGAAACTACTTGGTCAGGATGAGCTTGCCCAGCTTGGTGGCCTGCAGCCTGTACACGAATCCGTTGTGCGAGATCTCGACCACCTTCTGCCCGCGCAGCAGCGCGGCGCTGTCGAGGCTGGCCGTCGCCTGCGCGGCGGCTTCACGGGCGACTTCGTCCGCGAGCACCGGCGCGTGCACGAAGGCCTCGGCCGTCACGTCGACGGGCTGCGGCGCGGCCGCGCGGCGCACGCGCAGGGTCGGACGTTGGCTCGGCAGTCCCGACGGGGACGGTTGGCTTCCTTGAGAGAGGAGAGCTTGCATGGTGGCGGTGGTTGCTTTGGAATGAAGCTGGTTGGTGACTTGGCTCGACTATAGCACTGAATGAGAGTGATTCGCATTAATGAAAACTGAATTTTCATGCGGCGGGTGAAAAGAGCGCGTTGAGCTCGCCGACCGACAGCATGCGTTCGTCCATCGCATCGAAGCGGCCGTGCGCGAAGGCCTCGCTCGCGAGTTGTCCCACCAGGCCCAGCGCCGCCTGCAGCGGGCCGCAGCCGAGGCTGATGCGACGCGCGCCAGCCCGCGCGAGGCTCTCGGCCGGGGGCGCGCCGGCATAGCCCGCGTACACGTTCACCGGCAGGGCCACCGCGCGGGACAGGCCTTCGATCTCCTCGGGGCTCGACAGGCCGGGCACGAAGATGCCGTCCGCGCCCGCCGCCGCGCAGAGCGTCGCGCGGCGCAGCGTTTCTTCGAAGCGCGCCGCCGGGTCATCCCAGGGAACGATGTGCGTGTCGGTGCGCGCATTGATGAAGAAGCGCGCATCGAGCGCGCGGATCGCGGCGATACGCTCGCACAGCACGTCGGGCGGCGCCAGCTCGCGCGTGCCCGGCCGTGTGCCGTCCTCGATGTTGATGCCGGCCACGCCCAGGTCGATGAGCGCGGCCGCCACGTCGCGCACGGCCTGCGTGCTGTCGCCGTAGCCGCGTTCGAGGTCCACGCTGAGCGGCACGCGGGACACGCGGCGGATGCGCGCGCAGGCCGCGACCAGTTCATCGGCGGGCATCCGTTCGCCGTCCGCGTAGCCGAGCGACCAGGCGATGCCCGCGCTGGTGGTGGCGATGGCGCTCGCGCCGGCGCGTTCGATGACGCGGGCGCTCGCGGCGTCCCAGGCGTTCACGAGGATCAGGGGCGCGGGGCCCGAATGCAGGCGGTGGAAAAGGTCGCTTTGGGATGGCATGGGCTATGGCGGTTGAACGAAGGTGGCCAGAGCTTAGGAACGGCGGGACGCCGCGGCTTGGAAAAAACTGCGGTCGCGCGCCTTGGAAAGTGCTGCCGGCGAGAGCGTGTCCCGTTCCGACCGGGGAGGCTGGACTGTTCTCTCTTCGCAACGGCCCGAGCTCAAGACTGACCAAAAGCTGAATTAACAGTTAGGAAACATTGCGCTGCAATTCATAATTGTGTCAAAACGTTCTAACCGTCAACAAGACATCGAGACATCCCCATGAACATCGCCTTCAGAAGCCTCTGGAATGCAGCCACGGGCAGTTGGGTCGCCGTACCGGAAACGACCCGTTCCCGCGGCAAGCGCAGCGTATCGACCGCCGTTGCGGGCGCGGCGGTCGCCCTGTTCGCTACGAGCTTCTTCCCCGCTCAGGCGGCATGCACGACAGCAGGCTCGAACGTGAGCTGCAGCGGCGCGGCCAACCCGCTGGCGCCGAGCTACGCCAATGGCAGCAACAACCTGAACGTGACGGTGAACCCGGGCGGCAGCGTGGGCGTGCTCCTGGGCGTGGGCGGCAATGCGATGACGCTCACGGGCTCCAACGACACGCTGACCAACAACGGCCGAATCGATCCGATCCTCCTGGGCTCGGGCCTGGGCGTGTTGTCGTCGGGTGTGGTCATGGGCAACGCGGCGGGAAGCACGCAGACCGTGACCAACAACGGCATCCTCGGCGGGACCCGGGGCCTGTCGGTGGGGCTGACCGGGATGGCGCTGGCGATTCAGAACGGGGCCGGGGGCACCTCGAACATCACCAACACGGGCACGATGTCCACGGCCCCCATCTTCGGGGCAACCTTGAGCGCTCCCGACGCAGGGGTGATGGTGGGCTATGGCGGCGGTCGGGTGAACGTGGACAACTCCGGCACCATCACCGGGCGCGTCGGATTGGGCTCCTCGGCCGGGGGCAATACCTTCACCAATTCGGGCACCGTGAATGGCAGCGTCTCCCTCGGCGCCAACAGCACCAACCTGTTCGTGGCGACGACCGACTCGTCGGTCAATGCGGCAGGGGGAACTGCACTGGCGACCAACCTGGGCATCGGCGCCGTCACGGTCAATTTCGCCGCCGCGGGCATGGTCGACGGCGGCTTGGGCGGCAACAACACGCTGCGCCTGCAACAGGGCACCTCGCTCACGGGCACCCTCTCGAACATCAAATATCTGAACTTCAACCAGCTCGATGTCCAGAGCGGAAGCTGGACGCTGAACGGCGTGTCGGGTGCCACGCAGGCCACGCTGGGATCGGGCGCAACCGCGGTGATCGACAACGCGCTGTCGCTGGGCAAGGGCACGGTCACTTCGAACGGCGGGGCGTTGGGAGCCGCGGTACCCGGTCTCTCGCTCGCCAACGACGTCGTTCTCGGCACCGGCGGGCTGACCTTCACGGGCGCGAACAGCCTGCAACTCTCGGGCGTGATCTCGGGTGGCGGGGACCTCACGCAAACAAGCGGCGCCACGCTGGTGCTCAGCGGCAACAACGTGTACACGGGCGACTCGGTCGTTCGCAATGGCGTGCTGCAGGTCGCCAGCGATGCCAACCTGGGCCTCGGCCGGCTCGTGCTCGACGGCGGTACGCTCTCAGCGACCGGCGATCTGACGAGCGCGCGCAGCGTGGTGGTCATGGCCAACACGGGGAGCATCACGAGCTCGGGCTCCGCCATCGCTCTGACCGGCGCCATCGACGCTGGCGCGGCGCTGAGTATCGAAGCGAACGGTGGCGCGATCTCGCTCACGAACACGGCCAACGACTTCCGCGGCTTCGTCAACCTCGCGGGCGGCGCCACGCAGATCAATGCCGCCAATTCCCTGACGCTGGGCAACATCGCGACCGGCGCGCTGACCGCCGTGAGCGGCGGCGCGCTGTCGCTCGGGCAAGGCAGTGCCGCATCGATCGATGCCACCAGCACGAGCGGTGCCGTCGTCCAGGGCGGGGCGATCAGTGTCGCTGGCACGACCACCATCTCCGCCGCGGCGGGCACTGGCGCCATCACGCTCAACAGCACGGGCAACGACTTCGGCAGCGTGGTGCATCTGACCGGCGGCACGACGGAGATCACCGACGCGAACGCATTGACGCTGGGCAACCTCGCAACGGGCGACCTCACCGCAACCAGCAATGGGGCGCTCTCGCTCGGCCAGGGAAGCGCCGCCTCGATCAATGCCACGAGCAACAACGGCACCATCGTTCAGTCCGGCCCGCTGGCGGTCGCCGGCACCACCATGCTGAATGCAGGCACGGGCACCATCACGCTGACGCAAGGGGGCAACAGCTTCGGCGGCGCATTGGGCATCACCGGCGGCAACACCTCGATCGTCGCTGCCTCGGGCCTGACGCTGAGCGCCGGCGCGGTCGGCGGCACGCTGGGCCTCACGAGCGGCGGCGCGATCACGCAGACCGGTGCGCTGTCGGTCGTCGGCACCAGCAGCTTCGACGCGACGGGCGCCATCGCGCTGACCGATGCGAACAACGACTTCGGTGCCGCGGTCAGCCTGCAGGGCAGCAGCATTGCCATCCGCGACCGCAACGACCTCACCGTGTCTTCGCTGGCCAACGGCACGAATGGCAGCGTCTCGGTGGTCGCGGGCGGCCAGCTCGTGCTGCCGAGCCAGGCCATCGATGCCGGCACCGGCAACGTGGTCCTCGCCGCGGAAGGCGGGCAACTGGGCATCAGCAACACCGTGCGCGGCGGCAACGTCACGCTGGGCGGGCGCGATGGCATTGCATTGGCCGCCGATGTCGAGACGGCCGGCACCCTGAGCCTGAACAGCAGCCAGGGCATCGCGCAGTCCAGCGGCACGATCACCGCGGGCACGCTGACCGGCAGTGCCGCGGGCGCGGTCGCGCTCTCCAACGAGGCCAACCAGATCGGCACGCTCGGCGACTTCAGCGCGCAGGGCCTGACCGTGAAGAGCGGTCTCCAGCTGAACGTCACGGGCAAGGTGGACGGCGGTGCCAGCACCTACCTGATGGGAAGCAACCTGTCGATCTCCGGCACGGTGAGCGCAACCGACACGGTGTTGTTCTCGACCGGCGCGATCGGGCAGACGAGTTCCGGCGCGATCGTCGCCGACACCCTGAGCGGCAGCGCCGTGGGCGTCGTCAACCTGACCGGCGCCAACATGGTCGCGACCCTGGGCGATTTCGACGCCGGCAGCGTCCCCGGAACCGGCGGCTTCAGCTTTGCCAATGGACGGGCACTGAGCATCACCGGCAAGGTGGCCGCCGACAATCTCTCGTTCGACGTGAGCAAGGGCGCGGTGGTCACGGGCTCGTTGACGACGAGGGTCCCCGGCGGCACGACCACGATTGCCGCGGGCACCCGGCTGCAGATCGGCAACGGCGGCACGGCGGGCAGCATCTCGGGCGACGTGGTCGCCAACGGCGAGCTGGCCTTCGATCGTTCCGACGCCGTGAGCTTCGTCGGCAGGATCGGCGGGTCCGGCAGCCTGGCGCAGGCTGGCAGCGGCAGCCTCGATCTCACCGGCGCCAGCACCTATGCGGGCGGCACGACGGTGGCCGCGGGCACGTTGAGCGTGAACAACAAGAGCGGCAGCGCGACCGGCACGGGTGCGGTGCAGGTCCAGGCCGGCGCGACGCTCGCGGGCAGCGGCAGCATCGCGGGGGCGGTCACGGTGGCCGACGGCGGCGTGCTGTCGGCGGGCAATGGCGGCCCCGGCACGCTGACCGTCGGCGGCCTGAACCTCTCGGCCGGCTCCGTGCTGAACTACGAACTGGGCCAGGCCGGCGTGGCGGGCGGCGCGCTCAACGACCTGATCAGCGTCAACGGCAACCTGCAGCTCGACGGCACACTCAACGTGACGCAATCGCAGGGCGGCAAGTTCGGGGCCGGGCTCTATCGCCTGATCGACTACACCGGCACGTTGACCGACAACGGCCTGGAGATCGGCAGCGCGCCGACCGATGCGAAGAACCTGCAGGTGCAGACCGCGGTGGCCAAGCAGGTCAACCTGATCAACAGCGAAGGCGTGACGCTCACGCTGTGGGACGGCGCCGATCCGGCGAACTTCAACGACGGCAAGGTCGCGGGCGGCAGCGGCACCTGGCGCGCGGGCGGTTCGACCGCGAACTGGACCGGCGTCGACGGCACGCTCAATGGCGGTTGGCAGCAGGACGGTGTCGCCATCTTCAGCGGCGCCGCCGGCACGGTCACGGTGGACAACAAGGGCACGGGTGGCGCGGTGCGCATCGGTGGCGCGCAGTTCGCGGTCGACGGCTACACGGTCAACGGCGATGCGCTCACGATCGGCGCTCCGGCCACGACGGTGCGCGTGGGCGACGGCACCGCCGCGGGCGCTGGCATGACCGCGACCATCGCGTCCGACATCACCGGCACCGGCGGCCTGGTTAAGGACGATCTGGGCAGCTTGGTGCTCGAGGGCGCCAACAGCTACAGCGGCGGCACCACCGTCAAGGGCGGCATCCTGCAGATCGCGTCGGACGCCAACCTCGGCGCGGCCACCGGCGGCCTCGCGCTCGAGGGCGCCACTTTGCACGTGACCGGCGACACCACGAGCACGCGCGCCGTGAGCCTGGGCGCGGGCGTCAACAGCTTCGACATCGACCGGACGGTCGCGCTGAACGGCACGGTCAGCGGCGCGGGCAGCCTGCGCAAGACCGGCCTGGGCACCCTGCAACTCGGCGCGGCCAACGGCTACGCGGGCGGCACCGAAGTGGCGACCGGCTCGGTCGAGGCATTGGTCACGGGCGCACTGGGCACGGGCCCGGTGTCGGTCGCGGGCAATGCCTCGCTGGTCTTCACCAACAAGGCCGACGCGGGCAAGCTCGCGATCACCGTGGCACAGCGCGGCAGTGCGCCGACCGACAACGGCGGCTTCCTGGCCTTCAGCGACAGCAGCTCTGCCGGCAGCGCGACCATCACGGCGAACAAGGACGCCACGGTCGAGTTCCGCGGCACATCGAGCGCGGGCAACTCGGTGATCGAGAACCGGGGCGGCTCAACCACGCTGTGGTTCAACGCGGATGGCGGCAAGGCGCAGATCACGAACTTCGCGGGCGGTCGCGTCGACCTGCTCGACGATGCGAGCGCGGGCCAGGCACGCCTGGTCAACGAGAGCGGCGGGGTGATCAACCTGGCCGATCGCGTGAGCGCGGACCAGGCGACGGTGGTGAACAACGCGGGCGGGAAACTGCGCATCATCAGCCTCACCAATGCGGGTGTGGGCATCGGCTCGCTCGAAGGCGCGGGTGACGTGTTCCTCGGCGCGAAGGCGCTGACCACGGGCGGGCTGAACACCAGCACGACGGTGTCGGGCACGATCAGCGGTGCGGGCGGTTCGGTCGTCAAGGTGGGCAGCGGCACGCTGTCGCTCACGGGGGCCAATACCTATACCGGTGGCACCACCATCGCCGCGGGCACGCTGGCCGTGAACAACGCGAGCGGCAGCGCGACGGGTACGGGCAGCGTGCAGGTGCAATCAGGCGCCACGCTCGCGGGCAGCGGCAGCATCGCGGGCGCGGTCACGGTCGCCAAGGGCGGCGTGCTGTCGGCCGGCAACGCGGGTGTGGCGGGCGGTGCCGGCACGCTCACGCTCGGCAGCCTGAGCCTCGCGGCCGGTTCCGTGCTGAACTACCAGCTCGGCCAGGCCGGCGTGGCGGGCGGCGCGCTCAACGACCTGATCAACGTCAACGGCAACCTGCAGCTCGACGGCACGCTCAACGTGAGCGAGACCGCGGGCGGCAAGTTCGGCGCGGGGCTGTACCGCCTCATCAACTACACCGGCACGCTGACCGACAACGGCCTGGACATCGGCACGGCACCCACGAACAAGCTCGCGGTGCAGACCTCGGTGGCGAACCAGGTCAACCTGATCAACAGCGACGGCCTCGTGCTCAACCTCTGGGACGGCGGCAACAGCGCGAACTTCAACGACGGCAAGATCGCGGGCGGCACGGGCACTTGGCGCGCGGGCAGTCCCGGCGACAACTGGACCGATGCCAACGGCCTGGCCAACGGCACCTGGGTGCAGGACGGCTTCGCGATCTTCAGCGGCAAGGCCGGCACCGTCACGGTCGACAACAAGGGCGTGGGCGGCGCGGTGCGCCTGGGCGGCGCGCAGTTCGCGGTCGACGGCTACACGATCAACGGCGACCCGCTCACGATCAGCGCCCCGCAGACGGTGGTGCGCGTGGGCGACGGCACCAATGCCAGCGCGGGCATGACCGCGACCATCGCCGCATCGATTGGCGGCGCGGGCGGACTGGTCAAGGACGACGGCGGCACGCTGGTGCTCAGCGGCAACAACAGCTACACCGGCGGCACGACCATCAAGGGCGGCATCCTGCAGATCGCGGCCGACAACAACCTCGGCGCGTTCGGCACGGGGCTCGCGATCGATGGCGCCACCTTGCGCATCGCGGCCGGTTCCACCCCGTTCTTCAGCATGCGCGCGCTCGCGCTCGGCGCGGGCGGCGCCACCATCGACCTGGGCAACAGCGTCTTCGGCGTGGGCGGCCTCGTCAGCGGCACGGGCCTGCTCACCGTCACCGGCAAGGGCGGCACCCTGGGCCTGGTGACGGCCAACAGCTACAGCGGCGGTACGCTGCTGCAGGACGGCGCGAGCATCACCACCACCGCGAGCGGCGTGCTCGGCAGCGGCGCGGTGCGCCAGCAGGGCAACGGCACGCTGCTGCTGTACACCGGCACGGCGAGCGCGGGCGGCAACGACTACACCGTGGGCCGCGCCTTGAGCGCGGACGCCGGCAACATGCTGCTGTTCTCGCAGAACGCCACGGCCGCGAACTCGAAGATCACGCTCAATGGCGCGACCTGGCAGATGGTCGGCGCGAACTCGGTGCAGTTCAGCGGCAACACGAGCGCGGGCACGTCGAGCATCACGAATGCCGGCGGCTCGATCAGCTTCTTCGAGAACGCCAGCGCCGGGTCGGCGACCATCGCCAACGGCGCCAAGAGCCTGCTGGGCTTCGGCGGCACCGCCACGGCGGGCAGCGCGCAGATCAGCAATGCCTTCGGCGGCCTCGTGCGCTTCGCCGACAGCAGCTCGGGCGCGGGAGCCACGGTCAGCAACGCCGCGGGCGGCGTGGTCGACGTGTCGGGCTCGACCGCCAAGACCGGCGTCGAACTGGGTTCGCTCTTGGGCGCGGGCAACGTGGTGCTCGGCGCCACGCAGCTCACCGTGGGCGGGCTGAACACCACCGACACCCTCTGGGGCACCGTGAGCGACAAGGGCAGCGTGTTCACGCAGCCGGGCTCGGGCACGGGCGGGTCCATCGTCAAGGTGGGCAGCGGCACGCTCACGCTGAGCGGCGCCAACACCTACACCGGCGGCACCACCGTCGCGGCGGGCACGCTCGCCGTGAACAACCCGCTCGGCAGCGCCACGGGCACGGGCGCGGTCCAGGTGCAGTCCGGCGCCACGCTCGCGGGCAGCGGCAGCATCGCGGGCGCGGTCAGCATTGCCAAGGGTGGCGTGCTGTCGGCCGGCAATGGCGGCCCCGGCACCTTGACGGTGGGCGGCCTGAGCCTCGCCGACGGCGCCGTGCTGAACTACCAGCTCGGCCAGGCCAACACCGTGGGCGGTCCGCTCAACGACCTCGTCAACGTCAATGGCGACCTGCGCCTGGACGGCACGCTCAACGTCGCGCAGTCCACGGGTGGCAGCTTCGGCGCGGGCCTGTACCGGCTCATCAGCTACACCGGCGGCCTGATCGACGCCGGCCTGGACATCGGCAGCGCACCCGGCGCCAAGGCCGATCTGCAGGTGCAGACCTCGGTGGCCAAGCAGGTCAACCTCGTGAACCGCGCGGGCCTGTCGCTGAACTTCTGGGACGGCGGCGACGCGAGCAAGTACAACGACGGCCAGATCGCCGGCGGATCGGGCACCTGGCGCGTGGGCGTACCGGGCGACGGCTGGACTGGCGCCGACGGCAAGATCAACGCGGCCTGGGTGCAGGACCAGTTCGCCGTCTTCAGCGGCACCGCCAGCATCGTCAGCGTGGACGGCGGCAACGGCACCGTGCGCATCACCGGCGCGCAGTTCGCCACCGACGGCTACCGCGTGCAGGGCGACGCGATCCAACTCGGCAACGCGGCCACCACCGTGCGCGTGGGCGACGGCACCGCGGCCGGCGCGGGCATGACCGCGACCATCGCCTCGGCACTCAACGGCACCGGCGGCCTGGTCAAGGAGGACCTGGGCACCCTGGTGCTCGAGGGCAGCAACGGCTACAGCGGCGGCACCACCGTCAAGGGCGGCATCCTGCAGATCGCATCGGACGCCAACCTCGGCGCGGCCACCGGTGGTCTCGCGCTCGAGGGCACCACCCTGCACGTGACCGGCGACACCACGAGCACGCGCGCCGTGAGCCTGGGCGCGG
>NZ_JAHUTH010000012.1:0-209272 GCF_025376855.1 Variovorax endophyticus
CGAAGCGAGTTCTGCGAGACCCCGCGAAACGCGAGCACCGCAGGTTGCCCGTAGCGAAGCGCAGGGTCGCAGACAGTGGGGTCGCCTTCTTTTGCTTACTTTTCTTGGCGAGACAAGAAAAGTGAGTCGCCCGCCGGGGCGAGTCCCGGCCTACAGCCTCAACAAAAGCACGTCTTCAAAAAAGATCAGAGCGTATGACTCCGATCCCCCTCAACAAACCCAAGCGCCTCCCAAGCATCACCCACAGCAAACCCCACCACCTTGAACAGCTCCCCCATCTCATGCTCATGCACCAGCCGAGCACCCATGGCCCTCTCCCCCACGGAAGCCGTCTCCATCAACGAAACCAGCCCGCAGTTCAACAGAAAGCGCGCCTGACTCGCATACCCCAGCACGGCAAGCCCCGCCTCCTGCCCCGCCAACGCCACCCCCGTGAAGTCAACGTGCGCAGTGATGTCCTTCAACCCCACGTCGGACAGCGGATCCCCATCCGCCCGATGCGCCCGATGGCACATCACCGTCCCCATGTGCCGCTGCGGGTGGTAGTACTCGCTCTCGGGAAAGCCGTAGTCGATCAAGAAGGCAGCCCCGCGCTCGAGCCGGTCCGCCAGCGTCGCGACGAAGGCCTTGGCCTGGGGATGGATCTCCGTCAGGTAGTCGTGCTCGCCCGGCACCTCGACCGGCGGCCGCAGCTCGGTCTCGCGGTCGGCCCAGGCCCAGCCGTCGCCGGCCGCATTGCGCACCACGCCGCGCTCGAACCAGCGCCCGCCATGGCGCGCGAGCAGTTGCACCGGCATCGCGTCGAGCACCTCGTTGCCGACCACCACGCCCTGCATCGCCGCGGGCAGCTCGAGCCGCCATTCGACGCGGTCGCCGAAGCGCGCCAGCGCCTGCTGCTGGCGCGCGCGCAGGGTGCCCGAGAGGTCGACGATGCGGTAGTTCACGTCGCTGCGGCCCAGGGCATCGAGCGCATCGAGCAAATGGGCGGCGAGCGCGCCCGAGCCGGCGCCGAACTCCCACACCGTGGCGGTGCCGGTCTTCTCGAGCGCCTCGGCCAGCTGCGCGGCCAGCGCGCGGCCGAACAGCGGGGTGAGCTCGGGAGCGGTCACGAAGTCGCTGCCCGATTCGGGCATCTGGCCGAACTTGGCGAGGCTGTTGGCGTAGTAGCCGAGCCCCGGCGCATAGAGCGCGAGCGCCATGAAGCGGTCGAAGCCGATCCAGCCGCCGGCGCGCTCGACGGCACGGGCGATCAGGGTGTCGAGGGCGATGGGTAAACTGCTGTGGGTCTGTGTCGTCACGGGCACCGATTCTCCTCGCATCCTCCAACCCCCACCTTCCGCATGAGCGCCGCGCCCTCCTCCACCGCCACGCCACCCGAGCGCCGCACCGTCCTCGTCACGGGCGCGGGCAAGCGGCTGGGGCGCGAGATCGCGCTGGCGCTGGCCGCGGGCGGCTGGCGCGTGGCGGTGCATTTCCGCCAGTCGCGCGCCGAGGCCGAGCAGACGGTGGCCGACTGCGCCGCGCTCGCGGGCGAGGCCCATGCCTTCGGCGCCGACCTGCTCGACGAGGCCGCCACGCGCGCGCTGCTGCCGCAGGTGGCGGCGCACTTCGGCCGGGTCGACGCGGTGGTGCACAGCGCCGCGCTGTTCGAGCACGACGACGCGGCCAGCTTCAGCTACGCGCTGATGGACCGCCATGCGCGCGGCAACACGGGGGCCGCGATCGTGCTGGCGCAGGCGCTGCACGCGCACCTCGCGCAACGCGATCCAGAAGGCACGCTCACCGGCGCGATGGTCCACATGCTCGACCAGAAGCTGTGGAACACCAACCCCGATTTCCTCAGCTACACGCTCTCCAAGGCCGCGCTCGAGGCCGCCACGCCGATGCTGGCGCTGGCTCTCGCGCCGCGCGTGCGCGTGGTGGGCGTGGCGCCCGGCCTCACGCTGCCGAGCCACATGCACGACGACGACAAGTTCGCGCAGCTGCACAAGCTGTCGCCGCTGGGGCGCTCGTCCACGCCGGCCGACGTGGCCGCCACCGTGCGCTTCGCGCTCGAGAACGGCTCGATCACCGGCACCACGCTGCTGGTGGACGGCGGCCAGCACCTGATGAAGTTCGAGCGCGATTTCTCGCACATGTGAATCCAGGCCCGCCGCCCGAGGCCCCCTTTTTCGAGCACCACCCGATGTCACCCACCACCCCCCTCGGGCGCCAGACGCTCACCCTCAACGGCCTGCGCTTCGACGCCAACCTCGGCATCCTCGAGCAGGAAAAGGTCGCGCCGCAGCCGATCCAGGTCGATGCCGAGCTCAACCTCGGCCCGCAGCCGCTGCTGCCCAAGGACGACGACATCTTCCACGTGCTCGACTACCGCAAGGTGCGCCGGATCATCATCGACGAGTGCACGGCCGAGCACGTGAACCTGCTCGAAAGCCTGATCGGCAAGCTCGCGCAGCGCCTGCTGCAACTGCCCGGCGTGCTGGGCGTGCGCGTGAAGATCGCCAAGCTCGAGATCTTCGAGGACTGCGAGGTCGCGATCCGCATCGAAGCCGGGGAATGGTGATCCGGGGCAAAATCGCCCCCTTCCCCCGTTTTTTGCTGCCCCGGGCAGCCCTTTTGCCATGAACGCCGTCTGGATCGACGAGGCGCCCGTCGCCGACGCCTCCGCCTCGCCCCCGCCCGCCAACTCGATGAAGATCGAGCGCGAAACGCACAAGCTCGAGAAACGCCTGTGCCGCGAGGTGGGCCGCGCCATCGTCGACTACAACATGATCGAGGAAGGCGACAAGGTCATGGTCTGCGTGTCGGGCGGCAAGGACAGCTACGGCCTGCTCGACATCCTGCTCAAGCTCAAGGCCCGCGCCCCTATCCACTTCGACATCGTCGCGGTCAACCTCGACCAGAAGCAGCCCGGCTTCCCCGAGGAAGTGCTGCCGAAGTACCTGAGCGACCTCGGCGTGGCCTTCCACATCGAGAACCAGGACACCTACAGCATCGTCAAGCGCGTGATCCCCGAGGGCAAGACCACCTGCGGCCTGTGCAGCCGGCTGCGCCGCGGCATCCTCTACCGCGTGGCCGACGAGTTGGGCGCCACCAAGGTCGCGCTGGGCCACCACCGCGACGACATGCTGCAGACCTTCTTCCTCAACATGTTCTTCGCGGCCAAGCTCAAGAGCATGCCGCCGAAGCTGGTGAGCGACGACGGCCGCCACGTGGTGATCCGGCCGCTGGCCTACGTGGCCGAGAAGGACCTGGTGCGCTGGGCCCAGCACCGCGAGTTCCCGATCATTCCGTGCACGCTGTGCGGCAGCCAGGAGAACCTGCAGCGCAAGCAGGTCGGCGAGATGCTGCGCGAATGGGAGCGCAAGTACCCGGGGCGCATCGAGAACATGTTCAGCGCGATGCAGAACGTGGTGCCTTCGCACCTGCTCGACGGAACGCTGCACGACTTCAAGGGTCTGAAGCCGACGGGCGTGGCCGACGAGAACGGCGACAAGGCCTTCGACACGCCCTCCTTCGACCCGCTCTCCCAGGCACCCGCCGCCCTGCGCATCGTTCAGGGCTGATCCGGCTACCCAGGGGAATTTTGGGCTCACCGGCCCGGAGACCCTCATGAAACGCGCCTTCTCTGCTCTTCCCGCTCTCCTTTTGGTAGCAACCCTGTCCGGCTGCGCCACCTCCTGGGTGGTCGACAGCGACGTGAAGAGCTTCTCCTCGATCGACACCGTTCCCGCCGGCGCCACCTACCGCTTCGAGCGCCTGCCCTCGCAGCAGGCCAACGGCGAGCGCCAGGCCTCGCTCGAGGCCATGGCCGCCGCCGCGCTCGAGCAGGTCGGCCTGCGCCGCGACGACGCCAACCCGCGCTACACGGCGCAAATCAGCGCCCGCGTGACCACCACGCTGTCGCCCTGGGCCGACCCCTGGCTCTGGGACGGCCCTTTCGGCTACGGCTACGGCTATGGCTACGGCCCCTACGGCTACGGCCGGCGCTGGTACGGCGGCGGCTGGTATGGCGCGCCGATGATCCCGCAGGCCTCCAACCCCTGGTACGAGCGCGAGGTCGGCGTGGTGCTGCGCGAGCTCGGCAGCAACCGCGTGGTCTACGAGACCCGCGCGCGCAACGACGGCCCCTACACCTCGAGCGCCGCGGTGCTGCCGGTGATGTTCCAGGCCGCGCTGCAGGGCTTCCCGAAGCCGCCCGAGGGCGTGCGGCGCGTCAACATCGAGCTGCCCACGGCGAAGAAGCAACAGTAAGGGCCCGCCTCGGGCCTGGAGCGGCGGCACGATCCGAAATGCCGCCCTCCTAGAATTTCGACCATGGAAGACCTCACCCGCCTGATCGCCGTTCGCCATGGCGAAACCGCCTGGAACGTCGACACGCGCATCCAGGGCCAGCTCGACATCGGGCTCAATCCCACCGGCGTCTGGCAGGCCCAGCGCGTGGGCCAGGCGCTGGCCGACGAGCCGCTGGCCGCCATCTATGCGAGCGACCTCTCGCGCGCCTGGCAGACCGCGCTCGAGATCGCCAGGCCGCACGGCCTCGAGGTCCGGCCCGAACCCGGCCTGCGCGAGCGCGCCTTCGGCCGCTTCGAGGGCATGAGCTTCGCCGAGATCGAGGCCGAGCTGCCCGAACAGGCCAGGCGCTGGCGCGAGCGCGATCCCGAATTCGAACCCGAGGGCGGCGAGAGCCTGCTGGTGTTCCGCGAGCGCATCACGCGCGTGGCCGCCGACCTGGCCTCGCGCCACACGGGCGAGTTGGTGGCGCTGGTCGCGCACGGCGGCGTGATGGACGTGCTCTACCGCGCCGCCACGCGCCAGGAGCTGCAGGCGCCGCGCACCTGGCAGCTCGGCAACGCGGCCATCAACCGCATGCTGTGGAGCAGCGAGGGCTTCAGCCTCGTGGGCTGGAGCGACATCTCGCACCTCGCGGCCGAGGGCGGGCCGCGCGACGAGTTCGCCAACTAGCTCGGTGCGTCAGTGCGAGCCGCGCGCCACCATCCGGTGGCGCAGCTGGTCGGCCACCACCGCCACGATCAGCAGCGCGCCCAGCACCACCATCTGCAGGTACGACCCCACGCTCGCGAGGTTCATGCCGTTCTGCACCAGGCCGATGAAGATCGCGCCCATCACCACGTTCGGCACCCGGCCCATGCCGCCACGCAGGCTCACGCCGGCGATCACGCAGGCCGCGATCGACTCCAGCGCCACGGTGCCGCCGAGGTTGGCCTCGCCGGTCTCGACGCGCGCGGTCAGCAGCAGGCCGCTGACGGCCGCGAGGCCCGCGCACAGCAGGTAGGCCACGAGCAGCACGCGCCGGGTGTCGATGCCCGACAGCGCCGCCGCCTTGGCATTGCCGCCCACGGCCAGCAGGTGGGTGCCGGTCGGCATGCGGCCCATCAGCACGCCCATGGCCGCCACGCAGACCGCCGTGACCCAGATCGGCACCGGCACGCCCAGCAGCGTGCCGAAGCCGAACAGCTCGCTGAAGCCCGCGGGCAGGCCCGACACCGGCACGCCGCCCGTGAGGTAGAGCGCCAGGCCGAAGCCGATCGACTGCACGCCCAGCGTGACGATGAAGGGCGAGACGCCGATGAAGGCCACGCCGATGCCGTTGATCAGCCCCACCGCGAGCCCGGCCAGCATGCCGCAGGCGCAGCCCAGCGCGATCGCCAGCCAGGCGGCGTCGGGCAGCGCGGCGCCGAAGAACTGCATGGCCAGCGCCGCCACCACCGAGGTGATCGCCATCACGGTGCCGACCGAGAGGTCGAAGCCGCCGGTCACCAGCGCCAGCATCTGGCCCATGGCCACCAGGATCAGGTAGACCGACTGGCGCAGCAGGTTGACCAGGTTCTGCACCGTGAGGAACTGGTCCGACAGGGTGCCGAACACCACGAAGGCGATCGCCAGCATGAAGGGCAGCACGCCCAGGCGCAGGAACAGGGCGCGCAGCAGGGCCAGCGCGCGGCCGGCGGGCCCCGGTGCCGAAGGCACGGCGGTGGCGACGGAGGAAGACGAAGTCATGGCTTGTTGTTCTCGCTGGAACCGAAGAAGAGATTGAGCACGGCGGTCTCGCCGATGGCGTCGCCCTGCAGCTCGCCGGCGATCTCGCCGCGGCACATCACGTAGACGCGGTGGCTCAGGTGCAGCACCTCGGGCAGGTCGGAGGAGATCACGACCACCGCCGCGCCGCCTTCGCAGAGCTTGCGGATCACCTGGTAGAGCGCGCTGCGGGTGCCGATGTCGACGCCCACCGTGGGCTCGTCGAACACGTAGAGCGCGGCGTCGCGCGTCATGCCCTTGCCGAACAGCACCTTCTGCTGGTTGCCGCCCGACAGGAGCGCCACCGGCCGCTCGAGGTTGCGCGGCGCGAGCTCCACGCGCTCGGCCGCGGCCGTCGACAGCCTTCGCCCGAGCCGCTTGCGCAGCCAGCCGCCATGGCCGCGCAGCGGGCCGTGCACCAGCGGCAGCGTGATGTTGGCGCGCGAGCTGAAGCCCAGCACCAGCCCCTCGCCCTTGCGGTCGGGCGGCAGGTAGAACAGGCCCTCGTCGAGCAGCCGGCGCACCCTGGCGCCGGTGCGCGGCTGGCCCTTGAACAGCACGCGGCCCGCGCTCACCGGATCGAGCCCGCAGACCGCGCGGAACAGCTCCGACTTGCCGCAGCCCACGAGGCCGGCCAGCCCGACCACCTCGCCGCGCCGCACCCCGAGGCTGGCGCCGCGCACGCCGTTGGGCGAATGCAGGCCCTCGACCTCGAGCACCGTCTCGCCCGGCGCAAAGGCGATGCGCGGATAGACCTGTTCGATGGCACGCCCGCTCATCAGCTCGATCAGGCGGTCGGCATCGGTCTCGCGCGCCTCGACCGTCGTCACCTGGCGGCCGTCGCGCAGCACCGTGATGCGGTCGGCGATGCGCGCGATCTCCTGCATGCGGTGCGAGATGTAGACGATGCCCACGCCGCGCGCCTGCAGCCGCGCCACCAGCTCGAACAGGCGCTGCGTCTCGGCATCGGTCAGCGAGGCCGTGGGCTCGTCGAGGATCAGCACCGAGACCTCGCCGCGCAGGCCCTTGGCGATCTCCACCATCTGCTGCTGCGCGCGCGTGAGGCCGGCCACGGGCGCATCGACGTCGATCGCGAAGCCCAGGTCGGCCAGCATCGCGCGGGCACGTTCGCGCAGCGCGCCGCGGTCGAGCAGGCCGCCGCGGCGCGGCTCCTCGCCGAGGCTCAGGTTCTGCGCCACCGACAGCGTGGGGATCAGCGAGAACTCCTGGAACACGGCGCTGATGCCGTGGCGCCGCGCCTCGTGCACGTTCGCGAAGCGCACCGGCTCGCCGCGCAGCCGGATCTCGCCGGCGCTCGGCACATTGGCGCCGGCCAGCAGCGAGATCAGCGTCGACTTGCCGGCGCCGTTCTCGCCGAACAGCACGTGCACCTCGCCCGCGCGCAGTTCGAAGTCCACGCCGTCGAGCGCCAGCACGCCCGGATAGCGCTTGCCGAGTCCGCGGGTCTGCAGCAGGGGTGGCATCGCGGGCCTTACTTGACCTCGAACACCGGCTTGAAGCCGGTCGGCGGCAGGATGTCGGCCTGCTTCACGCTCTGGATGTTGCTGCTGTCGACCACGAAGATCTTCGGGCCCACGTGCTTCGCGACCTCCTTGCCCTCGAGCAGGCGCACCGCCTGGTCGACCGCGATGCGGCCCTGGATCACCATCGAGTCGGCCGGCGCCGCCACGATGCGGCCGCGCTGGATGCCCTCGTAGACGCCCGGCGTCATGTAGAAGGACAGCACCTGCACCTTCTTGTCGAGGTTGCGCGAGCGCAGGATGCCGGTGGCGGCCTCGGCCGTGACGGCCGTGCCGGCCACGTAGGCCAGGTCGGGGTTGGCCTGCAGCACGTCCTCGATCAGCTTGCTCTGCGCTTCCTTGCCGGTGTCGCCGTACTTCGGATCGAGCACCACCACCGCGCTGCCCTTGACCGCCTCCATGAAGCCCTTGTGCGCGGCCTCGACCCAGCCCGCGCCGGCCGGGCCCGGGAACCAGCCGACCTTGACCGGCGGCGAGCTGGCCGGATGCTTCTTCGCGAGGTAGGCGCCGGTCGACTGGCCCATGGTGTGGAAGGACACCAGCGACTTGGCCGAGAGGTCGGGCGAGTTGATGCCGTTGACCAGATCGATCACCGGCACCTTCTTCGCGGCCGTGGCCTTGATGACGTTGTTGAGGCCGTCGCCCGAGATCGCGCCGATGATCACCGCGTTGGCGCCGCGCGCCACGCAGTCCTCGATCTGCGAGACCTGCTTGCCGAGGTTGCAGGGCCTGTTAACGCTATGCAAGGGGTCGCGTTGCCCCGCAAAGGGGCTGGATGCAAGGCGCCCGCGCGCAGCAAGGCGTCCGCCTTGCAAGCGCGGGCAACGCCGCAGACGGCCCCTTTGCGGGGCAACCCGGAGGGAAGCTCACCACAGGCCGCCCCTCGGCGTTGCGCTCCTAGCGTGTGCGCACGCACACGCGTCGTCACGCGCCTTGATGGGCGGGCTGTGGTGAGCTTCGCGACCCCTTGCATAGCGTTAACAGGCCCTCGCCGCCCGCGTCGGCCACCTGCAGCTTCACGCCCTGGCGCCGGGCCTCCTCGATCACGCCGTAGTCCACGCCGAGCCAGTAGGCGTCCTTCATGTGCGGGAACGACACGCAGAGGTCCCACTTCTTCGAGGCCTTGGGCAGCGGCACGTAGTCGATGGGCTTCTTCGTGCCCTCGGCCGAGAAGGCGGGCTCGGTGGCCTCGGCCTTGTAGGGAAACCAGTCGGCGGCCGAGGCGCCGCCGTGCCACAGCACGGTGGCGGCGAAGGCGGCGGCGGTCAATGAAACGCGCAGGGGCAAGCTGTTCATGAAGAACTCCTAGGTGGCAACGGGGAAGAAAAGGAAGGGGTGGGCGGCCGCGCCGCCCGGGCGCTCAGTCGGCGAGCGCGGCGCGCAGGCGCTCGATGCGCCGTCGTCGCTCGGCGCGCGCGGCCAGCGCCTGCGCCATGTCGACCGCGACGAAGCGCGCCTTGTGGTTGGGCTGCATCTGGGCGATCAGGTCCATGTCGGCGCTGATCACCGTGCCGACCATCGCGTAGCCGCCGCCCGAGACCGCGTCGCGGTGCAGGATGATCGGCTCGCGCCCGCCCGGCACCTGGATCGAGCCATAGGGATAGCCGGCATCGACGATGTTCGACGGATCGGCGCCCGCGCCGAAGGGCGGCGTACGCTCGATGAACTTCAGCGGCGTGCCGTTCTTGTAGCGGTAGCCGATGCGGTCGGCCTCCGAGCCCACGCTCCAGGTGTCGGCGAAGAAGCTGCGCACCGAGTCCTGCTGCAGCCGGTGGAAGTAGATGCCGGGCAGCACGCGCAGCGTCACCTCCTTCGCGAGCACCGGCAGCAGATCCGCCGCCACGCTACGCCCGGGCCGCGCGCGCGCCGAGGGCGTGCCCACGGGCAGCCGGTCGCCGGCCAGCAGCTTGCGGCCCTCGAAGCCGCCGAAGGCGCCGAGGCCGTAGGTCGAGCGGCTGCCGAGCACCAGCGGCACGTCGATGCCGCCGGCCACCGCGATGCACATGCGCGCGCCCAGCAGCATGAAGTCGAAGCCGAGCACGTCGCCGGCCTGCACCGCGAAGGCTTCGTTGCGCGGCCTCTCGGCGCCGTTGAGCTTGACCTTGGCCTGCGCGCCGGTCACCGCCACCACGGCGGGCGCGTCGAAGCGCAGCTCGGGCCCGAGCAGCGTGCTCTCGATCACGGCCGCGCCCTCGTCGTTGCCCACCAGCAGGTTGGCCAGCACCAGGCCCTGCTGGTCGAGCGCGCCCGACAGCGGGATGCCCAGGTGGTAGTAGCCGGGACGGCCCGCGTCCTGCACGCTGGTCGCGAGGCCGGGCTTGAGCACTTCAATCGCCATGGAGCACCTTCAGCAGCTGTTGGTTGTAGCCGTCGGGATCGGCCAGGAATTCCTGCAGCGAGAACGACACCGGCGCGATGCGCAACGCGTAGTCGCCGGCCTCCACCTGCGCCACCTGGCGGTCGTACTCGGCGCGGTCGATCGGCTTCCACTTGACGATGTCGCCGGGACGGAAGAACACCATCAGCTCCTTGAGGTACGGCAGGCGCTGGGCCGGATCGAAGATCGGCGCCGGCGTGACGCCGAACATCTGGTAGCCGCCGGCACCGCGCACCGAGTAGATGCAGCTGAAGCAGCCGCCATGGCCCAGGGTGAGCCGCGGCGTGTCGGTGCGCGGGCTCAGGTACTTGGGCACCTCGAGCTGGCGCTCGCGCTCGACCATCTGGAACAGGAAGGGCAACCCGGCCACGAAGCCCACCATGGAGACGAACCACGGCGCGCCCGAATGCGCGGCGATGAAGGCATCGACGGAATCGAGGCCGTTGATGCGCGCGGCGTACTCGATGTCGGTGCTGGCCGGGTCCTGGTGGCGCTCGCGGAAGCGCATCAGGGTCTCGTGCGTCCACGGGTCGTTGTAGAGCACGGGGATCTCGACGATGCGGGTCGAAAGCCGCAGGTCGGCCTCGCCGATGCCGGCCTCGATCCCCTCGAGCACGGCCTGCAGCGCATCGGGCGCGATCAGGTCGGGATCGAAGCGCACCAGGTAGGCCGCGTTGGCCGGGCAGATCTCGGTGACGCCCGCGATCTCGCCGGCCTGCACGCGGCGGCGCAGCTCGTTGCAGATCGCCATGCCCTTGAAGAAGGCGGGCAGCGACATCGATTCGCTGATCTCGACGAACAGGTGCTCGTCGCCGCCGAAGCTGTAGCGGGCCTGGGCCGGGAGGATGGCGGCGGTCATGCGGGCACCTTCTCGAGAGTCGGGACGGAAGCGGCGGGCTCCGCCAGCGGGTTCGCCGCGAGCCATTGCTCGAGGAAGCCGGTGTGGAAGGCCGCGGCCGCGACCTCGGCGTCGTCGCACAGCGCGCGGTGCAGCGGGATCGTGGTGTGGATGCCCTCCACGCGCAGCTCGCCGAGCGCACGGCGCATGCGCGCGAGCGCGGCGGCGCGGTCGCTGTCGTGCACGATCAGCTTGCCGAGCAGCGAGTCGTAGTAGGCCGGCACGTTGCAGCCCGCGAACATCAGGGTGTCGAAGCGCACGCCGGGCCCGCCCGGCACCGCGAGCCGCGTCACCAGGCCCGGGCTCGGCATGAAGTTCTTCGCGGCGTTCTCGGCGTTGATGCGCACCTCGATGGCGGCGCCGGCGAGCCGGATGTCCTCCTGCTTCAGGCGCAGCGGCTGGCCCAGCGCGATGCGCAGCATCTCCTTCACGAGATCGATGCCGGTGACCATCTCGGTGATCGGATGCTCGACCTGGATGCGGGTGTTCATCTCGATGAAGAAGAATTCGCGCGTGTCGTCGTCATAGAGGTATTCGAGCGTGCCCGCGCCGCGGTAGGCCACGGCGCTCGCGAGGCGCAGCGCCGATTCGCACAGCGCGGCGCGCGTGGCGGCATCGATGGCGGCCGAGGGCGCTTCTTCCCACACCTTCTGGCGCCGGCGCTGCAGCGAGCATTCGCGTTCGAAGCAGTGCACCACGCGCTGGCCGTCGCCGAGGATCTGCACCTCGATGTGGCGCGCCTTGCGGATGAAGCGCTCGAGGTAGACCTCGCCGTTGCCGAAGGCGGCCTGCGCCTCGGCGGTGGCGGTGGCGAACTGCTGGCGCAGCTCGGCCTCGTCGTGCGCCACGCGGATGCCGCGCCCGCCACCGCCGGCCGAGGCCTTGATCATGATCGGGTAGCCGATGTCGCGCGCGAGCTCGACCGCCACGCCGGCATCGCTCACCACGCCGGCGCTGCCGGGCACGGTGGGCACGCCGGCCTTCATGGCGGCGGCGCGCGCGGCCGCCTTGTCGCCCATGGTGCGGATCGCATGCGGCGTCGGGCCCACGAACACCAGGCCCGCGGCCTCGACGCGCGCCGCGAAGTCGGCGTTCTCCGAGAGGAAGCCGTAGCCCGGATGCACGGCGCCCGCGCCGCTCTGGGCCGCGGCCTGCAGGATGGCGTCGGCGCTCAGGTAGCTCTTGCCGGCATGGGCCGGGCCGATGCGCACGGCCTCGTCGGCCATCTGCACGGCCAGGCTCTGGGCGTCGGCGTCGCTGTAGACGGCGACGGTCTTCAGGCCCAGCTCCTGCGCGGCGCGGATCACGCGCACCGCGATCTCCCCGCGGTTGGCGATCAGCAGCTTGTCGAATGCAGCGGTCATCGCGTCGTCTTCCTCAGGCGGTCTCGATCACGGCCAGCGGCTGGCCCGGATCGACCGGCTCGGCGTTCTCGACCGCGAAGCGCAGCAGGCGACCGGCCGCGTCGGCCGTGACTTCGCTGAACTGCTTCATCACCTCGACCAGGCCCAGCACGTCGCCCACGGCCACCGTGTCGCCCTCGGACTTGAACGGCGGCGCGCCGGGCGCCGAGCGGCGGTAGAAGGTGCCCGGCAGCGGGCTCAGGACTTCATGGGTAGCGGACATGGGATGCACTCCTGGGGACGAAACGGAAAACGGGGAAGGGAAAGAGGGGATCAGCCCTGCGCGGCGAGCCCTGCAACCTCGATGCCATGCGCGGCCAGCGCGCGCCGCGTGGCCTGCACCAGCGCGAGCGCACCGGGCGTGTCGCTGTGGATGCAGACCGAGTCGAAGCCGATGGCCAGGTCCTCGCCCTCGACCGTGCGCACCGTGCCCTCGGTGCAGGCGCGCAGCACCTTGGCCGCGACCGCCTCGGGGTCGAGCGCGCCGACGCGGCGCGTGAAGACGATGGAGCCGCTCAAGTCATAGTCGCGGTCGGCATAGAACTCGCGCACCACGGGCTGGCCCAGCTCGCGCGCCACGCGGCAGGTGACCGAGGACTCCATGCAGAACAGGCGCAGGCCGGGCTCGATGCGCTGCAGCGCCTCGACCAGCGTGCGCGACAGCGCCTCGTCGCGCGCCGCATGCATGTAGAGCGCGCCGTGCGGCTTGATGTGCTGCAGCGCCAGCCCCTCGAGCCGCGCGAACTCGCGCAGCGCGCCGAGCTGGTAGACCATGTCGTTGACCAGTTCCTCGGCCGGCGCCTGGATGTGGCGCCGGCCGAAGCCCACGAGGTCGCGAAAGCCCGGGTGCGCGCCGATGCCCACGCCGTGCTCGCGCGCCAGCGCGACCATGCGCCGCATGATGTTCGGATCGCCGGCATGGAAGCCGGTGGCGATGTTGGCCGAACTGATCAGGGGCATCAGTTCCGCGTCGACGCCATCGCCGATGGTCCAGGGGCCGAAGCCCTCGCCCATGTCGGAGTTCAGATCGATCCGCTTCTTCTTCACGTGTGACAGCCTTTGTTCGATGGACGGGCCGAAGATTAGTGAGCGGTCCAAAGGCTGAAAAGCATTGTTTTCCGCGCGCTCGGTATCTGAAAAACAGATGCTGCGTTGCGGCGCGTGCCTTGCTACGCTGGCGCCATTCGATCGCGCGGTATCGGGTTTTCACCAACCCATGCACCGGCTGCGCCGCGTTGCCGATACCGATCCACTCCCCGAAGCCCCGCCATGTCCCTGACCCTTCGCCAGCTCAAGTACTTCTCGGCGGTGGCCGAGGCAGGCCGCATCTCGCACGCGGCGCTGCAGCTCAACATCTCGCAGTCGGCCGTGACCACTGCGATCCGCGAGCTCGAGGAGATGCTCGGCCAGCAGCTGTTCGAGCGCCATCCGCACGGCGTGGAACTGACCAAGGGCGGGCGCCGCTTCCTGAGCCATGCCTACGCGGTGCTCGCCGCGGCCGACGAGGCGCAGCGCATGCCCCACGAGGACGCCGCCGTGCAGGGCGAGCTGACCATCGCCGCGAGCTACACGGTGCTGGGCTACTTCCTGCCGCACCACCTGCAGCGCTTCGAGCAGCTGCATCCGCAGGTCACGCTGAAGGTGCACGAGGTGGCGCGCGAGGCGATCGAGGAAGGGCTGATCACGCGGCGCTACGACCTCGGCGTGGTGCTGACCTCGAACGTGGTGCTGCGCGAGCTCTCGCTCGAGACCTTCTTCGGCTCGCAGCGCCGGCTGTGGGTGCCGGCCAAGCATCCGCTGCTCGACAAGGCCGAGGTCACGCTGGCCGACGTGGCGGCCGAGCCCTACATCATGCTCACGGTCGACGAGGCCGCGGCCACCGCGCTCAAGTACTGGGGCCGCACGCCGCACCAGCCCAAGGTGCGGCTGCGCACCAGCTCGGTGGAGGCGGTGCGCAGCACGGTCGCCAACGGCGGCGGCGTGACGGTGCTGTCGGACATGGTCTACCGCCCGTGGTCGCTCGAGGGCAAGCGCATCGAGACCATCAACCTGCGCGACCCGATCCCCACGATGAACATCGGACTCGGCTGGAAACAGGGCGTGGAGTTCTCGCCCGCGATGACGGCGCTGCGCGACTACTTCCGCCAGCTGTTCCTCGATCCCGCGTCGGCGCGGCAGGGGCGCGGGCGCGCCTGAGCCCGCCGCGCTCGCTCAGGCGTGCGAGACCTCGGCCTGCGCTTCCTTCGGCAGGTCGACCATCGGCCCGCTGCCGCTGTAGCGGTCGAGCGCGAGGTAGATCGCGGGCGTGATGTAGAGCGTGATCACCTGCGAGAAGATCAGCCCGCCCACCACCGCCACGCCCAGCGGCTGGCGCAGCTCGGCGCCGGCGCCCAGGCCCAGCGCGAGCGGCAGCGCGCCCATCAGCGCGGCCAGCGTGGTCATCAGGATCGGGCGGAAGCGCAGCCGGCAGGCCTCGCGGATCGCCTCCACCGGCTGCAGGCCCTCGGTGCGCTGCGCGTCGAGCGCGAAGTCGATCATCATGATCGCGTTCTTCTTCACGATGCCGATCAGAAGCAGGATGCCGATGGTCGCGATCAGCGTCAGGTCGAAGCCGAAGATCTTCAGCGAGATCAGCGCGCCCACCGCCGCCGAGGGCAGGCCCGCGAGGATCGTGATCGGGTGGATGTAGCTCTCGTAGAGCACGCCCAGCAGCACGTAGATGACCAGCACCGCGAGCACCAGCAGCACGGCCTGGCTGGACTGCGAGCTCTGGAACACCGCGGCATCGCCCCCGTAGGTGGTGATGATCGACTGCGGCATCTTGAGCTCTTCCTTGAAGCGGTCGATCTTGGCGGTGGCGTTGCCCAGCGGCACGTCGGGCCCGAGGTTGAACGACACCGTCACCGCCTGCAGCTGGCCCTGGTGGTTGACCGAGGTCGGGCCCACGGTGCGCTCGATGCTCGAGAAGGCCGACAGCGGCACCAGCCGGCCGGTGGTGCTGCGCACCGACAGGCGCGAGACGTCGTCCTCGAACTGCCGGTCGTTGTCGGCCGCCGAGAGGATCACCTGGTAGGTGTTGCTGGCCGCGTAGATGCTGCCGATCTGGCGGTCGCCGTAGGCGTTGTAGAGCGCGGTGCGCAGGTCGCCCACGGCCACGCCGAGCACGCCGGCCTTGTCGCGGTCGATCTTCAGCGTGGCCTGCAGGCCGCGGTTCTGCGAATCGCTGGTGACGTCGCGGAAGTCGGGGTCGGCGCGCATGCGTTCCATCAGCCGCGTGGCCCAGGGCACCATCTCGCCGGCGTTCACGCTCTGCAGCGTGTACTGGAAGCGCGCCTTGCTCTGGCGCCCGCCCAGGCGCAGGTTCTGCACCGGCTGCATGTAGACGGCGATGCCGGGAATCTCGCGGAAGCGCTGGCGCAGCGACTCGAGCACCTTCGACATCTTCGGCCGCTCGCCGCGCGCCTTGAGCACCGCGAACAGCCGGCCCGAGTTCTGCGTGGCCGTGGGGCCGCCCACGCCGACGAAGGAGCTCACGTAGTCGACGCTGGGGTCGGCCATCAGCGCGTCGGACACGCGGTCCTGCAGCGCCTTCATGGCGGTGAAGGAGATGTCCTCGGCGGCCTCGGTCGTGATCTGGATCTGGCCGATGTCCTCCTCGGGGAAGAAGCCCTTGGGGATCGTGATGAACAGCCAGGCCGTGACCACGAAGGTGGCGCCGGCCATCAGCAGCATCAGCCCGCGGTGCGCCAGGGTCCAGTCGAGCGTGCGCATGTAGCTGCCGTGCACCCAGCGGTAGCCGCGCTCGAAGGCGCGGCCGATCGCGGTGCCGGGCTCGGGATGCTCCTCTTCATGGTCGTGGCGCGCGCCGCCCTCGGGCCGCGGCACCTGCTTGAGCAGCCGGCTCGCGAGCATCGGCACCAGGGTCAGCGAGACGATGGCCGACACCAGCACCGCCAGCGCCACCACCACCGCGAACTCGTGGAACAGGAGGCCGATCACGCCCGGCATGAAGAAGATCGGGATGAACACCGCCACCAGCGAGATCGAGATCGAGACGATGGTGAAGCCCACCTCGCGCGCGCCGCGCAGCGAGGCCGCCAGCGGGTCCATGCCCTTCTCGACGTAGCGCATGATGTTCTCGAGCACCACGATGGCGTCGTCCACCACCAGGCCCACGGCCAGCGTGATGCCCAGGAGCGAGACGTTGTCGAGGCTGTAGCCGAAGGCATAGAGCAGCGCCACCGCGCCGATCAGCGAGATCGGGATGGTGGCGGCCGGGATCAGCGTGGCGACCAGCCGGTGCAGGAACAGGAAGATCACCAGCACCACCAGCGCGATGGTGCCCAGCAGGGTGAGCTGCACGTCGTGCACCGCCTCGCGGATCGACAGCGAGCGGTCGTTGACCATCTGGATCTCGACCGACTGCGGCAGCTCGGCCTTGAAGCGCGGGATCAGCGCGCGCACCGCGTCGACCACCTGCACCGTGTTGGCATTGGGCTGGCGCTGCACGGCCAGCGAGATCGAGCTCTGGCCGTTGAAGCTGCTGGCGGTCTTGACCGACTCGAAGCTGTCCTCGATGGTCGCGACCTCGTCGAGCCGCACCGGTGCGCCGTTGCGCTGGCCGACGATCAGCTTGGCGAAGTCGGCCGCGCGCGTGAGCTGCTGGTTGGCCTGGATGGTGAGCGTCTGGCGCGGGCCGTCGAGCACGCCGACCGGCGTGTTGGCATTGGCCGAGTTGACCGCGCGCGCGAGCTCGTCGAGCGTGATGTTGCGCGCGTTGAGCAGGTCGGCGTTGGCCTTGATGCGCACCGCGAAGGCCTTGCGGCCGTACACGCCCACCTGCGCCACGCCGTCGATGGTCGAGAGCGTGGGCGAGATCAGGTTCTCGGCGTAGTCGTTGAGCTCCGAGGGATTCATCGACGGCGAGATCAGCGCGATGAACAGCACCGGCGCGTCGGCCGGGTTGACCTTGCGGTACGAGGGCAGCTGCGTGAGCTCCTGCGGCAGCTGGCGCTGCGCGCGCAGGAGCGCGGCCTGCACGTCGACCGCGGCGGCGTCGATGTCGCGGCTGCTGACGAACTCGAGCGTGAGCGAGGTCACGCCCTGCGTGTTGACCGAGCTGATGGTCTGCAGACCCGGGATGGTCGAGAACTGCTTCTCGAGCGGCAGCGCGACCGAGCTCGCCATGGTGTCGGGACTGGCGCCCGGCAGCTGCGCATTGACGTTGATGACGGGCGTGTTGTAGCTGGGCAGCGCGGCGACCGGGATGCTGAAGTAGGCGAAGATGCCCACCACCACGACGGCCGCGGACAGCAGCACCGTCATCGCGGGACGGCGGATGCACAGCTCGGAAATGTTCATGCGCGTTCCCGCTGCGTCGACCGGATGTCGACGCCATCGGACGACGCCGCGCTGCCTGGTGTCACGCCCGTGGTGCCGCCGGGCGCGGCCGGGGTCGCGGGCGCGTCGCCGCGCGGCTTGTCGTCGACGCGCACCTTGCCGTTGGGCCGCACGTTCTGGCTGCCCTCGATCACGACCTGCTCGCCCGGCTCGACGCCGCTGACCGCGACCTTGGTGCCGAAGGTGTGCAGCGTCTTCACCTTGCGGCGGCTCGCGTTGCGCTCCTTGTCGACCACGTAGAGCGAGGTGCCCTCGGGCAGCATCATCAGCGCCGCCGCCGGCACCACCGTGACGCCCTCGAGCGTGCGCACCGTGATGCGGGTGCCGACGAACTGGCCGGGCCACAGGCTCTGGTCGGCGTTGTCGAACACGGCCTTGGCGCGCACGGTGCCGATCTGCGGGTCGACCGTGTTGTCGACGAAGTTGAGCGTGCCCTGCAGCGTGTCCTTGCGGCCCGTGACCACGGCCTCGACGCGCGAGCGGGTGCGCGCGGCGGCCAGCAGGTCCTGCAGGTTGGCCTCGGGCACGGGGAAGCTCACGGCGATCGGATCGAGCTGCGTGACGGTGACCAGCGACAGCGTGGGCTGCACCAGCGTGCCCGGGTAGATGTTGACGGCGCCGATGCGGCCCGCGATCGGCGCATGCAGCTTGGTGTAGCTCAGCGCCACCTGGGCCGACTGCACCGCGGCGCGGTCGGCCGCGACCGCCGCGCGCTGCGCCTCGAGCTGCGACAGCGTGGCATCGGTCGCGCTCTTGGAGATGAAGTTCTGCGCCAGCAATTCCTGGCTGCGCTTGTACTGGCGCTCGAGGTCGGCCAGCGTGGCCTCGTCGCGCTTCTGCTGGGCCTGGGCGCGCGCCAGGTTGGCCTGGTCGTTGCGGTCGTCGAGCGTGAAGAGCAGTTGACCCTGCTTCACGAACTGGCCTTCCTTCACGTGCACCACGTCGACCGTGTTGGTCACCTGCGGTCGCAGGTCCACGCTGTTGAGCGAGACCACGCTGCCGTTGACCTGCACCGTGACCGGCACGTCCTGGCGCACGGCGGTGGCGAGCGTGACCAGCGCGGTCGGCGCGGCGGCCGGCCCCTTGGCGCTCTTCGCCGCGGCGCGCTCGCCCGAGCCGCTCCACCACCATCCCGCGGCGGCGACGATCGACACGCCCACGAGGGCGATGACTGCGTTCTTCTTCATGGGTTTTTGTGCACTTTGGGCTGACAGCGGCTATTGGATCGCGGGGGGTTCCGAGTGTCCATCCGCACCGTAAAGAAAAGTAAAGGCCAGGGCGCCGCGCCCGGTAAAAACGGTCGGGATAAGCACGGATGGACAGGCACCCCGCTCGCTAGAATCCCCGCTCCACAGCCTCTGGATGAACCCCATGAACCGCTGCAAGACACCCACGAACGCTCTTCATTTCATAGCAGCCTGCGCAACGCTGGCAGCCACTTCCAGCTTCTTCCCGCTCCAGGCGAGCGCGCAGGACGCGGTGCCCCGGCCGCAGACCCAGAACGAATCGCTGGTCGGCGGGCGCAATTTCCCGGTCGGCACCCTGCGCGGCAAGTTCCGCGTGATCGACGGCAACGACGTGATGCTCGACGGCCGCGCCGACCGGCTCGCGCCCGGCGCGCGCATCCGCAGCGGCCAGAACATGCTGGTGATGAGCGGCGCGATCGTCGGCCAGAACCTGCTGGTCAACTACACGCGCGATGCCGCCGGCATGCTGCGCGAGGTCTGGATCCTCACGCCCGACGAAGCCACCGCCAGCCGCGAATCGCTGAACAAGCCCTTCCTCAACATCTGGCCCTTCGTGCAGAACGACACGGTCAACACGCAGTAGGCATCTCGCCCGCAGGCCCTCGGCCGCACCGGCATTCCTCTCGCGGACACGCCCCGCCGCTTTCGCCACGAAAGCCCCGTGTCCGCCCGGCCCTCCGCAAGACGAGGGCCCCTCCCATATAGAAGAGCTCCCCATGACCGCCAAGAAAGTCTTCATCAAAACCTTCGGCTGCCAGATGAACGAGTACGACTCGGACAAGATGGCCGACGTGCTCAACGCGGCCCAGGGCTACGAGCCGACGCAGAACGTCGACGAGGCCGACCTGATCCTGTTCAACACCTGCTCGGTGCGCGAGAAGGCGCAGGAGAAGGTGTTCTCCGACCTGGGCCGCGTCAAGCACCTGAAGGCGCGCGGCGTGAAGATCGGCGTCGGCGGCTGCGTGGCCAGCCAGGAGGGCAACGCCATCATCGCGCGCGCGTCCTACGTCGACATCGTGTTCGGCCCGCAGACCCTGCACCGGCTGCCCGAAATGCTGGCCGAGCGCGAGCGGCTCGACCGCCCGCAGGTCGACATCAGCTTTCCCGAGATCGAGAAGTTCGACCACCTGCCGCCCGCGCGCGTGGAAGGCGCCACCGCCTTCGTGTCGATCATGGAAGGCTGCTCCAAGTACTGCAGCTACTGCGTGGTGCCCTACACGCGCGGCGAGGAAGTCAACCGGCCGCTCGACGACGTGCTGGTCGAGATCGCCGGCCTGGCCGACCAGGGCGTGCGCGAGGTCACGCTGCTGGGCCAGAACGTCAATGCCTACCGCGGCCGCATGGGCGACACGGCCGAGATCGCCGACTTCGCGCTGCTGATCGAGTACGTGGCCGAGATCCCCGGCATCGAGCGCATCCGCTACACCACCAGCCATCCGAACGAGTTCACGCCGCGGCTGATCGAGGCCTATGCCAGGGTGCCGCAGCTCGTGAGCCACCTGCACCTGCCGGTGCAGCACGGCAGCGACCGCATCCTGATGGCAATGAAGCGCGGCTACACCGCCATGGAATACAAGAGCACGGTGCGCAAGCTGCGCGCGATCCGGCCCGAGCTCGCGCTGTCGAGCGACTTCATCGTCGGCTTCCCCGGCGAGACCGAGGCCGACTTCGACAAGATGATGAAGCTGATCGACGACTGCCAGTTCGACGCCAGCTTCAGCTTCATCTTCAGCCCGCGCCCCGGCACGCCGGCCGCCGCGCTGCACGACGACACGCCGCACGAGGTCAAGCTGGCGCGGCTGCAGAAGCTGCAGGCCGTGATCGACGGCAACGTGAAGCGCTTCGGCGAAGCGCTGGTGGGCAGCACCCAGCGCGTGCTGGTGGAAGGCGCCTCGCGCCGCGACGCGAGCGAGCTGATGGGCCGCACGGCCTGCAACCGGGTCGTCAACTTCGAGGGCGACGCACGGCTCGTGGGCCAAATGACCGACATCCGCATCACGCGCTCGCTGGCCTACACGCTGCGCGGCGAAGTGCCCACGCGCGAGAGCGCGTCCGCCGCCGGGGCGCTCGCCTGATGGCGAAGCGATCGATACGGGGCTCGTTCCAGCAGCTCCTGCTGTTCGCCTTCCTGCTGATCACCGCGCTGCTGGTGGGCGTGGCGCTGCGCTCGGTGCTGCAGTACGACACATTGATGACGCAAAGCCGCGACGCCGCGGCGCGCGCGCTGCGGCTGTCGGGCGCGGCGCAGTCGCTGGCCGAGCGCAGCGCGGCGATGGAGCGTGCCGGGCGCCAGTCGCTGGTGCTCAACGATTCGGTGCTGCGGCGCCGCTTCGACGATGCCGCGCGCGAGGCCCATGGCGTGCTCGAGCGGCTCGAGAAGAACGGCCTGGCGCCCGCCAGCACCGAGGCCTGGCGCACCCAGCTCGGCGTGATCGAGGGCCTGATGAGCGGCAGCGCCGACAGCGCGCTGCAGCGCGAGAGCACGATGGCGATGCAGTTCCGCGACCTCGACGCGCTCAACACCAACATCGCGCAGCAGGCCCAGTTCCTGATCGAGATGCAGAACGACGCGCTGTCCAAGCGCATCGAGAACGCGCGCCGCCGGCTGATGCGCGAGGTGGTCGCGGCCAGCGTGCTCGCGGTGTCGCTGGCGCTGGCCTTCGGCATCTGGCTGGCGCGGCCGTTCAAGCGGCTGGAGCACGCCATCGTCGGCCTGGGCCAGAACCGGCTCGACGAGCCGATCGACATCCGCGGGCCGGCCGACGTGCGGCGCGTGTCGCAGCAGCTCGAATGGCTGCGGCTGCGGCTGACCGAGCTCGATGCCGACAAGGCGCGCTTCCTGCGCCACGTCTCGCACGAACTCAAGACGCCGCTGGCGGCGCTGCGCGAGGGCGTGTCGCTGCTGGAGGACGGCGTGACCGGCGCGCTGAACCCGGCGCAGCTCGAGGTGGCGCAGATCCTGAACCAGAACACGGTGGCGCTGCAGGGCCAGATCGAGGCGCTGCTGCGCTTCAACGCGGCCGCCTTCGAGGCGCGCGAGCTGCGCCGCGAGCGCACCGACCTGCTGCCGCTGATCGAGGAGCAGATCGAGTCGCAGCGGCTGCAGTGGCAGGCCCACGGCCTCACGGTGCGCGCCGAGGGCGAGCGCATCGCGCTCACGGTGGACCGCACCAAGCTCGGCACCGCGATCGCCAACCTGCTGTCGAACGCGATCCGCTTCTCGGCGCGCGGCGGCACCATCACGCTCGCGGTCTCGGGCACGCCCGAGGCGGTGCGCATCGACGTCAACGACGCCGGCCCGGGCATCGCCGAGGGCGACCGCGACCGCATCTTCGAGCCCTTCTACCGCGGCGAACGCCAACCGGAACACGCGGTCAAGGGCACGGGCATCGGACTTTCCATCGTGCAGGAGTACATTGCAGCCCATGGGGGCCGCATCGCCCTGCTGCCCGAGGGGCCCGGCGCGCGTTTCCGCATCGAGCTGCCGCGCACGGCCTGAGCTTCCCGGCGCCCCCACCTCCCCGTAGCCATCGCCAACGCCCCGCGTCGTCCTTCCTCGTCCATGTCTTTTTCGTCCGTACGCCCCTCCACCGCCACCCGCGCACTGGCTGCGCTGGCCGCGCCGTGGCTCCTGCTGCTGGTCGCCTGCAGCGCGCCGCCCAAGCCGCCCGCGGAGGCCGATGCGCTGCCGCCGCCGCCGGTGCTGCCGCGCGTGATGCCGGTCGAGGCCGAGCCGAAAGCGCCGGCCACCCAGCCGGCCTCGCTGTTCACGCTGATGACCCAGGGCCCGGTGGCCGCCATGCTGGCCTACGCCGACAAGGTGCGCCCGCTCAACGGCGGCGAACTCAGCGCCGAGATCCAGCGCCTGGGCGACCCCGGCGACGCGCCCACGGCGCAGATGCAGCTCGCGATCCTGCTCTCGCAGACCCGCGTGCCGGCCGACCTGGCGCGCGCGCTGGGCCTGCTGCAGCGCGTGATCGCCAATCCCGCGCCCGAGGCCCAGCAGTTGCAGCCGCTGGCGCGCGCGCTGGCCGCGCGCTACGTCGAACAGCGCCGCGTCGAGGACGACCGCGACAAGCAGGTGCAGCAGCTGCGCGACAGCCAACGCCGCATCGATCAGCTCAACGACCGCATCGAAGCCCTGCGCGCCATCGAGCGCAGCTTCGCGCGGCCCAACACGCCCGCGGCCCCGGCCTCGGCACCGAACGGAAGCAGGTCCACCCCATGAGTACTTCGGGCGCCCGCCTCCTGGTCGTCGACGACGATCCGGACATGCTGCGGCTGCTGTCGATGCGGCTGAGTTCGGCGGGCTACCAGGTCACGGCCGTGACCTCGGCCGAGACGGCGCTCACGCAGCTCGAGATCGAGCATCCGCAACTGGTGCTCAGCGACGTGCGCCTGCCCGGGCGCGACGGCCTGGCGCTGTTCGATGAGATCCGCAAGCGCCATCCCTCGCTGCCGGTGATCCTGCTGACCGCGCACGGCACCATACCCGACGCGGTGGAAGCCACCGCGCGCGGCGTCTTCACCTACCTCACCAAGCCCTACGACGGGCGCGAGCTGCTCGACAAGATCGCCCAGGCGCTCGCGCTGGGCGCGCCGGCCACGGTGCCGAGCAAGGCCGGCGACGACAGCTGGCGCGCCGACATCGTGAGCCGCAGCAACCGCATGGCCGAGCTGCTGGCCGAAGCGCGCATGGTCGCCAAGTCCGACGCCTCGGTGCTGCTGCGCGGCGACTCGGGCGCCGGCAAGGAGATGCTGGCGCGCGCCATCCACAAGGCCAGCGCGCGCGCCGACAAGCCCTTCGTGGCGGTCAACTGCGGCGCCATTCCCGAGGCGCTGCTCGAGTCGGAGCTGTTCGGCCACATGAAGGGCGCCTTCACCGACGCCCACGCCAACCACAAGGGCCTGTTCCAGCAGGCCGACGGCGGCACCCTGCTGCTCGACGAGATCGGCGACATGCCGCCCGCGCTGCAGGTCAAGCTGCTGCGCGTGCTGCAGGAGCGCGCGGTGCGCCCGCTGGGCGCCAGCCAGTCGATCGAGGTCGACGTGCGCATCATCTCGGCCACCCACCGCGACCTCGATGCCGCGATGGAAGCCGGCCAGTTCCGCGAGGACCTCTACTACCGGCTCAACGTGGTGACGCTGACGCTGCCGCCGCTGTCGGCGCGCCGCGAGGACATCCCGCTGCTGGCCAACCACTTCCTGCAGAAGCTCTCGACCAAGTACGGCAAGCGGCTGTCGGGCTTCGCGCCCGAGGCGCTGAAGGCGCTGACCACCGCGGCCTGGCCCGGCAACGTGCGCCAGCTCTACAACGTGGTCGAGCAGGTCTGCGCGCTGTCGAGCTCGCCGCTGATCCCGCTGGCGCTGGTGCAGCGGGCGCTGCGGGTGCCGACCGTGGAGGTCCAGACCTATGCCGAGGCCAAGCAGCGCTTCGAGCGCGAATACCTGGTCGGTCTGCTGAAACTGACGGACGGTAACGTCGCCGACGCGGCCCGCCTGGCCGACCGCAACCGCACGGAGTTCTACCGCCTGCTGCAGAAGCATGAGCTCACTCCGGGCCACTTCAAGGCCGACGCTGTCGCTGCCGGTGGCGAGGGTGTCGCCGACGAGCGACGCCCCTAAGTCGTTGATTCATATGGGTGTTTTTCGGCGGGCCGGCAGGCCTGTCGGGATTCGGCGACAAAAACGGGGGTTTTGAGGCCCCTTTGGCCCTCCGGCCCCGGGAAATTCCGGTCGAAGTGGCCCAAGTGCTTGATTCCAAAGCACTTTTCCATGCTGGCACAGGGTTTGCCCCTGTAGTCGCATGACAGCATTCAACAGCCCATCTTTCGCACTGCGTCCGCAGCGCGACGGCCTGCGTCAAAAGCAGTTTTCCGCCTCGCGGCCCCGTGCCGCGGGCCATTCGCCAGCCGCGCTCGCCAGCGCCGGCGGCGTCGCGACCGATTGCGTCTTCAAGCGCTTTCCGGCCATCGGCGACACCTCCTCCTCCCTCGACAAGCAACGTTGGTAAACACCATGAAGCCGAACGACTTCTCCCAACTCAATGTCCTGGCCGATTCCGACTTCTCGCACCGCAGCCCGGTGCGTGAGGAACGCCATCCCAACGCCGTCACCGCGCCCCCGCTCAACCGCGGCTCGATGACGCCGCGCCCCTGGCGCGGTTTCTGGAACAGCCTCGGCACCGCCCTGCTGGTCCGCCTGGGCGCCGGCGGCAAGCGCGAAAGCGCCCCGGCCGAAGCCAGGCAGCCGTGGCAGCGCGCCGCCTCGCAGCGCCGCCTGGCCTTCATGCTGCTGACCGTGCTGAGCACCGTGGTCGCTTCCACGCTGTTCGCGGGCGTGCAGCCCGACTACGACAACGTCTGGCTCGAATACGGCCAGATCGGCCTCTACGGCCTGCTCTCGGGCTGGGTCGTGACCGGCTTCGTGACCGCCCTCATGGGCTTCTACGTCTCGGTGCGCGGCGACAAGCACGCGCTCTCGGCGAAGCAGGTGGCCAACCACCCGATGAACCCGGAAGCCCGCACCGCGATCATCATGCCGATCTGCAACGAGGACGTGGCCACCGTGTTCGCCGGCCTGCGCGCCACCTGCGAATCGGTCGCGGCCACGGGCCACGCGAAGCAGTTCGACGTGTTCGTGCTGTCCGACAGCTACAACCCCGAGACCGCCGCCGCCGAGCGCGCCGCCTGGGAAGACCTGCGCGCCGCGCTGGCCGACAGCCCGAACCAGCCGCAGGTCGAGGTCTACTACCGCCTGCGCACCCGCCGCACGCACCGCAAGGCCGGCAACGTGGCCGACTTCTGCCGCCGCTGGGGCAAGGACTACCGCTACATGGTCGTGCTCGACGCCGACTCCGTGATGAGCGGCGACTGCCTGACCTCGATGGTCAAGCTGATGGAAGCCAACCCCACCGCCGGCATCATCCAGACCGCCACCCAGGCCATCGGCCACGTGACGCTGCATGCCCGCGCACAGCAATTCGCCTCCCGCGTGACGGGCCGCCTGTTCACGCTGGGCATGCAGTTCTGGCAACTGGGCGAATCGCACTACTGGGGCCACAACGCGATCATCCGCGTCGAGCCCTTCATGAAGCACTGCGCGCTGGCCCCGATCAAGGGCACCGGCGGCATGTCGGGCGGCATCATGTCGCACGACTTCGTCGAAGCCGCGCTGATGCGCCGTGCCGGCTACCACGTGTGGCTGGTGTCCGACCTGGTCGGCAGCTACGAACAGCAACCGCCGGACCTGCTGGCCGAGCTGCAGCGCGACCGCCGCTGGTGCCAGGGCAACCTGCAGAACGCCCGCCTGATGGCCGAGCCCGGCATCCACTCGGTGCACCGCGCAATGTTCGTGACCGGCACCATGGCCTATGTTTCCGCCCCGCTGTGGCTCGCGTTCCTGACGCTGGGCACCGCGCTGTGGCTCAGCGGTTCCAGCCTGATCTCGAGCTGGAGCGTGCTGCCGGCCGAACTCGCCGGCCTCTGGGTCTGGACCCTGTGCCTGCTGTTCCTGCCCCGCGTGCTCGGCGTCGCCGCCGTGCTGATGCGCGGCGAGCAGCGCCAGTTCGGCGGCCTGTGGGGCCTGGTCAAGAGCTCGGTGATGGAAAGTGGTCTCGCGATCGTGCAAGCCCCGGTGCGCATGCTGGCCCACTCGCTGTTCGTGCTGGTCGCCCTCACCGGCATCAAGCTCGACTGGAAGTCGCCCCCGCGCGAAGCCGCCGCCGTGCCGTGGAAGGTCGCCGCCTCGCAGCTGGCCCCCATGACGCTGGTGATCGCACTGCTGGCCGTCGGCGTCGCGATGATCGACCCGAGCGCCCTGATGTGGCTCATGCCGGTCGGCCTGCCGCTGCTGCTGGCGATCCCGCTGACCGTGCTGACCAGCCAGATCGCGCTGGGCACCACGCTGCGCGACCGCGGCTTCCTGCTGATCCCCGAGGAATCGCGTTCGCCGGCCGTGCTGCGCCGCGCCTGGATGCACGCGCTGCGCCTCTCGCGCCCCGCGGCGCTGGCCACGGCCTGACGCGCGCACGCCACACGCCTCGCACGAAGCCGGCCCCGAGGGGCCGGCTTTTTTCATGGCGCGCCTAGAATCGCGCCTTCCTTTTTTCAACCCACGGATCCTCCCGATCCCCTGGAGTGCCAAGTGCCCCGATTCGCCGTCACCACCCTCTGACGCCGACAACACCACTTCACTGGTCATGTCGGGCGCCAAGCTGCGCATCCGCTGACCGGACACGGCCCTTCGCTGGAAACAGCGGCCGTCGAAGTCGCTCCCGATCTCTCTCAGCTTCGCTCCCGCACGTTGTCGGTTCTTCCTGGTTTCCATCCGGAGAACAAACGTGTTTCCCCTTTCTTCCTCCCTCTCGTCGCTGCCGCTGCTGAAGTACCCGCGGACCGCGCACCTCGAAGGCTCGCGGCTGCAGCCCGGCGACAGCGATGACGGCCAGACGCCGCTGGCGGCGCTGCACGGACTGCACGTGGTCATCGAGGAGAAGCTCGATGGCGCGAACGCCGCCGTGTCGTTCAGCGCGGCCGGCGAACTGCTGCTGCAGTCGCGCGGCCACTACCTCGCGGGCGGCGCCGGCGAGCGCCAGTTCAACCTGTTCAAGCACTGGGCCGCCACGCACGAGGCGGCGCTGCTCGAACGGCTCGAGGATCGCTACGTGATGTACGGCGAATGGTGCTTCGCCAAGCACAGCTGCTGGTACGACCGGCTGCCGGCCTTCTTCCTGGAGTTCGATCTCTACGACCGCCAGGCGCAGTGCTTTCTCTCGACGCCGGCGCGGCAGGCGCTGCTCGCGGGCGGCCCGGTGCTGTCGGTGCCCGTGCTCTACGAGGGCGCGATGCCACGCCAGCCGAAGGCCCTGCGTTCGCTCGTGCGGCCTTCGCTCGCGCGCAGCACCGACTGGCGCTCGGCCTTCGAGCAGGCCGTGGCCGACGAGGGCCAGCCGCTCGCGCTGACGCGGCAGCAGACCGACCTGTCGGACCTGGCCGAGGGCCTGTATCTCAAGACCGAGTCGAACGGCCAGGTGACGGGCCGCTACAAGTGGGTGCGCCCGGACTTCGTCCAGACCATCCTCGACTCGGGCTCGCACCACAGCCGCCGGCCGCTGCTGCCCAACCGGCTGGCACCGGGCGCGGACCTGCATGCGCCGGTGCCGTCGCTCGGCTGGCACGACCTGGGACTGCGCACGCTGCGCGATCCCGCCGAACTCACGACCACCGGGAGGCCGCGATGACTTTCGACGAACTTCGCACGCTGGTGCCCGCGCCCGGCGCAGGCGCCGACTGGGCACGCTGCTGCGAACTGCTGCCGGGCCTGCTGCGCCTCGAGGAAACGCCGCAGGATCCGTACTACCACGCCGAGGGCAACGTCGGCATCCACACGCGCATGGTGCTCGATGCGCTGGCGCAGGACGAGCACTACCGGCGCGCCGATGCCGACGGCCGCTTCGTGCTGTTCATGGCCTGCCTGCTGCACGACATCGCCAAGCCCGGCACCACGGTGATCGACGAGGCCAGCGGCCGCATCGGCCAGCCCGGCCATTCGCGTCGCGGCGCGGTCGATGTGCGCGTGCTGATGTGGAAGGCGCGCGTGCCCTTCGCGCTGCGCGAGGCCGTGTGCCGGATCGTCGCGGTGCACCAGCTGCCGTTCCATGCCTTCGCCTCGCGCAAGGGCGAGCGGCCCGAGCGGCTGGTGCATCGGCTGTCGTGGGAGCTGAGCCTGCCCGACCTGTGCTGCGTCGCGCGCTGCGACATGCTGGGGCGGCACTACGAGAAGCGCTCCGACAGCCTGGCCGACATCGCGCTGTTCGAGCAGCTCGCGCAGGAGGAAGGCTGCTGGGACGGCCCGCGACGGATGGTCGACGCCCACACGCGCCTGGCCTACTTCCGCGGCGCCGACACCAGCCCCGACTACCCGCTGTTCCACAACCCGGGCTCGCGCGTGACGGTGATGTGCGGCCTGCCCGCGAGCGGCAAGAACCACTGGGTGGCACAGCAGCGCAAGGGTTGGCCGGTCGTGTCCTTCGACGATGCGCGCGCCGAGCTGGGCCTGAAGCACGGCGAGAACGACGGGCTCGCCGCGCACCATGCGGTCGACCAGGCGAAGGCGCTGCTGCGCAGGCAGGAACACTTCGTCTGGAACGCCACCCACCTGAGCCAGCAGATGCGTACCAAGACGCTGGACCTGCTGTGGGCCTATCACGCGCACATCGAGCTGGTGTACCTTGAGGTGCCGCATGCCGAGCTGATGCGCCGCAATCGCGAGCGCGACACGACGCTGTCGAACGCGGGCATCGAGCGCATGCTGCACCGCTGGGAGCTGCCGACGCCGATCGAGGCACATGCGACGGTCTACGAGGTGCAGACCTGAAAAAACGACGAAGCCCGCCGGGTCGTCCCCGGCGGGCTTCGTCCATCTCTCTATATATGTACGCGGCTCAGAACGGCAGCTTCGGCCCGCCGGGACCACCCATCCCGCCCATGCCCTTCATGCCGCCCATCTTCTTCATCATCTTCATGAGGCCGCCGCCCTTCATCTTCTTCATCATCCCCTGCATCTGCTCGAACTCGTTGAGCAGCCGGTTCACTTCCTGAACCTGCACGCCCGCGCCGGCCGCGATGCGGCGCTTGCGCGTGGCCTTGAGCAGCTCGGGCTTGCGGCGCTCCAGCGGCGTCATGCTCTGGATGATCCCTTCCTTGCGGCGGATGTCGCGCTCGGCGCGCGTCATGTCGGCCTCGCTGGCCTTGGCCGCCATCTGCGTGGGCAGCTTGTCCATCAGGCTCGAGAGGCCGCCCATCTGCTTCATCTGCTGCAGCTGGCCGAGGAAGTCGTTGAGGTCGAAGCCCGCGCCGCTCTTGACCTTGGCCGCGAGCTTCTGCGCCGCCGCCACGTCGACGCCGGCCGTGACCTGCTCGACCAGCGCGACGATGTCGCCCATGCCCAGGATGCGGCCCGCATGGCGCTCGGCGTCGAACACCTCGAGGCCGTCGATCTTCTCGCTCACGCCCGCGAACTTGATCGGCACGCCCGTGACCTGGCGCACCGACAGCGCCGCACCGCCGCGCGAGTCGCCGTCGGTCTTGGTCAGGATGATGCCGGTGAGCGGCAGCGCCTCCTTGAAGGCACGCGCCGTGTTGATCGCGTCCTGACCCTGCATGGCGTCGACCACGAACAGGGTCTCGACCGGGTTCAGCGCGCCGTGCAGCTGCTGGATCTCGGCCATCAGCACCTCGTCGATCGCGAGCCGGCCGGCCGTGTCGACCAGCAGCACGTCGAAGAAGTGGCGCTTGGCGTGGTCGAGCGCGGCGCGCGCGATGTCCAGCGGCTTCTGGTCGGCCGTGCTCGGGAACCATTCGGCGCCGGCCTGCCTGGTGACGGTCTTGAGCTGCTCGATGGCGGCGGGCCGGTAGACGTCGCCCGAGACCGTGAGCACCTTCTTCTTGCGCTTCTCGATCAGGTGCTTGGCGAGCTTGGCGGTGGTGGTGGTCTTGCCGGCGCCCTGCAGGCCGGCCATCAGGATCACCGCCGGCGGCTGGGCCGCGAGGTTGATGTCGGAGACGCCCTCGCCCATGGTGGCGGCGAGCTCGCGGTTGACGATGCCGACCAGCGCCTGGCCCGGCTTGAGCGAGCCCAGCACTTCCTGGCCGAGCGCCTTTTCCTTCACGCGGGCGACGAAGTCGCGCACCACGGGCAGCGCCACGTCGGCTTCGAGCAACGCCATGCGCACTTCGCGCAGCATGTCCTGCACGTTGCTTTCGGTGATGCGCGCCTGGCCGCTCATCGTCTTGACGAGGCGGGAGAATTTTTCGGTGAGAGCGCTGGCCATGGAGGGGATGCCTTGCTTGCTGCCCGCTGCGGCGGGACGGATGGGAGAAGTCGCGGGAGACGGGTAGGAGGGAAGCTGGCGCGCGGCACCCGGAAATGCAAGGGTGAGCGGCTAAACTCCGATCGATGATTTTAGCGATCCCCTCCCCACTCGGCGTGGCGCTGGGCATCGCCGCCGCGGCCGCCTACGGTTTTGCCGCCGCCGCAGGCGCCCGGCTGAGCCGGCAGGCCACCCAGTGGGCGCTCGGCCTGGCCTGGCTGCTGCATGCCGCGGCGCTCGGCCACGGCATGGTCGGCCACGAACCCCGCTTCGGCTTCGCGCCCGCGCTCTCGGTCACGGCCTGGCTGGTGCTCTCCGTCTACGCGGTCGAAAGCCGCATGTACCCGCAACTGCGGGTGCGCCGCGCGCTGGCCTGGCTCGGCGCGGCGGCGGTGCTGCTGGCGATCCTCTTTCCCGGCACGCCGCTGCACGTGTCGGCTTCGCCCTGGCTGCCGCTGCACCTGGCGCTGGGCATCGCCTCGTATGGCCTGTTCGCCGCCGCGGTGGTGCACGCCTGGCTCACGACCCGCGCCGAAAAGCAGATCCGCCTGGCCACCGAGCCGCAGGGCGGCGTGCCGCTGCTGACGCTCGAGCGCCTGACCTTCCGCTTCGTGACGGCCGGCTTCGTGCTGCTGTCGGCCACGCTGCTGGCCGGACTGCTGTTCAGCGAGCAGCTCTACGGCGCCGCGGGCCGGGCCTGGAAGTGGGACCACAAGTCGGCCTTCTCGGTACTGGCCTGGATCAGCTTCGCGGTGCTGCTGATCGGCCGCGCGCGCTTCGGCTGGCGCGGGCGCACCGCGCGGCGCGTGCTCTACGCGGGCTCGGCGCTGCTGCTGCTGGCCTACGTGGGCTCGCGCTTCGTGCTCGAAGTGGTGCTGGCGCGTCCGCCCGTCTGAAAACATTCGATGAAATACCTTCTCGTCCTCGCGGTGGTCTGGGTCGCGATCTGGCTCTGGCGCAAGAACCGCCGCGAAGAAATGCAGGAGCGCGCCGCCCGCGCGCCGCGTCCCGCCGCGCCGCCCGCGGTGGGCGCGCCGCAGGCGATGGTGCGCTGCGCGCATTGCGGCCTGCACCTGCCCGCGAGCGACGCGGTGCGCGGCGCCGACGGCACCCCCTTCTGCAGCGCCGCGCACCGGCAGCTCGCCGAGCGCGCCTGAACGGCGCCGCGCCGGCTTCGTCGCAGCGATGGGCAGTAGCTCCTCCCTCTGGGCCAGCGGCGAACCGGTCACCGACTGGGACGTGCTGGAACCCGGCGCGCGCGAGAGCGCCGCGCTGCTGCGGCTGTGGCGCGGCTTCATGGGCGCGCGCTGCTTCGTCGCGCTGGTGCTGGTGCTGCTGCAGGGCGTGAGCTTCGCGCTCGGCCAGACCATGCAGCCGGTGGCGGTGGCGCTGTCGGCGAGCTACCTCGCGGCGACCGCGCTGGGCGCGCGCTACGTGCATTTCGAGCCGCCGATGCGCGGTTTCGGCGCCACCTGGATGCTGAGCACCGGCATCGACCTCGCGGTCTTCGCGGCGCTGCAGGTCACGCAGGGCGGCAACATCAACTACACGCCGCTGTTCGCGCTGCCGGTGCTCATGAGCGCGGTGCTCGGCACGGTGATGGTGAGCATGGGCACCACCGCCGGCGTCACGCTGCTGCTGCTGGCCGATGCCGCCTGGCACTGGGCCCAGCAGCCCGGCGACTCGCCCGCGCGCTTCGTGCAGGCGGCACTGACCGGCACCGGGCTGTTCGTGGTGGCGCTGCTGGCGCACGAGCTCGCGCGGCGGCTGGCGCGCGAGGAAGCGGTGTCCCAGCACAACCGCAGCAGCGCGCAGATGCAGGCGCAGGTCAACGACCTGGTGATCGAAACGCTGAGCGAAGGCGTGCTGGTGATCGATGCCGAGGGCCTGGTGCACGCGGCCAATCCGGCGGCCGACGCGATCCTGGGCCAGGGCCTGGGCCAGCTGCGGCTGCCCTTTCCGCTGCACGCCCAGCCGGCCTGGCATGCGCTGGCCGCGCTGGCGCGCCAGACCTATGCGCGCCGCGAGCCGCAGTCCGAGGAGATCCCGGTCGCGCAGGCGCGCGGGGCGGCGCGCGAGGTGCGCGTGCGCACCCGCCTCACGCCCTCGAGCGACCGCCGCATGGGCAGCCTGTGCGTGATGTTCCTGCAGGACCTGCGCGAGCTCGAGGCCCGCATCCGCACCGAGAAGCTGGCCGCCATGGGCCGCATGTCGGCCGCGGTGGCGCACGAGATCCGCAACCCGCTGGCGGCCATCACGCAGGCCAGCGCGCTGCTCAACGAGGACCTGACCGACCCCGCGCACCGCCAGCTCACGCACATGGTGCAGCACAACGCACAGCGCCTCGCGCGCATCGTCGACGACGTGCTCGACGTCTCGCGCGCGCGCCAGCAGCGCGTGCTGTCGCTCGGCGAGCAGGTGGTACTCGACCCCACGGTGCAGGCACTGACCGAGGAGTGGATGCGCCAGACCCGGCGCCAAGGCGTGACCCTCGCGCTCGACGCGCCGGGCGTCGAGGTGCGCTTCGACGTCGAGCATCTGCGCCGCCTGCTGGTGAACCTGCTCGACAACGCGGCGCGCTACGCGAGCCTGCGCGAGGGCGCGATCCAGGTCGTGACCACGCTGCAGCGCGCGGGCAGCCCGGGCCGGCCGACCTTGCAGGTCTGGAGCGACGGCGCACCGCTCGAGCCCGCGGTGCAGCGCCACCTGTTCGAACCCTTCTTCTCGTCGGAAAGCCGCTCGAGCGGACTCGGACTGTTCCTGTGCCGCGAGCTGTGCCGGCGCCATGGCGCGACCATCGGCTACGAGCGGCGCGCGCTGGCGGGCGAGGCGCCCGAGGGCAACGAATTCTTCGTCGGCTTCGCCGCGAGCGAAAACCGGCTGACACAATAGCGGCGTGAGCAGCTCCCATCCGCCCTCCCAGCGTCCCGCGCAGATCCTCGTCATCGACGACGAACCCGACCTTCGCACGCTCTACGAACTCACGCTGCTGCGCGAAGGCTACCGGGTCGAGGCCGCGGGCAGCGTCTCCGAAGCCTGGCAGCACCTCGAGGCCACGCGCTTCGACGCCGTGATCACCGACATGCGGCTGCCCGACGGCCAGGGCATGGAGATCATCCAGCGCATCCAGAAGAACCAGCGCAGCGAGCGCTGCGTCGTGATGACCGCCTACGGTTCGGCCGAGAACGCGGTCGAGGCGCTGAAGGCCGGCGCCTTCGACTACCTCACCAAGCCGGTCGACCTCAAGCAGTTCCGCGCGGTCGTTGCCTCCGCGGTGCAGGCGCAGCAACAGCAGCCGGTCGCTCAGGCCGCCCTACGTTCGGCCAAGGCTGCGGATGCCGGCGACGGCGCTTCGGCACTGGCGGCAGCGGGCAGCGCGGGCGCTTCCGCGCTCGAACGGCTGGTCGGCGATTCGGAACCGATGCGGCTCGTGAAGTCGCGCATCGCCAAGGTCGCGCGCGGCATGGCGCCGGTGCTGGTGCGCGGCGAATCGGGCACCGGCAAGGAACTGGTGGCGCGCGCGGTCCATGCCTGCAGCCAGCGCAGCGAAGGCCCCTTCGTCGCGGTGAACTGCGGCGCGATTCCCGAGAACCTGCTCGAGGCCGAATTCTTCGGCGCGCGCAAGGGCTCCTACACCGGCTCGGCGCAGGACCGCGACGGCTACTTCCAGGCCGCGCGCGGCGGCACGCTGTTCCTCGACGAGATCGGCGACCTGCCGCTGGCGATGCAGTCGAAGCTGCTGCGCGCGATCCAGGAACGCAGCGTGCGGCCGATCGGCTCCACGCAGGAGGACGCAGTCGACGTGCGCATCGTGAGCGCGACCCACAAGGATCTGCACGCCGAGGTGCAGGCCGGCCGCTTCCGGCAGGACCTGTTCTACCGGCTCAACGTGATCGAGATCGCGGTGCCCGCGCTGCGCGAGCGCCGCGAGGACCTGCCCGCGCTGTGCGTCGCGCTGCTCGCGCGCATCGCGCAGGACGGCGGGCTGCCCGCGCCGCGCCTGTCGGACGCACTGCTGCGGCAGCTCGCGCAGCATCCGCTGCATGGCAACGTGCGCGAGCTCGAGAACCTGCTGCACCGCGCGGTCGCGCTGTACGACGGCGACGAACTGCAGCTCGACCTGATGGATGGCGCGGGCAGCGGCGGCTGGATGGCGGCCGCTCCCGGACCCGCCGCGCCGCACGCCGCAGCGGCCGCGACGACCGCGGCAACCTCTCCACCCGAGGCTTTCGAAGCGAAGCCCGTCGTGGCCGCGCCCCCGCCCGCGCCGCGCCCCGTGGTACCCACGCCGCTGCCCTCCGACCTGCAGGCCTACCTCGATCAGCAGGAGCGCGAGATCCTCGTGCGCGCGCTGCACGAGAGCGGCTTCAACCGCACGGCCGCGGCCGCGCGCCTGGGCATGAGCCTGCGCCAGATCCGCTACCGCATCGCGCGCCTGGGCATCAGCACGCCCAACGGCGACGATGGCGCGAGCAGCCATGTCGACGACTGAAGACGGCGCGCTCGGCCCCAAGGACGATGCGCTCTGGCGCGACGGCTGGTACCGCTTCGCGAAGGCGCTGCCCTCGCCCAACTTCGGGCCGCGCCCCGCGGCTGCGCGCGCGCGCATCGACCTCGTGGTGCTGCATTCGATCAGCCTGCCGCCCGGCGAGTACGGCGGCGACGCGGTGCAGCAACTGTTCACCAACCGGCTCGACTGGGACGCGCATCCTTACTTCGAAAGCATTCGCGGGCTCGAGGTGTCCTCGCATTTCTACGTGCGCCGCAACGGCGAGCTCTGGCAGTTCGTGAGCGGCGACGACCGCGCATGGCATGCGGGCTTGTCGTCGTGGCGCGGCCGGGACAACTGCAACGACGACTCGATCGGCATCGAGCTCGAGGGCCTCGAGGGCGGGCCGTTCGAGGACGCGCAGTACGAGACGCTCGCGAGCCTCGCCGCGGCGATCGCGCAGCACTATCCGATCGCGCACATCGCGGGCCACGAGCACATCGCACCGGGCCGCAAGCAGGATCCCGGCGCCGGCTTCGACTGGCACCGGCTGCGCGATCACCTCGGCTGGGGTCCACACATGTTTCCCTCGCAGGTGGTGGACCGCTAATTTTTTCAATCGATGCGCGCCGTGCGATGCGCTGGAATCGCGGTGCAGCAATCGCTCCATTCGCAAACGCGATGCGTAGCAACCATGCGCCTTGCAGGCCCAAATCGGCTCGGAAGCCGCATGGGGCGCGGGTTGCGAGAGGATGAGCCAGTGTTCATGCGGCAAAGATGGCCGCGAATCACGAAAACTGTTTTCCTCTCCCTCTTGAAGGCTGAAGGAAAACGCTACATCTAGTGGGTTGTACACCCCCTGCACCCTAGATATAGTGTCTCCCGGCCGGCCTCAGCGCCGACGAAGCGGCCCCAGCAGCGCCGCTCATCCAACAAGAATTTTGCCAACCGAGAGGAAGCGAATGCAAACAGCACTGAACACACCCACCGCCGCGCGTGCCATCCCCTCCACGCCGCCCCAGTCCCCCCGCGACACCGCCGGTTCGCCCACCGGACAGAACCTCGCGCACTACCAGATCATCCGCCGCAACGGCGCCGTGGTCCCGTTCGAGCCGAACAAGATCGCGATCGCGATGATGAAGGCCTTCCTGGCCGTGCACGGCACCCAGGGTGCGGCCTCGGCCAGCGTGCGCGAGACCGTCGACGCGCTGACCCAGGCCGTCGTGAAGGCGCTGGTGCGCTCGCGTCCGGGCGGCGGCACCTTCCACATCGAGGACGTGCAGGACCAGGTCGAACTGGGCCTGATGCGCGGCGGCCACCAGGAAGTGGCGCGCGCCTATGTGCTCTACCGCGAGCGCCGCACCCAGGAACGCGCGAAGCAGGGCGAGCAGGAAGCCCAGATCGCGGCCCCCGCGCTGCACGTGCTGGACCGAGGCGAACGCGTCGCGCTCGACGTCAGCGAACTCAAGGGCCTGATCGAATCGGCCTGCCAGGGCCTGGGCGACAGCATCACGGCCGCGCCGATCGTGGCCGAGACCATGCGCAACCTGTACGACGGCGTGCCGCTCGACGAGGTCTACAAGGCCTCGATCCTCGCGGCCCGCACGCTGATCGAGAAGGATCCCGACTACACCTTCGCCACCGCACGGCTGCTGCTGCACACGATCTTCAAGGAGATCGTCGGCCGCGAAGTCATGCCCGCCGACCGCGCCACCGCCTACGCCGACTACTTCCCCTCGTTCATCAAGAAGGGCGTCGAGAACGAGCTGCTCGACGAGAAGCTGCTGCAGTACGACCTGCCCCGCCTGGGCGCGGCGCTGAAGGCCGAGCGCGACAACCAGTTCGACTACCTCGGCCTGCAGACCCTGTACGACCGCTACTTCCTGCACGTGCGCAAGAACCGCATCGAGCTGCCGCAGGCCTTCTTCATGCGCGTCTCGATGGGCCTGGCGCTCAACGAGATCGACCGCGAAGCCCGCGCCATCGAGTTCTACGAAGTGCTGTCGTCCTTCGACTTCATGTCGAGCACGCCGACGCTGTTCAACAGCGGCACGCTGCGCTCGCAGCTGTCGAGCTGCTACCTGACCACCGTGCCCGACGACCTCGACGGCATCTACGAGTCGATCAAGGAAAACGCGCTGCTCTCGAAGTTCGCGGGCGGCCTGGGCAACGACTGGACCCGCGTGCGCGCGCTCGGCAGCCACATCAAGGGCACGAACGGCGAATCGCAGGGCGTGGTGCCCTTCCTCAAGGTGGTGAACGACACCGCCGTGGCCGTGAACCAGGGCGGCAAGCGCAAGGGCGCCGTCTGCACGTACCTCGAGACCTGGCACCTCGACATCGAGGAGTTCCTGGAGCTGCGCAAGAACACCGGCGACGACCGCCGCCGCACGCACGACATGAACACCGCCAACTGGATCCCCGACCTGTTCATGCGCCGCGTGATGGAAAAGGGTTCGTGGACGCTGTTCTCGCCCTCGAACGTGCCCGACCTGCACGACCTGTTCGGCGCCGACTTCGAGAAGGCCTACGTCGCCTACGAAGAGAAGGCCGCGCGCGGCGAGATCAAGCCCAGCCGCACCGTGCAGGCCACCGACCTGTGGCGCAAGATGCTCACGATGCTGTTCGAGACCGGCCATCCCTGGATCACGTTCAAGGACGCCTGCAACGTGCGCTCGCCGCAGCAGCACGCCGGCGTGGTGCACTCGTCGAACCTCTGCACCGAGATCACGCTGAACACCAGCGACACCGAAACCGCGGTCTGCAACCTCGGCTCGGTCAACCTGCTGCAGCATCTGAAGGACGGCAAGGTCGACCAGGAGAAGCTCAAGAAAACGATCTCGACCGCGATGCGCATGCTCGACAACGTGATCGACATCAACTACTACGCCGTGAAGAAGGCGCGCGACTCGAACCTGCGCCACCGTCCGGTCGGCCTGGGCCTGATGGGCTTCCAGGACGCGCTGTACGACCTGCGTATTCCTTACGCCTCGCAGGAAGCCGTGCAATTCGCCGACGAATCGATGGAAGCGATCTGCTACCACGCCTACTGGGCCTCGACCGAGCTGGCGCGCGAACGCGGCAAGTACTCGAGCTACAAGGGCTCGCTGTGGGACAAGGGCATCCTGCCGATCGACTCGCTCGACCTGCTCGAGAAGGCACGCGGCGGCTACGTCGAGGTCGACCGCTCGGCCACGCTCGACTGGGACGCGCTGCGCGCCAAGATCAAGGCCGACGGCATGCGCAATTCGAACTGCGTGGCCATCGCCCCGACCGCGACCATCTCGAACATCATCGGCGTGGACGCCTCGATCGAACCGTGCTTCGGCAACCTCTCGGTCAAGTCGAACCTGTCGGGCGAATTCACCGTGATCAACCACTACCTGGTGCGCGACCTCAAGCGCCTGGGCCTGTGGGACGACGTGATGGTGATGGACCTGAAGCACTTCGACGGCTCGCTGCGTCCCATCGACCGCGTGCCGCAGGACGTGAAGGCGCTCTACGCCACCGCGTTCGAAGTCGAGACGACGTGGCTGGTGGAAGCCGCCGCGCGCCGCCAGAAGTGGATCGACCAGGCGCAGTCGCTGAACATCTACATGGCCGGCGCCTCGGGCAAGAAGCTCGACGACACCTACAAGCTCGCATGGCTGCGCGGCCTGAAGACCACCTACTACCTGCGCACGCAGAGCGCGACGCACGCCGAGAAGTCGACGGTGCAGTCGGGCCGCCTCAACGCGGTGTCCTCGGGCAGCGACGCACCGTCGGGCATGAGCGCACTCGAGGCCGCGGCCGCCGCGGCGAAGGCACAGATGAGCGCGATCCCCGCGACCGACATCGCCTTCTGCGGCGTCGACGATCCGACCTGCGAAGCCTGCCAGTGATGCACGCAGCGCACCGCGAACACAGCGCGGTGCGCTGCGCGACGAAGCGTGAGGCGCATGCGATGTCGTGCGATGACGGAGGCCGGTTGAAGGCATTGACCGACATCGCGCGATGCATGCGAGCAACATAACAACCACATAAATGGAGTGCGATGTGAACGAGCACTTTGCAACTCACATCGTTGCTCGGATAATTTGAGCATTGGATTTTTCTATGTTGACCTGGGACGAAGAAGTCAAGCCCTCCTTGCCAAAGGACATGCAACAAGGTTTGCAGCATCACGCATCGACCGGCGTCGCCGCCGGCCGTGCGGATGTGTCGGCTTCATCGATGGCACAACCTTCGCTGCAACCCGTGCAGCAGCCTGCCCGCCAGGCCGCGCCCGCATCCGCCGGCGCCAGCGCTCCGGCTGAAACGCGCCGCGTCAGGGCCGCCGACAAGCGCATCATCAACGGCGAGACCGACGTCAACCAGCTGGTCCCGTTCAAGTACAAGTGGGCGTGGGAAAAGTACCTCGCCACCTGCGCCAACCACTGGATGCCGCAGGAAGTGAACATGACGCGCGACATCGCGCTGTGGAAAGACCCGAACGGCCTGACCGAAGACGAGCGCCGCATCGTCAAGCGCAACCTCGGCTTCTTCGTCACCGCCGACTCGCTGGCCGCCAACAACATCGTGCTGGGCACCTACCGCCACATCACGGCCCCCGAATGCCGCCAGTTCCTGCTGCGCCAGGCCTTCGAGGAAGCGATCCACACGCACGCCTACCAGTACATCGTCGAGTCGCTGGGCCTGGACGAGAGCGAGATCTTCAACGCCTACAACGAGGTGCCGTCGATCCGCGAGAAGGACCAGTTCCTGATTCCGTTCATCGACGCGATCAGCGACCCGAACTTCAAGACCGGCACGCACGAGACCGACCAGACGCTGCTCAAGTCGCTGATCGTGTTCGCCTGCTTGATGGAAGGCCTCTTCTTCTACGTCGGCTTTACGCAGATCCTCGCGCTGGGCCGCCAGAACAAGATGACCGGCGCCGCCGAGCAGTACCAGTACATCCTGCGCGACGAGTCGATGCACTGCAACTTCGGCATCGACCTGATCAACCAGCTCAAGCTCGAGAACCCCGGCCTCTGGACGGCAGAGTTCAAGGCCGAGATCAAGGCGCTGTTCATGCGCGCCGTCGAGCTCGAATACAAGTACGCCGAAGACACCATGCCCCGTGGCGTGCTCGGCATGAACGCCTCCATGTTCAAGGGCTATCTGCGCTACATCGCCAACCGGCGCGCGCAGCAGATCGGCCTCGAAACGCTCTTCCCGAACGAGGAAAATCCGTTCCCGTGGATGAGCGAGATGATTGACCTGAAGAAAGAGCGCAATTTCTTCGAGACCCGCGTGATCGAATACCAATCGGGTGGTGCGCTCTCCTGGGATTGAATATTTCGATAACAATAAATGAATTCAAGAATTGCTCTTGCCACCGACCGCGCCGAAGAGCGCGGCATGGACGAGGGCTCAGGTGTTCATGGTGCTGGAGCACGGAATCCAACGCCATGAATCGCTCCAGCGCTACCAACATGCGCGGAGTGCTTCAATAGGTTGATTTTTTCAACTTGATCAAGGAGAAAACAGAAATGGCAACTGCAAAGAAAGCACCGGCTAAGAAAGCCGCAGCGAAGAAGGCTCCGGCCAAGAAGGTCGTAGCGAAGAAGGCCCCGGCCAAGAAGGTCGCCGCCAAGAAGGCTCCGGCCAAGAAGGTCGCTGCCAAGAAGGCTCCGGCCAAGAAGGTCGCTGCCAAGAAGGTAGCCGCGAAGAAGGTCGTCGCGAAGAAGGCGCCGGCGAAGAAGGCAGCTCCGGCCAAGAAGGCCGCAGCGAAGAAGGCACCGGCGAAGAAGGCCGCTGCCAAGAAGGCGCCTGCGAAGAAGGCTGCCGCCAAGAAGGCCCCTGCCAAGAAGGCTGCGGCCAAGAAAGCCGCGAAGAAGCCTGCTGCCAAGCCTGCCGCTGCTGCCAAGAAGCCTGCTGCGAAGAAGGCTGCCAAGGCGCCCGCCAAGGCTGCCGCTGCGCCCGCCCCCGCTGCGCAGACGACGCTGAATCCCCAGGCAGCCTGGCCGTTCCCGACGGCCAGCAAGCCCTGAGTTTTCTCGGCAGCCCTGAAAAGGCATCAAGCCCGGCACCGCAAGGTGTCGGGCTTTTTCATTGGGCAAAGCAGATCGCGAAGCGACGCGGCGATGGCATCCGCCGCCGCGCCGTCGCTCGTCAGGCCAGGCCGAGTGCCTGGCGATCGACCTGGTAGTTCTGCGGGCCGCGTTGCGCGATCTTGAGCGCGCCGACCTGGTTGCCGAGCGCCGCGCACTGCGCGAGCGGCCAGCCCTTTTCCAGGCCGAACAACAGCGCGCCGCGCCATGCATCGCCGCAGCCCGTGGGCTCGACCACCGCGGTCGGCACCACGCCCGGCACGTGCTCGCGCTCGCCGTTCGTCCACACCTCGCAACCCTCGGCCGCGAGCGTGACCACGAGGCCCTGCACGCGCCGCGAGATCTCCGCCAGGCTCCAGCCCGTGCGCTGCGAGAGCATCTTGCCCTCGTAGTCGTTGACCACCACCCAGCTCGCGAGCTCGACGAAATGCTTGAGCGCCTCGCCGTCGAACATCGGCAGGCCCTGGCCCGGATCGAACACGAAGGGAATGCCGGCGGCCGCGAACTGCTCGGCGTGCTGCAGCATCGCCTCGCGCCCATCGGGCGCGACGATGCCGAGCCGGATGTCCTCGCGCGCCGCGACCTTCGTAACGTGGGCCTGCTGCATCGCGCCCGGATGGAAGGCCGTGATCTGGTTGTTGTCGGCGTCGTTCATGATCATCGCCTGCGCGGTGAAGGTGTCGTCGAGCTGGCGCACGAACTCCGTGCTGATGCCCAGCGAACGCATGCGCTCGATGTAGTCGGCGCCGTCGCTGCCCAGCGTGGCCATCGGCAGCGCCGTGCCGCCGAGCGCGTTGAGGCTGTAGGCGATGTTGCCGGCGCAGCCGCCGAAGTCGCGGCGCAGGCCCGGCACCAGGAAAGACACGTTGAGGATGTGCAACTGGTCCGGGAGGATCTGGTCGGCGAACCGGCCCTCGAAGGTCATGATGGTGTCGAAGGCGAGGGAACCGCAAATCACTGCTGCCATGGGCTGATCCGTTGAGGTGAGAAAAAAGGAAAGAAGGCGTGGGCGCGCAACCGGCGGCTCGCCAGGCGCCTAGGGATAGAAGGCCTCGACACGATAGCCTGCGATCGGCGGCAGGGCCGCGGCCTCGGTCACCGTCAGCGTCATCGGCAGCGAGGCCACGCGTTCGCCGCGTGCCGCGAGCACCGAAGGCGCGCCATAGTCCGCCGGCGCGAGCACGCGCCGCACGACGGCCCGCTCCTGCGTATCGAGCAGCACCAGTTCGATCGACGGCATCGCGAGCGGCACCGCGGCATTGCTGCGCAGGTTGAAGCTGAAGCGGTAGTCGTTGCCGCCGCTCTTCTCGCGCGCGAAGGCGGCGCCCTCGATGACGATGTCGCCGATGCGGCGCAGCGGCGCGAGCTCGCAGCCCGTCGCCTGGCACAGCGCGGCCAGCGCGGGACGCAGCGAGGGCTGGCGCGCGACGATGCCGTCGCGCTCGTGCCGCAGGACCTGCACGACCAGCAGCAGGCCCGCGATCGCCGCGAGCGCGATCAGCCCGCGCCGCTTGCCGATGCGCTGCCAGAAGGACTTCGGTCGATCGTCTCTTTCGTCGTCGTCGATCTCGTCGGCGAAACGGTGCGCCGCGCGTTCCTCGGTCTCGTCCGCCGCGTCGAGCACGGAGGCGAAGGGCAGCAGCGCGGGGTCATCGCTCTTCGCGCGCTCCTCCGGTTCGCCGCGTTCGTCGCGCGCCTTGGCGCTGGCGGCGATCTTGGCCGACCTGGCGCGCGCCCGGCGCAGCGCCTTCTGCATCTGCAGCCGGTCCTTGTCGTCGCCTTCCTCGGGCGCATCGGCGTCGTCGCGCTCGAGCTCGGTGTCCTCGTCGCTGTCTTCGTCGGACCCGGAACGGCGCAGCGTCGCGAAGCCCGCGGGCTTTTCATTCGACGGGATCGCGGGCGCGTTGGAACGGCGCGTCCACACCGCCGGCAGTGGCGGTGCCGGCGAGGGCGGCGGCAATGGCGGTGCGGCGAGATTGAGATCGATGTCGGGAAAAGGTGGCAGCGAGCTCGGCGGCGGCCGCCATTGCGGCTCGCGCACCTCGAGGTCGGACCAGGGCTCGTCGGCGACGATGCCGTGCGCGGGCGGCGCGGGCGCAACTGGCGGCATCGGCTCGGCGCCTGGCGGCGGCGGCGCTTCCTCGCCGACCTCGTCATCGAGGAAGTCGGCCTCCTCGACGCGGGGCAGGACGGGCGAATTCGCATCGTCCGCGACACCCGATTCATCGGGCCGAGTATCCGGCGTACCAGCCGGCATCGGAGCCGGCGCCGGCGGCATCTGCTGCATCGGCGGCGGCGCGACGCCGGCCGCATCCGGCGTCTCCTGCAGGTCGAGCGTCGCATCGAACACGTGGCTGCAGCGACCGCAACGCACCCACCCGTCCGAGATCCGGAGCTGGTCGCGCACCACCTTGAAGGTGGTGGCGCAGGCGGGGCAACGCGTGACGAGGCTCATGAGGGGGCGATTGTAGGGTTGGGCCCTCGGCGCGACGCGATGCCGGCAGCGCCGTTTGCGCCGGAGAAAGCCCCCGGCGCGAGCGCGTTCAGCGGCGTGCCGTCATGAGGATCCAGCCGTCCTCGCTGTCGCTGACTTCGAGCGCCACATAGGGCGCGTAGGCTTCCTTCAGCTCGTCGGCCTGGCGCTCGAGGATGCCGGCGAGCACCAGCGAGCCACCGGGCGCCACGCGCTCGCACAGCAGCGGCGCGAGCACCTTGAGCGGGGTCGCGAGGATGTTCGCGAGCACCGTGCCGTACTGACCCTGCGCCGCTTCGGGCAGGCCCGCGTCGAGCGTCACGCCGTTGGCCTCGGCGTTGAGGCGCGTCGAACTCACGGCGGCCTCGTCGATGTCGACCGCGTCGATCTCGCCCGCACCGTACTTCGCAGCACCGATGGCCAGGATGCCGGAGCCGCAACCGTAGTCGAGCACGCGCTGGCCCGCGAGCGCACCGCGGGTCGCGATCCAGCGCAGGCACATGCGCGTGGTGGGATGGGTGCCGGTGCCGAAGGCCAGGCCCGGATCGAGCCGGATCACCTGCGTCGCCTGCGCGGGCGCCTCGTGCCAGCTCGGCACGATCCAGAACTCGGGCGTGATCTCGACCGGCGCGAACTGCGACTGCGTGAGCCGCACCCAGTCCTGGTCCTGCAGCTCGGCGATGCCCAGCAGCGTGCAGCCTTCGAAGAAGTCCTGCAGCGCGAGCACCGAGCCCGCGTCGCGCGCCAGTTCCTCGGTGGCGAACAGCGCGATCACGCGCGAGCGCTGCCAGCCCTCCTTGGGCGGCGGCATGCCGGGTTCGCCGAACAGCGCCTGCTCGGCGTCGGTCTGCGCGTCGGCATCCTCGACCGAGATGCTCAGTGCGTCGAGCGCATCGAGCGCGTCGCCGAGGGTCTCGATGCGTTCCTCGGGGGCCAGCAGGCGGAGTTCGAACATGGCGGGCAGGGACGGCTCAGCGCTTGTGCGCGGCCAGCCACTCTTCGAGGTAGTGGATGTTGGTGCCGCCGGCCATGAACTTGGCGTCGACCATCAGCTCGCGGTGCAGCGGGATGTTGGTCTGGATGCCTTCGATCACGGTCTCGTTGAGCGCGGTGCGCATGCGCGCCATGGCCTGCTCGCGGGTGTCGCCGAAGACGATGATCTTGCCGATCATCGAGTCGTAGTTGGGCGGCACGAAGTAGTTGGTGTACGCGTGCGAATCCACGCGCACGCCCGGGCCACCCGGCGGGTGCCACATCGTGATGCGGCCCGGCGACGGCGTGAACTTCCAGGCGTCCTCGGCGTTGATGCGGCACTCGATCGCGTGGCCGTGCATCTGGATCTGGCGCTGCGTGAACGGCAGCTTCTCGCCGGCCGCCACCATGATCTGCGTCTTGACGATGTCGATGCCGGTCGTGAGCTCGGTCACCGGATGCTCCACCTGCACGCGGGTGTTCATCTCGATGAAGTAGAACTCGCCGTTCTCGTAGAGGAACTCGAAGGTGCCGGCGCCGCGGTAGCCGATCTTCTTGCAGGCGGCCGCGCAGCGTTCGCCGATCTTCTCGATCAGCTTGCGCGGAATGCCCGGCGCGGGCGATTCCTCGATCACCTTCTGGTGACGGCGCTGCATCGAGCAGTCGCGCTCGCCGAGGTAGACCGCGTTGCGATGCTTGTCGGCCAGCACCTGGATCTCGACGTGGCGCGGGTTCTGGAGGAACTTCTCCATGTAGACCGAGGGATTGTTGAAGGCCGCCGCGGCCTCCGCCTTGGTCATCTGGATCGCGTTGATCAGCGCGGCCTCGGTATGGACCACGCGCATGCCGCGGCCACCGCCGCCGCCCGCGGCCTTGATGATCACCGGGTAGCCGATGGCGCGCGCGATTCGCTTGTTGGCCGTGGCGTCGTCGGAGAGCTCGCCGTCGGAACCGGGCACGCAGGGCACGCCGGCCTTGATCATGGCCTGCTTGGCCGAGACCTTGTCGCCCATGGTGCGGATGTTCTCGGGCGTCGGCCCGATGAACTGGAAGCCGCTCTGCTCGACGCGCTCGGCGAAGTTGGCGTTCTCGCTCAGGAAGCCGTAGCCGGGATGGATCGCCTCGGCATCGGTCACTTCGGCCGCCGAGATGATGGCCGGCATGTTGAGGTAGCTCTGCGCAGAGGGCGCGGGGCCGATGCAGACGGCCTCCTCGGCCAGCTTGACGTACTTGGCGTCGCGGTCGGCCTCGGAATAGACCATCACGGCCTTGATGCCGAGTTCGCTGCACGCGCGCTGGATGCGCAGCGCGATCTCGCCGCGGTTGGCGACCAGGATCTTCTTGAACATGGTCACTCGATGATGAACAGCGGCTGGCCGTATTCGACCGCCTGACCGTTTTCTCCGAGGATCTGGGTGACCGTGCCGGCCTTGTCGGCCTCGATTTCGTTGAGGATCTTCATCGCCTCGATGATGCAGAGCGTGTCGCCCTCGTTGACCTTGCTGCCGACCTCGACGAAGGACGGAGCGCCCGGGCTCGCGGCGCGGTAGAAGGTACCGACCATCGGCGACTTCACGGCATGGCCGGCCGGAGCGGCTTCGGCCACCGGGGCGGCGGCAGGCGCTGCAGCACCGGCGGGCGCTGCGACCGGTGCCGCGGCGGGCGCCGCCGCCAGGGTCTGCACGTACTGAACGGGAGCGGCGCCGCCGCCCTTGACGATGCGGACCTTGCCTTCGGTTTCAGTGATTTCCAGCTCGGAAATATTCGATTCGGACACCAGATCGATCAGTGTCTTGAGTTTGCGCAGATCCATGGGACTCCAGTGCCGGGGTTTTCCGGTTATTAGGATACAACTAGGCCGAACATCGTTGATTGTCGGCTTTCGGCGGTTAACGCCGACCTGTGTATCTAATTCTAACTGTGAACGAGTTCACGTCGCCAACCCTCCAGGTCGGCCTCTTCGAGCTTGCCCATTTTACGGGCCGCCACCGACCCATCGGCGTTCAGCACCAGCGTGAACGGCAGGCCGCCGCCGGTATTGCCGAGATTCTTGACCAGTTCGGTGCCCTGCAAACCAGCCAATCCGGTCGGATAGGTGACCGGCGTGCGCTGCAGGAACTTGCGCACGGAGCTCGGCTGATCGATCGCCAAGCCCACGACTTGCCAGCCATTGGCACCATGATCGCGGAAGAAGCGATCGATCATCGGCATTTCTTCCACGCAAGGCGGGCACCAGGTGGCCCAGAAGTTGAGCAGCAGCGGCTTGCCGCGCAAGCTGGTCATGGCGAGTTCGCCGCCTTCGGGCCGCTCGAAACGCTGGGCCCAGAAATCGGCCCCGAGCATTTCGCCGGCCGCGCCGCTGCCACGATGGCGCCACCAGGCACCGCCCAGGCCGGCCGCGGCAGCCGCCACCGCCACGCCGCCATACAACAGGCCGCGTCGTGTGGCCGAAGAAGTCATCCGTTGTCCTTTTCTCTTTCGATCAGCCGCCGCAGCGCCGCCAAGTCACCACGCGGCGAACGGCCCTGGGCGTCGGGCTTGAGCGCGCCGCGCAGGTCGTCGAGGTCGTAGACCAGCAGGTGCACGCCGATTTCCTCGCCGAGGGCCCGGCTCGGCGCATGCACGCTCAAGGCCTCGACCTGCTCGCCATGGAAGCCGGTCACCATGCGCGGCTCGTAGTCCACGTGATGGTCGATCAGCGCGATCTCGGCCGACTTCGAATCATCGCAGAACAATTGAATATAAATGTCTGACAGCCGGGTGGCCGTGCCGTGCCAGACGGCACCGCCGACATGGGGCCGGAACGCCGCCATGCGCTCCATCCATTCGAGGGCCAGCATCCGCAGCGCATGGAGCTCCTTGGGCTGGGTGTCGGCGCAGAACAGGGCGATGTAGTCGCGCACCTCGGCCTCGACCTCGTCGTTGTTCGGCAGCGCGGTGCGCGCCGAGAGCCCCAGGTCGCGCAGCGCCCGGCGCTTGGCCGGGCCGTATTCGAGCCCCTCCTCGACCACGAGACGGGCGGCGGAGGCAGCAATTTCGCGCTTGGACGTGTCCATCGAGGCATTTTGCCCGCAGAGCATGGTCCGTACGATGAACATCAGTACCGCGGCCAAGGCCGTGGCCTCGGGCCCGGACGATCGGCCTCCCTAGAATCGCCTCCCATGCATATTCATGTTCTGGGCATCTGCGGCACGTTCATGGGCGGCCTGGCCGCCCTGGCGCGCGAGGCAGGCCACCGGGTCACGGGCTGCGACGCCGGCGTGTACCCGCCGATGAGCGACCAGTTGCGCGCACTCGGCATCGACCTGATCGAGGGATTCGGCGCCGACCAGCTCGCGCTGGCCCCCGACGTGTTCGTGGTCGGCAACGTGGTGTCGCGCGCCCGGCTGGCCGACGGCACGCCGAAGTTTCCGCTGATGGAAGCCATCCTCGACGCCGGCAAGCCCTACACCAGCGGCCCGCAGTGGCTGGCCGAGCACGTGCTGCTGGGCCGCCACGTGATGGCGGTGGCCGGCACGCACGGCAAGACCACCACCACTTCGATGCTGGCCTGGGTGCTCGAGCGCGCGGGCAAGGCGCCGGGCTTCCTGGTCGGCGGGGTGCCGCTCGATTTCGGCGTCTCGGCCCGGCTCGGCGACGGACCGGCCTTCGTGATCGAGGCCGACGAGTACGACACCGCCTTCTTCGACAAGCGCAGCAAGTTCGTGCACTACCGCCCGCGCACGGCGATCCTCAACAACCTCGAGTTCGACCACGCCGACATCTTCGACGACCTCGCGGCCATCGAGCGGCAGTTCCATCACCTGGTACGGACCGTGCCGTCCACCGGCCGGCTGGTGGTGAATGCCACGGAGCCCAGCCTGGAGCGCGTGCTGGCCCAGGGCTGCTGGAGCGAACTCGCGCGCTTCGGCGGCGAAGGCCCGGGCGCGCAGTGGGAGGCGCGCGGCACGCACGACGCCTTCGACGTGCTGCACGAGGGCGAGCAGGTCGGCCGCGTCGAATGGACGCTGTCGGGCCTGCACAACCAGATGAATGCGCTGGCCGCGATCGCGGCCGCCGAGCACGTGGGCGTGGCGCCGGCCGACGCGGCGCGCGCGCTCGGCAGCTTCCGCAACGTGCGCCGGCGCATGGAACTGCGCGGCACGGTGGAGCGCGCGGGCGGCGCGATCACGGTCTACGACGACTTCGCCCACCATCCCACCGCGATCCGCACCACGCTCGACGGCCTGCGCCAGAAGCTCGACGCCGCGGGTCGCCAGGGCGAGCGCATCCTCGCGGCCTTCGAGCCGCGCAGCAACACGATGAAGCTCGGCGTGATGGCGGCGCAACTGCCCTGGAGCCTCGAGTCGGCCGACCTGTCGTTCTGCCACACGGCCGGGCTCGACTGGGATGCGGCCGCGGCGCTGGCCCCGATGGGCGAGCGCGCCCGGGTGGCTGGCGACATCGGGACGCTGGTGGGCCAACTGGTCGCCGCGGCGCGGCCCGGCGACCACATCGTCTGCATGAGCAACGGCGGCTTCGGCGGCGTGCACGACAAGCTGCTGCAGGCCCTGCGCGACGGCATCGCCTGAGCGGGATCGCGCATGGCGGCCGCGGCACCCGACGACACGCTGCTCGGCCTGCTGCGCCGCGTCTACGACAGCGGCAACAGCTACTTCGACGCCGACGGCAACCACTGCCACCGCATTCCCGACACCTTCGGCGCGGCCGAGCGGCAGGTGCTGGTCGACGCGGGCCTCGAGCCCAACCGCTTCGTCGCGATCCCGCACGACGAGGCGGTGAGCCGCCTGCGGCAGGCCGCGGCCGGCGTGGACCTGCGCCGCGCGGCCGATGCCTTCGTCGCCTCGATGACCTCGAGCGACCTGGCGTGGCTCACGGTGCTGCCCGCCACCGCCCTCGGCCTCGCGATGCCGGCGCATCCGATGGGCGCCATGGGCGGCGGCAGCTGCCGTGTCTGCTTCCACCGCGAGGAGCGCGCCGATCCGACGCTGCGCGCCTACTTCCGCCATCTGCAGGGCGCGGGCTGGGGCACCGGCGGACCGATCGAAGGCCTGCTCGCGCTGGAAGCCGCGGGCTCGGCCGAAGGCTGGCCGCAACCGACGCCGCGCGACATCTGGGTCTTCCATCGCCTGCTCGACCTGCTGCGCGCCCTGCCGGCCGACACGCGCTACGGCAAGGCGCGCACTGCGCTCAAGAACGCGAAGCTGTTGCGCGTGAACAATCCCTACCGCTGCGAGACGGTGCTCGAGGCCCTGGCCACGCTCGGCGTCATGCAGACGCCCGAGCATCCGGGCCTCTTCACGCGCTGGACCACCGCCGTCGAACGCGACCAGCGCCCTTCCACCAAGGTCGAGGCACCGGCCCCGCTGGGCTGGTGGCGCGCGGCCGATGGTCTCGACGAGCAACTGGTGGCGCGGCTGTTCGGCCATCTGAAACGCCCCAGGCAGGAACCGCCTGCCGAGGCCGCCGAACCGGTTCGGCGCAAACCCGCCGCCGGCGCGCGCGCCAAGTCGATCCCCGGGCCACCGGCCGCGGGCGACGTGCATGCCGTGCGGCTGCGCGAGGACCTGTGGACCGCCGCCTACTGCCACGAAGTAAAGGCCGACCATCGCGGCATCGTGCGCGGCCGCGTGGAATACCTGGACCTGCTCTCGCCCACGCCGCCCACCGCCGGGCAGATCGCCGGCATCGGCTTTCGCGACCGCCGCAACGGCGAGCGCTGGCAGAGCTGGGTCGCCGGACTCGGCAAGACCACCGGCGTGACGCGGATCGCGGTCGGCGTGCCGGCCCCATCGCATGCCCAGCCCCTGCCGGAGCGCATTCCCGGCGGCCAGGCCAGCGACCTGAAGCACCTGGCCGGCTGGCACTTTCCGGCCACACCCTGAACGAGGATCCGCCCATGACCCAGCGCGCCACCCAACTCATCGACACGCTGGGGCTGCAGCCGCATCCCGAGGGCGGCTGGTACCGCGAGGTGTTCCGCTCCGCGGTGCAGGTGACTCCCGCCGACGAGCGCGCGGCCCGCAGCGCGCTCACCAGCATCTACTTCCTGCTCGAAGCCGGCCAGCATTCGCGCTGGCACCGGGTGCTGTCCGACGAGGTCTGGGTGCATCTCGAAGGCGTGCCGCTGGCACTGTGGACCTGCGATGCCGCGCTGCGCACCGCGCCGGCCCATGTGCGGCTCGGGCCGGTCGACGTGCACGGCACGCGGCCCCAGCACGTGGTGCCCGCGGGCCAGTGGCAGGCCGCGCGGCCGATCGAAAGCCATTCGGCGGGCGACTTCACGCTGGTCGCCTGCATGGTCGGGCCGGGCTTCGACTTCGCCGACTTCTCGCTGATGGCGCCCGACGGCGACGAGGCCGCCGCAGTGCGCCATCACTGGCCCGAACTCGCCGCGTTGATCTGAGCGATCAGCCGCGGCGCTGCTTGACCGCCTGCGACAGCGTCTCGAGCACCTGGGTCGAATCGTCCCAGCCCAGGCAGGCGTCGGTGATGCTCTTGCCGTACTCGAGGCCCGCGATCTTGTCCTTGCCGGGCGTGAACTTCTGGGCGCCGGCCTGCAGGTGGCTCTCGACCATCACGCCGAACACGCGGCGCGAACCGCCGGCGATCTGGCCGGCAATGTCCTTCGCGACGTCGATCTGCTTCTGGTGCTGCTTCGAGCTGTTGGCATGGCTGCAGTCGACCATCAGCGTGGGCGGCAGCTTGGCCGCCTCGAGGTCCTTGCAGGCCGCCTCGACGCTGGCCGCGTCGTAGTTGGGCGCCTTGCCGCCGCGCAGGATCACGTGGCAGTCGCGGTTGCCGTTGGTCTGCACGATCGCGACCTGGCCGTTCTTGTGCACCGAGAGGAAATGGTGGCCGCGCGCCGCGGCCTGGATGGCGTCGGTGGCGATGCGGATGTTGCCGTCGGTGCCGTTCTTGAAGCCGATCGGCGCCGACAGCCCCGAGGCCAGTTCGCGGTGCACCTGGCTCTCGGTGGTGCGCGCGCCGATCGCGCCCCAGGCGATCAGGTCGCCGATGTACTGTGGCGAGATCACGTCGAGGAACTCGCTGCCCGCCGGCAGGCCCAGGCGGTTGATGTCGATCAGCAGCTGGCGCGCGATGCGCAGGCCTTCGTCGATGCGGTAGCTCTCGTCGAGGTAGGGGTCGTTGATCAGGCCCTTCCAGCCGACCGTGGTGCGCGGCTTCTCGAAGTACACGCGCATCACGATCTCCAGCGTGTCGGCGTACTTCTCGCGCTCGACCTTGAGGCGGCGCGCGTAGTCGAGCGCGGCGGCCGGATCGTGGATCGAGCAGGGACCCATCACCACCAGCAGCCGGTCGTCCTTACCGCCCATGATGTTGTGGATGCTGCGGCGCGTGCCCGTGATCAGCGTTTCGACCGGCGTGCCGCGAATCGGGAAGAAGCGGATCAGATGTTCGGGAGGGGGGAGCACGTTGATGTCCTTGATGCGTTCGTCGTCGGTCTTGCTGGTTTTTTCGACGCTCGCATACCAGCTCTCGCTGGCCGGGGCAGTGTTCGTGCTCATGAAGGTTCCTTGTTGGATTGAATATCGTCAGGGCATAAAAAAACCGCCGGGGCTGCTTGCGCCGGCGGTTTTGGGAGGGGTGCCTGTCTGCTTTACGCGCTCGCCTCTCGTCCGCCGGAAACCGGGAACCAAAAGTAGGCAAAGAAATAGGCGCGGAGAGCGGCGGACATGGGCGCGAATGTAGCACGGAAAAACAAAACCCGGCTTCGAGGCCGGGCGTTCGTTGTTTTGGCGCCGACGGGGTCGGCGCCTGGACACGGGCTCAGCGGTAGCCCGACTCGTTGGCGTTGTGGATGATCCAGATCAGGTTGCCGCTCGAGTAGTCGCCCATGCCGCCACCCGCGAAGATCAGGCGGCCCTGGCCCTTGTAAGTCATCTCGAAACGATGGCGATCGCTGCCGAAATAGAACGGAATGAAGGCCTTGCCGGTCACGTAGGCGCCCTGGTCGGTGGGCTGCCCCGCGAGGTCGGTGACCTGCCGCGCGCTCATGCCGATCTGCAGCCGGGCGAACTTGCTGTTGCGCGCCGGGTTGCCGGTGATCTCGCCTTCGTAGCCGTTGAGGCCCTTGACGGTGCGGCCGCTGCCGGCCTCGACCTTGGACGAATCGACGACATTGCCCTGGGCGTCCATGCCGGCCTTGGAACCGCTGCGCGCGGGGGCGGCCGGGGCCGCGGCCGCCACGGGCGCGGCCTCGCTCTGGCTGCCCGAGCCGCCGCGCGATGCGCAGCCGGCGCTGGCCAGCGCGACCAGGGCGGTCATGGCCCAGAGGGCGGCGGGCGAGTGGATCCTGTTCCCCATTGAAATGCTCCTTGAATGCGTCGTCGCAAAAGGGCGCAGCTTAGCAACGGGAGGAAACGCTCCGCAAGTGACGAAAGTCTTAAGCCGTTCCGCCTACAGTGAGCCCGTCGATGCGCAAGGTGGGCTGGCCGACGCCCACCGGCACGCTCTGGCCCTCCTTGCCGCAGGTGCCCACGCCCGAGTCGAGCGCCATGTCGTCGCCGATCATCTTCACGCGGGTCAGCGCGTCGGGGCCGTTGCCCACGATGGTCGCGCCCTTGACCGGGTACTGGATCTTGCCGTTCTCGACCCAGTAGGCCTCGCTGGCCGAGAACACGAACTTGCCGCTCGTGATGTCGACCTGGCCGCCACCGAAGTTGACGGCGTACAGGCCCTTCTTGATGCTCGCCACGATCTCCTCGGGCGCCTTGTCGCCGCCCAGCATGTAGGTGTTGGTCATGCGCGGCATCGGCACGTGGGCGTAGCTCTCGCGGCGGCCGTTGCCGGTGGGCTTGACCTTCATCAGGCGGGCGTTGAGCGCGTCCTGGATGTAGCCCTTGAGGATGCCGTCCTCGATCAGCACGTTGCGCTGGCTGGCATTGCCCTCGTCGTCGACGTTGAGCGAGCCGCGGCGATCGGCGATGGTGCCGTCGTCGAGCACGGTCACGCCCTTGGCGGCTACGCGCTGGCCGATGCGGCCCGAGAAGGCGCTCGAGCCCTTGCGGTTGAAATCGCCCTCGAGGCCGTGGCCGATGGCCTCGTGCAGCAGGATGCCGGGCCAGCCCGGGCCGAGCACCACGGTCATCTCGCCCGCGGGCGCGGGGCGCGACTCGAGGTTGGTCAGCGCCGACTTGACGGCATGGTCGACGTACTCGGCGATCTGCTCGTCGTCGAAGTAGGCCAGGCCGAAGCGTCCACCGCCGCCGCCCGAGCCCACCTCGCGGCGGCCGTTCTGCTCGGCGATGACGGTGACCGACAGCCGCACCAGCGGCCGCACGTCGGCCGCCAGCGTGCCGTCGGCGCGCGCCACCAGCACCACGTCGTACTCGCTCGCGAGGCCGGCCATGACCTGCGACACGCGCGGGTCGCGCGAGCGGGCCAGTTGCTCGACCTTCTCGAGCAGCTTCACCTTGGCGGTGCTGTCGAGCGTGGCGATGGGATCGAGGCCGGCGTAGAGCGAGCGGCTCGAGGCGATCTTGCGCGGCACGGTCTTCACGCGGCCGGTGCGGCCCGCGGCGGAGATCGAGCGCACGGTGCGCGCCGCGTCGAGCAGCGAGGCCTCGGAGATGTCGTCGGAATAGGCGAAGGCCGTCTTCTCGCCGCTGACCGCGCGCACGCCGACGCCCTGGTCGATGCTGAAGCTGCCGGTCTTGACGATGCCTTCCTCGAGGCTCCAGCCCTCGCTGCGGGTGTACTGGAAGTACAGGTCGGCGTCGTCCACGCGGTGCGCGGTGATCTCGGCCAGGGCCTTGCTCAGGTGCGATTCGTCGAGGGCGAAGGGCGTGAGCAGCAGTTGTTGCGCCGTGGCGAGGCGCTCGATGGTGGGTTCGCGGGAGATCATAAGAGCCATTCTAGGCAGCCGCCCCATTCCGCGGGGACGGCGGGATGCTCGGGCCGCGCTCAGTTCTGCGCCAGCTTCCGGGCGCGCGCGATCGACATCAGGATCCCGAGCCCCAGCCCCAGCGTGACCATGGCCGTGCCGCCATAGCTGATGAAGGGCAGCGGCACCCCCACCACCGGCAGGATGCCGCTGACCATGCCCATGTTCACGAAGGCGTAGGTGAAGAAGATCATGGTCACCGCGCCCGCCAGCAGGCGCGAGAACAGCGTGGTGGCGTTGAGCGCGATCGCCAGCCCGCGGAAGATCAGCAGGATGAAGGCCGAGATCAGCGCCAGGTTGCCCACCAGGCCGAATTCCTCGGAATAGGCGGCGAAGATGAAGTCGGTGGTGCGCTCGGGAATGAACTCCAGGTGCGTCTGGGTGCCCTGCATGAAGCCCTTGCCTCCGACGCCGCCCGAGCCGATGGCGATCATCCCCTGGATGATGTGGAAGCCCTTGCCCAGCGGGTCCTTGCTCGGGTCGAGCAGCGTGCACACGCGCTGCTTCTGGTAGTCGTGCAGCACGCGCCAGTCGACGCCGTCGGTGCACAGCTGCGATTCGAAGCTCACGATCAGCGTGATCGCCACGGCGCCCAGCAGCACCGGCGGCACGATCAGCTTCCAGGGCAGCCCCGCGAAGAAGATCACCGCCAGGCCGGCCGCCAGCACCAGCAGCGAGGTACCGAGGTCGGGCTGCTTCATGATCAGGCCGACCGGCACCGCCAGCAGGACGGTCGCCACCACGAAGTCGAGCGGCCGCAGCTGCCCCTCGCGGCGCTGGAACCACCAGGCCAGCATCAGCGGCATGGCGATCTTCAGGATCTCGCTGGGCTGGATCACCATGCCCACGTTGATCCAGCGCGTGGCGCCCTTCTTGGTGATGCCGAACAGCGCCACCGCCACCAGCAGCGCCACCCCCGCCGCATAGAGCGGCACGGCGGCGAGCATGAGCTTCTGCGGCGGCACCTGCGCCACCACGAACATGATGAAGCCGGCCAGCAGCATGTTGCGGCCATGGTCGACGAAACGGGTGCCGTGGTCGTAGCCCGAGGAATACATCGTCAGCAGACCCGCGAAGGCCAGCAGCAGCACGGCGAAGGCCAGAAAGCCGTCGAAGCCCTGGAAGATGGGCGCGACCCGGCGCGCCAGGGAGGGCTGATTGAACACGGCGGACATGGGCGCGGATTATCCGCGCCCGCCGGGCCCGCTCAGTCGAAAACCAGCTGAACGACCGTGCGGCCCGGTCGGCTTTCGAGCGCCAGCCGCGCGCCGATGGCGCCCGCCCGCTCGGCCAGCGAGCGCGGCGCCCGGGTGGCGTCGAAGCCGCGCCCGTCGTCGATCACGCGCAGCGCCAGCGCCGTGCCTTCCATGCGCGCCTCCAGCCGCAGCACCCGCGCCTGCGCGTGCTGCAGCACGTTCGAGATCGCCTCGAACAACAGGAACTGCAGCTGCCGCATGCCGTGCGCGTCGAGGTGCGCCACCGGCGCGACCTCGTCCACGGCCCAGTCGAGCGCGACCTCGGCCGTGGCCAGGCGCGGCTCGAGCCGGTAGCGGAACGCCGCCAGCAGCGCGCCGACGTCGCCCGGCGGCAGGTGGATCGAGTCGATCGACAGCTTGAGCTGGTCCATCGAGTCGCGCAGCGTGCGCAGCAGCTCCTCGGAGCTGGTCTGGCCCGACTGCAGCTGGCGGATCGCCGAGCTGATGTGCGAGCCCACGCCGTCGTGCATGTCGCGCAGGATGCGCTCGCGCTCGTGGGTGCGCGCCTGGTCGCGCGCCGCCCGCTCGAGCTCGGCATAGGTCGAAGCCAGCTCGCGCTCGCGCTGCGCCACCCGCTCGGCCAGGGTGCGGACCGCGCCGCGCGCCGCGACGCTGGCCGCGCGGAAACGCCGCAGCACGATCAGGAGCAGCGCGATGCCGAAGAACACCGACGAGTAGCGCACCCAGGTGGTCTCGCCGTAGGCGTCGCTCAGGCGGATCACCAGCCAGTCGCGCACGCCGAAGGCCAGCGTGAGCAGGGCCGCGGCCGCCACCAGCAGCCGCTCGGCGCTGGGACGCCGCGCGGTGGAGCCGACGAAGGCACCGACGAAGACCGCGATCACCACGATCTCGATCGCGAGCCAGCCGGTGAGCCAGATCGGCTGCTCGCGCTGCAGCGCGAGCGCGGTCGAGACCACGGTGCCCAGCACCACGGCCAGCAGCGGCCAGCGCAGCCAGCGCGTGTGGGCCGTGCGGCCCCAGTCGGCCAGGTGGTAGCAGAACATCATGGCCGAGGCGGCCCAGCCGGCATAGCAGGTCGCCATCAGCACGCCCCAGGGTACCCACGGCAGCGGCGGTTCGGCGATCACGCCGTCGGCCACCCGGATCGCCCAGCAGAACTCGGCCAGCGCCGCCCACAGGTAGATGCCGTCGCGGCGCGGCTGCCCGGTCGCGGTCGCATCGACCTGCGTGAGCCACAGCGCCAGCGCGATGGCGCCGACGATCAGGCTGAAGGCGGTCAGCAGCACCGAGGCGGTGAAGCGCCAGGCATAGGCCGGCTCGAACAGCCCGTTGCGCACCGCGTCGGCCGGGCCGATGAACACGCGCGACAGCCCGGCGCGGCGCGCGCTGTCGGCGCGGATGCGGATCTGCAGGTGGTTCTCGCCGGCCCGCAGCAGCTCGCCGGGCACCGGCACGTAGATCGGCGCCTTGGCGTAATCGGCGCCGTTGCCCCGCGAGAGGTCGCCGTAGACCTGCAGCAGCGCGCCGTTGAGCTGCACCTCGAACACATTGCCGGTGCGCGGAATGAAGATGCCCCAGGGGCTGTCGGGCGCGGTGGGCAGCACGAAGGGCAGGTCGAAGCTCGCGAGCCCGGGCCGGCCGCGGTGCAGCCGGTCCCAGTGGTAGGACAGCTCGACCGGCTCGCTGCGCACCGCGCCGTCGACCTCGGCGGTGACCGTGCCGCGGCGCAGTTCGAGCGGACGGTCGGCGGCGCCGGCCCCCATGGCCCACCCGGCCCACAGGGCCAGCACGAGCAGCAGCAGCCACGGCGCGATCGGCATCGCGGGCAGCCGCCCGCGCAGGGTCCGGAGCACGGATGTCCCGTCTCAGCCGGAACGCGACAGCAGCCCCAGTCGCGTGGCTTCGAACACGGCTTCGCTCTTGGAATGCACCGCGAGCTTGCCGTAGAGGTTCTTGATGTGGGTTTGCACCGTGTGCACGCTCAGGCCCTTGAGGCGCGCGATCTCGGCGTACGAGAAGCCGCGCGCGATCAGCGTCAGCACCTCGTGCTCGCGCGCCGACAGCAGCGCGCGCTCGCCCGCGTCGGGCGCGGCTTCGGGTTCGGCCGTGCCCGGCACGCTGGCCGACTGCAGGCTGCGGTACTTGGCCAGCACGCGGCGCGCGATCATGGGCGAGATCGGCGAGGCGCCGGCCTTCATCTCTACGATGGTCTGGGCGATGTCCTCGGGCGCCGCGTCCTTGTGGATGTAGCCGACGGCGCCGGCCTCGATGCTCGCGAGCACGTTCTCCTCGTCGCCGAACACCGACACCACCAGCGGCTCGCAGCCCGGGAAGCGCGCGACGGCATCGCGGATCACGTCCAGGCCGGTGCCGTCGGGCATGCCGAGGTCGACCAGCAGCACGTCGGGAATGGTGGCGGTGCGCGCGAGCCAGCCCAGCGCCTCGCTCACCGTGCCGGCGCTGCCGAGCCAGAACAGCTGCGGGCTGCGCTGCACGCTGGTCTCGAAGAAGGCACGGGCGCGGCTGTCGTCCTCGACCACGAGCACGCCCCAGCGGCGGGGCGTAGCGTCATGGGGGTCCTCGGTAGTCATGGGGCCGAAGCATAAGCCGGCGCACGCTTTCGCAGGTCCGCGAATCCTCACCCTTTCATGGGATGTGCATCGGGAGGCTTGCACACACACTCGAATCGTCTTCGAACTTTGCACGATGGGAGGAACACGCGATGAATACTTTCGCGTTGTGCCCCTGCCGCGCCACGCTGGCATCGAGGACCCTCTCCCGTTCCGGGAAGCCCGCACCGCGGGGTTTTTGTCGCCTCGACGCCATCTGATGGGCACGGACCTCATGCAAAATTACCTGGACTTCGCAAGCAGCGCGCCATCGACGCGCTTTCCGTCGCCCCCCCGCATGGAACCACAAACCACCCATCTGCTGTACCTGCACGGCTTTCGTTCCTCGCCCCGCTCCACCAAGGCGCGCGCGGTGGCGGACCGGGTGGCCCAGCGGCATCCGAACCTGCACTGGTGGTGCCCGCAATTGCCGCCCTCGCCCAAGGATGCGATCGACATGGTGATGAAGGGCATCGCCGACTGGCCGCGCAAGTCGATGGCGGTGGTGGGCTCCTCGCTCGGCGGCTTCTACGCCACCTACGTCGCGGGCATGACGCGCTGCCGCGCCGTGCTGCTGAACCCGGCCGTCCATCCCGCGCGCGACCTCACGCTCTACATCGGCGACCAGAGCGCCTGGCACGATCCGGCCGAGCATTTCTATTTCCGCCCCGAGTACATCCACGAGCTGCGCGCCATGGAGGTCGGCTCGCTGACCCGCCCCGAGCGCGTGTTCGCGGTCATTGCCAAGGGCGACGAGGTGCTCGACTGGCACGAGATGTCGGCGCGCTACGCCGACAGCCGCGTCAAGCTGATCGAGGGCGGCGACCACGCCCTCTCGGATTTCAAGAAGAGCCACCTCGACGACGTGATGGCCTTCATCAACCCAGTGCAATAAAGCCCCCCGGCTTTTCACTCCCTTCGGTCGTGTAACTCCACCCCCCGAGGGGGAGGCGCGGCCGCCTTGGGGCGGCCCGGCGGCGGCCGATCTTCCCGCTTCGCTTTCCACGCGCGCCGCGGCCTGCGGCTCCCGCGCCACAGGCCCGCCCCGCCTGCATGGGAGAATCCGGCCCATGTTTGTATTGTTTGAAGAAGCCGGCAAATACCTCGGCGGGCGCGTGCTGTCGGAGGCGGAAGCCTCGGCGCAGGTCGAGCTCGAGACCGGCAAGCGCGTCAAGGTCAAGGGCGCCAACATCGTGCTGCGGTTCGAGAAGCCCTCGCCCGCCGAATTGATCGCCGAGGGACGCGCGCTCGCGGCCTCCATGGACCTCGACCTGGCCTGGGAATTCGCGGCCGAGGGCGAGTTCGGCTTCGCCGACCTGGCGGCCGACTATTTCAGCGACAAGCCCTCGCTGGCGCAGCAGGCCGCGGCGCTGTTCGCGCTGTTCGAGGCGCCGCACTACTTCCGCCGCGCGGGCAAGGGGCGCTTCAAGAAGGCGCCGGCCGAGATCGTGCAGCAGGCGCTGGCCGCGATCGAGAAGAAGAAGGCGATCCAGGCGCAGATCGTGGAATGGGCCGGCCAGCTGGCCGAGGGCGTGTGCCCCGCGCCGGTGCGCGAGCAGCTCTACCGCATCCTGTTCAAGCCCGACAAGAACGCGCCCGAATACAAGGCGGTGGTGGAAGCCTCGCGCGCCTCGCAGCGCGCGCCGCTCGAACTGCTCGAGCGCGCGGGCGCGATCGACTCGCCCTACCAGTTCCACTGGCGCCGCTTCCTGTTCGAGAACTTCCCCAAGGGCACGGGCTTCCCCGCGCTCGTGGCGCCCGCCATCGCCGACGAACTGCCGCTGGCCGAGGGCGTCGAGGCCTTCTCGATCGACGACTCGCAGACCACCGAGATCGACGACGCGCTCTCGGTGCAGGGCCTGGGCAGCGGCACGGTCACGGTCGGCATCCACATCGCCGCGCCGGGCCTCGCGCTCGCGCCCGGCGGCGCCATCGACCAGGTGGCGCGCGCGCGCATGTCCACGGTCTACATGCCGGGCTACAAGATCACGATGCTGCCCGACGAGGTGGTCGACACCTACACGCTGCTCGAGGGCGCCGACCGCCCGGCCGTGTCGCTCTATGCGCGCTTCGACGAAGCCACGCTCGAACTGCAGTCGACCGAGACGAAGCTCGAGCGCGTGCCGATCGCCGCCAACCTGCGGCATGACCAGCTCGATAGCGTGGTGACGCAGCCCTGGCTCGAGGACAGCTCGATCACGCACGAGGACACGCCGGCCGCCGCCGCGCGCTTCCGTCCCCAGCTCTCGTTCCTGCACCGCCTCGCGCGCCAGCTGAAGGCCCAGCGCGAGGTCGTGCGCGGCAAGCCCGAGAACTTCAACCGGCCCGACTACAACTTCCGCCTGGTCGGCAACGACGGCGCCGAACCCACGGGCGCCGAGCAGGTGCAGATCACGACGCGCCAGCGCGGCGCGCCGCTCGACCTGATCGTGTCCGAGGCCATGATCCTGGCCAACAGCAGCTGGGGCGGCTGGCTCGGCGAACTCGGCGTGCCCGGGCTCTACCGCAGCCAGGCCAGCCTCGCGCCCGGCATCAAGGTGCGCATGGGCACGCGCGCGCTGCCGCACGCGGGCCTGGGCGTGAAGAGCTATGCCTGGAGCACCTCGCCGCTGCGCCGCTACACCGACCTGGTGAACCAGTGGCAGATCATCGCGGCCGCGCGCCACGGCAAGACCGCCGCGCTGGCCGCGCCGTTCAAGCCCAAGGACGCCGACCTGTTCTCGATCCTCTCGGGCTTCGACGCGGCCTATGCGGCCTACAACGGCTACCAGGGCGGCATGGAACGCTTCTGGACGCTCAAGTACCTCGAGCAGCAGGGCATCACCGAGCTCGAGGCCACCGTCATCAAGGACCTGCCCAATGGCGCGCTGGTGCGGGCCGACGCGCTGCCGCTGGTGTTCCCGGTGGCCGGCCAGCAGGAACGCGGCGCGCGCCTGCGCGTGAAGCTCGGCGAGATCGACGAGATCGCGCTCGACGTCAGCGGCACCGTGCTCGAGCGCCTCGATGCGCCCGCGGCCGGCGCGGTGGACGACGCCGAGGACGAGGAAGAGGTGGTCGCCGGCCCGATCGCGATCGCGGTCGACCTGGCCGATGGCGACGCCGCCCCCGACGCGGGAGCGGCCGCGGAGAACGCGCCCGCATGAACCTCAAGGATCTGAGCACCCTGCAGATTGCGCTGGGTGTGTCCGTCATCGCGCATGCCGCGCTGCTGGCGGTGCGTTTCGTCGACCCCGAGGCCTTCAACCGCGCGTTCACCGAAACGCCGCTCGAAGTGATCCTCGTCAACTCGAAGACCCACGAAGCGCCGGATCCCAAGACCCGTGTGATGGCCCAGACCTCGCTCGCCGGCGGTGGCGACCTCGAGCGCGGCCGCGCCACCAGTCCGCTGCCGCCCTCCTCCTTCAGCGCGGTCGGCGATTCCGCCGAGGAGGCGCAGCGCCAGGTCGACCTGATGCAGCAGCAGCAGATGCAGCTGCTGACCCAGCTCAAGCGCGACCTCGCGGCCATGCCCCCGCCCGATCCGCGCGTGAGCGGCGACCCCAAGGAAGCCACCGCGCGCGAGGAGAAGCGCCGCCAGATGGTCGAGCTGCTGGCCGAGATCGAGCGCCGCGTGAACGAGGAGAACGCGCGCCCCAAGAAGCGCTACCTGAGCCCGTCGACGCGCGAGGCCGCCTATGCGCTGTACGTCGATTCGCTGCGCCGGCGCATCGAGGTGCGCGGCACCGAGAATTTCCCGACCGCGGCCGGCAAGAAGCTCTACGGCGAACTCAAGATGACGATCACCATCAACCACGACGGCAGCCTGCTCGACACCGTGATCGACGAGAGCTCGGGCAACACCACGCTCGACCGCCGTGCCCAGGCCATCGTGCGCAGCATCGGCAGCTTCGGCAAGTTCACCGACGCGATGCGCCGCCAGACCGACCAGATCGTGATCCAGTCGCGCTTCCGCTTCACGCGCGACGAGACCATCGAGCTGTCGTCGCAGTAGCCGCGACGGCCCGAAGAGAAGAAGAAGCCAGGAGACCCGCGCCATGGACCTGTACTGCGTGATGGGCAACCCGGTCGAGCACAGCCGCTCGCCGTGGATCCACGCCCGCTTCGCCGAGCTCTGCAACCAGCCGATCGCCTACGAGCGCCGGCTGGTCGCGCTCGGCGCCTTCGCCGAGGGCATCGCCGCCTTCCGGCGCGAGGCCGCCGAACGCGGCGACCACGCGGGCGGCTGCAACGTCACCGTGCCCTTCAAGTTCGACGCCGCCGCCATCGCGCAGCACACCAGCGAGCGCGCCACGCTCGCGGGCGCGGTCAACACGCTGCGCTTCGCGGCCGATGGCGACATCCATGCCGACAACACCGACGGCATCGGCCTGGTCAACGACATCGAGCGCAATGCGCGCGTGCCGCTGGCTGGCAGGTCGCTGCTGCTGATCGGTGCCGGCGGCGCCGCGGCCGGCGTGCTCGGGCCGCTGCTCGACGCGGGCGCGGCGCGCGTGGTGGTGGCCAATCGCACGGTCGACAAGGCGGTGGCGCTGGTGCGCCGGCATGCGGCGCTCGCGCTGGCCCACGGCGCCTCGCTCGAGGCCTGGGCGCTCGACGCGGTGCCGGGCGACTTCGATGTCGTGATCAATGCGACCGCCTCCAGCCTCGCGGGCGACGCGGTGCCGGTCGGCGCGCAGGTGCTGCGCGCGGGCGCGCTGGCGGTCGACATGATGTACGGCCCCGCGGCCGCGGGCTTCCTGCAATGGGCGCAGGCCCACGGCGCCGTGGCCCGCGACGGCCTCGGCATGCTGGTCGAGCAGGCGGCCGAATCCTTCGAGATCTGGCGCGGCGTGCGACCGCCTTCGGCCCAGGTGCTCGACGAGCTGCGCGCGCGGCTCGCCGCCGCCTGAAGCACCTCATGAAGGCCGCGCTGCGCTGGATCGCCTGCCTGCTGCTGGCCGGCCTCGCGCTCGAGCTGTTCTTCGTCGTGCGCATCGCGGCCATGGCGGCGATCGACCCGCAGAGCACCGCCTTCCAGCGCTCCGAGGCCTGGCAGATCGCCACCCACAAGGGCAGCGAGGGTGCCTGGCGCCAGGAGTGGGTGCCCTATGCGCAGATCAACGACAGCCTCAAGCGCGCGGTGATCGCGAGCGAGGATGCCAGCTTCATCGACCATGACGGCGTGGAATGGGAAGCCATCGAGCGCGCGCGCCAGCGCAATGCGCGCGCCGAGGAACTGGCCGCCAAGCGCATGGCGCGCGCCGCGGCGCGCGGCAAGACGGCGCAGGCGGCACCGTTGCGCGGCGGCTCCACCATCACGCAGCAGCTCGCGAAGAACCTGCTGCTGTCGGGCGAGCGCACCATGCTGCGCAAGGGCCAGGAACTGGTGCTCGCCGTGCTGCTCGAGACGCTGCTCGACAAGCGGCGCATCCTCGAGATCTACCTCAACAGCGTCGAATGGGGCGAAGGCGTGTTCGGCGCCGAGGCGGCGGCGCAGTACTACTTCAGGAAGCCGGCCGCGCGCCTGAGCTCGTTCGAGGCCGCACGCCTCGCGGTGATGCTGCCGAGCCCGAAGTTCTACGAGCGCCGGCCCAACTCGCCCTACCTCAACGGGCGGGCGTCGACGATCGTGGCGCGGATGCCTTCGGCCGACCTGCCCTGAACAGGACCTCGCCCGCCAGCACCGCCGCGAAGCCGATCGCATAGGCCAGCACGTCCCACCAGTCGGCCGTGCTGCCAAGCACGATGCGCAGCGCGCGGTTGGGAATATGCAGCTGCCAGCTGGCCGCCAGGTACTGGCCCAGCTCCACCAGCAGCCCCACGCCGAAGGCCGCGAGCGCCAGCGGCAGCACGCGCGCCTCGATGAAGGCCTTGAACACCAGGTAGACCCAGACCACGGCCAGCACGTCGCCGAGGAAGCTGCGCACCCAGCCCCAGCGCGCGCCCACGGTCGCGAGCAGTGCCAGCAGCACGAACAGGGCCAGTGTCCCGGCCAGGGGAAGAGGAGCAAGACGCCATCGCATGGCCCGTATCATCGCCTCCATGTTGGCGAAGCTCGTGGGATGGTTGCTGTTGGGCGTGGTGCGATTGCTCACCGGTGCCCAGGCGCGCTGGTACGGCTGCCCGCCGAAGGCCGAGCAGCGCATCTATTTCGCCAACCACCAGAGCCATGCCGACCTGGTGATGATCTGGGCAGCGCTGCCCGAGGAGCTGCGCAGCATCACGCGCCCGATCGCGGCGCGCGACTACTGGGCCAACACGCCGGTCAAGCGCTGGATCACGACCGAGGTGTTCAACGCGGTGTACGTCGAACGGCAGGCGGCCGCGCCCGAGCCCTCCGCCGCGGCGCCCGAGGAAGCCCGTGCCGTCGACCCGCTCGCCCCGCTGGTCGAGGCGCTGCGCAGCGGCGACTCGATCATCATCTTCCCCGAGGGCACGCGCGGCCACACCGGCGAGCCGCAGAAATTCAAGTCGGGCCTCTATGCGCTCGCCACCCAGTTCCCCGAGGTGGTGCTGGTGCCGGCCTGGATCGACAACGTGCAGCGCGTGATGCCCAAGGGCGAGATCGTGCCGGTGCCGATCCTCTGCTCCGTCACCTTCGGCGCGCCGATCCGCGTCGAGGCCGGCGAGGAGCGGCGTCCCTTCCTCGACCGCGCGCGTGCCGCAGTGATCGCCTTGCGCGACGTCTGAATGAATCAATTTCTCCGCAGCCTCAGCCCCACGCAGCAGGTCGCGGCGCTGTTCCTGATCGTCTTCGGCGTGCTCGTGGTCGTGAGCACCGCCGCCTTCTTCCTGAGCTTCAGGGAGCGGCGCAACCCGGTGCACGACGCCGCCTGGCAGGCCGAGCTCGCGCACTTCCGCAAGCTGCTGGGCACCACCTGGTTCATGGCCGTGATCTTCTGGATCGGCTGGGCGCTCGGCGAGACCGTGGCCACGGTGCTGTTCGCGCTGATCGCCTTCTTCGCGCTGCGCGAGTTCATCACCCTCTCTCCCACGCGGCGCGGCGACCACCGCAGCCTGATCCTCGCCTTCTTCGTGGTGCTGCCGGTGCAGTTCTGGCTCGTGGCCACCGCGCGCTTCGACTTGTTCACCGTGTTCATCCCGGTCTACGTGTTCCTCGCGATCCCGGTGGCCAGCGCGCTGGCCGACGACCCGAGCCACTTCCTCGAGCGCAACGCCAAGCTGCAGTGGGGGATCATGGTCTGCGTCTACGGCATGAGCCACGTGCCGGCGCTGCTGCTGCTGAGCTTTCCGGGCTACGAGGGCAAGAGCGCCTTCCTGGTGTTCTTCCTGGTCTTCGTGGTCCAGACCTCGGTGCTGGTGCAGCACCTGATCTCGCGCCGCAGCCAGCGCACGCCCTTCGCGCCCAACGTGAGCCGCAGCTTCAACTGGACCAGCTGGGGCATCGGCATCGCGGTGGCCAGCCTGGTGGGCGCGCTGTTCTCCTTCATCACGCCCTTCAAGTTCGGCCAGGCGCTCGCGGTCTCGGTCATCGCCTGCATCGCGGGCTCCATGGGCCACCTCGTGATGAAGGCGCTCAAGCGCGATCGCGGCATTCCCAACTGGGGCCAGAAGGGTGTGGGCGTCACGGGTGCCAACGGCCTGCTCGACCGCGTCGATGCGCTGTGCTTCGCGGCGCCGATCTTCTTCCATTCCGTGCGCTGGTACTTCGGGGCTTAAGGAACACATGCGCATCCTGGGCATCGACCCCGGCCTCAACACCACCGGCTTCGGCATCGTCGACGTCGATGGCCATGCGCTGCGCTACGTGGCCAGCGGCACCATCAGCACGCGCAGCGTCACCAGCGGCAGCCTGCCGCAGCGCCTCAAGGTGCTGTTCGACGGCATCGCCGAGATCACCGAGCGCTACCGGCCCGATGCCTCGGCGGTCGAGATCGTGTTCGTCAACGTCAATCCGCAGTCCACCTTGCTGCTGGGCCAGGCGCGCGGTGCCTGCGTGACCGCGCTGGTCAGCAACGACCTGCCGGTGGCCGAGTACACCGCGCTGCAGATGAAGAAGGCCGTCGCGGGCCACGGCCAGGCGGCCAAGGCGCAAATCCAGGAGATGGTGAAGCGCCTGCTCGAGCTGCCGGGCCTGCCCGGCAGCGACGCGGCCGACGCGCTGGGCATCGCGATCACGCATGCGCAGGTCGGGCGCACGCTGGAGCGGCTGGCGGAAGCCGCCACGCTGTCGCACTCGACGACCGGGCGCTACCGGCAGGGCCGCTCGCGCTGAACCGCCGGCACGCTCAGAAAGCGATGACCCGCATGCCGCGGCGGGTTCGATGGCCGCGATCGGCGCGCGCATGTTGCGGCGGACGCCGGACCAGCAGCGGCACCTCCACCAGGCGATACGACAATTCGGCCAGCACGGCGGTCGCCAGGCCGGCCAGCAGCACGCCCTCGCGCGGCTGCAGCACGCCGTCGAGCATGAGCCGGCGCGCGAACTCCATCACCGACAGGTGGACGACGTACATGCCGTACGAACGCTGGCTGGCCCAGCGCACCAGCGCCTCCGTGCCCCGGCCCGGCTGCCCCATCCGCGCGACGGCCGGGAAGCACAGCGCGAAGCCCGTCGAGGTCAGGCTGAAGAAGCCCGCGCGCCACGACGCGCTCTGGTAGGAGGCCGGCTCCAGGCTGCTCAGCACCGAGGCCCCGACCAGCGCGAGGCCCAGCGCCAGCATCGGCTGCGCGAGCGCATCGCAGGCCCGACGCCGGCTGCGCATCAGCCAGGCCATGGCCACGCCATAGGCGATCGCGTCGAGGCGCAGCAGCACGACCTTGCGAATCCGCGCGTCCCAGTCGGCGGCGACCGCGTCGTCGGTGATCCAGCGCGCCAGCAAGGGCAGCACGATGAAGAGCCCGCAGCAGATCGCCAGGGCCCGCGGGGCGCGCATGACGCCGGCCAGGGCGATCAGCAGGGTGGCGAACAGCAGGTAGAACCACTCCTCGACCATCAGCGACCACGAGACGTCGAACCAGGCGCTGGTCATGGGCCAGGCCAGGTTCTGCGTGAAGCTCAGGAAGAACCAGGGCCATCGCGTGGCACCGGCCCAGGTCCCGCACAGCAGCAGCACGCCGAGCCACAGGTAGTACAACGGAATCGTGCGCATCCAGCGCCGCACCAGGAAGGTCCACAAGGCCCGCGGGCCGGCGCCCTGCTCGAGGATGTCCAGCAGCAGGCCGCCGATGAGGAAGCCGCTGAGCACGAAGAAGAGCTCCACGCCCAGGCTGCCCGAGATGCCGGCCAGTGCCGAGCCGCCGCCCCAGAACACCAGTTGCAGATGGCTGACGAGCACACCGCCGATGGCCAGCGCCCGCAGCAGATCCAGCCCGAAGACCCGTTCCCCGCCCCGTTTTTCTGCCTCCGTCCCGGCCACGCCGCCAACGCCACCCTGTTGCGATGGAGTCATCCGTCCCCCCGATCAAATTTTCGGGGCGGATATTACAAAAGGAATTCTTAATGAAATCTCCTCCGGACGGAGGAGTGTGGATCGCCGCTCACCCGGCGACGGGAGACCGGCGGTGCCGGTCCGGATCAGGCCACGCGTTCGGCGATCAGCACCGCGAAGAAGCCGCAGGCCGCGAGCAGGGTCCACTTGAGCACGATCCAGCCGAAGCGCCGGTACTTGGGCTGGCCAGTGCCGGCATAGAACGCGAACGAGACGCCGGCCATCAGCAGGAGGAACAGCAGGGCCCAGCGAAAGAGGAGCATGCGTGGTGGATCGGCCGCGGCTCGCCTACCAGGCGCGAGCGACTTCGTTGAAGCCGCGCGGCGCGCGCTTCTCGTCGGCGAAGGTCACGATCTCGTAGGCGTCGCTGTGCGAAAGCAGTTCGCGCAGCAGCTTGTTGTTGAGCGCATGGCCCGAGCGGAAGGCGGTGTAGGCCGCGAGCAGCGGCTTGCCGATGATGTAGAGGTCGCCCATCGCGTCGAGAATCTTGTGCTTCACGAACTCGTCGTCGTAGCGCAGGCCGCCGGCATTGAGCACCTTGGTGTCGTCCATCACGATGGCGTTGTCGAGTCCGCCGCCGAGCGCGAGGCCCTTGCTGCGCATGTACTCGACTTCCTTCGTGAAGCCGAAGGTGCGCGCGCGCGCGATGTCGCGGCTGTACGAGCCGCTGCCGAGATCGAACTCGACGCGCTGGCCCGTGGAGTTGACGACGCGGTGATCGAAGTCGATCTCGAAGCTGAGCTTGTAGCCGTGGTACGGCTCGAGCGCCGCCCACTTCTCGTTGGCGCCGTCGCCCTCGCGCACTTCGACCTTGCGCAGCACGCGGATGAAGCGCCGCGGTGCCTTCTGGAACTCGATGCCCGCGCTTTGCAGCAGGAACACGAAGGACGAGGCCGAGCCGTCGAGGATCGGTACCTCGTCGGCCGTGATGTCGATGTAGAGGTTGTCGATGCCCAGGCCGGCGCAGGCCGACATCAGGTGCTCGACGGTCTGGACCTTGGCGCCGCCGGTGGAGACGGTCGAGGCCAGCCGGGTGTCGGTGACCGCCTCGGCGGTCATGCGGATCTCGGCGGGCTCGGGCAGGTCGACGCGGCGGAACACGATGCCCGTGTCGGCCGGGGCGGGACGCAGCGTGAGCTCCACGCGCTGCCCGCTGTGGAGCCCCACGCCCACGGCGCGGCTGATCGACTTGAGGGTTCGTTGTTGCAGCACGCCTGCGATTTTAGGCGCGCGGCGTGCGTGGCGCGCCAATCCCCTGGCTATTACACCCATAGGCATCGTTCGTATGGCATAGCCCCGAAATGGACGCAAAGGGATGAAGAAAACGCGCCTGATACAGGCGGGAAGGCTTTATCTGGGCCTCCTCCTGCGCCTCTTGCGAGTTCTTCAAACCCTCTGCGTCCGGTCGGGCCGCCGCGCGGCATCTCTTTCGAGATGCCCGCGACGGGCCCTGGTCCGGTTCTCAGTCGGCCTGGCGGCGCAGGAAGGCCGGGATCTCGAAGTCGTCCATGCCGCCCGAGGACAGCGCATCGACCTTGGCCGCGGCCATCGTGCGGTTGGTGCGCCACACGCTGGGCACGGCCATGCCTTCGTAGTTGGGCTGGTTGCCGCCACCGCCGTGGCCGGTGCCCATCGAGGGCACGTTGAACGGGATGTTGTCGGTGCCGGTGCGGATCACCTCGAGCGTCGGTGCCTGGCGGCGCGCGTCGGCGCGCGACAGGCCGGTGGCGACCACGGTCACGCGCATCTCGTCGCCGAGGGCGTCGTCGTAGGCCGCGCCGTAGATCACGTGCGCATCGGGCGAGGCGTAGGCGCGGATGGTGTTCATCGCGAGCTTCGACTCGTTGAGCTTCAGCGAATTCTTCGATGCGGTCACCAGCACCAGCACGCCCTTGGCGCCCGAGAGGTCGATGCCTTCGAGCAGCGGGCAGGCCACGGCCTGCTCGGCCGCGATGCGCGCGCGGTCGGGACCCGAGGACACGGCCGTGCCCATCATCGCCTTGCCCGGCTCGCCCATCACGGTGCGCACGTCCTCGAAGTCGACGTTCACGCCGCCGTACTCGTTGATGATCTCCGAGATCCCGCCCACGGCGTTCTTCAGCACGTCGTTGGCCTGCGCGAAGGCTTCTTCCTGGGTGATGTCCTCGCCCAGCACGTCGAGCAGCTTCTCGTTGAGCACCACGATCAGCGAGTCGACGTTGGCCTCGAGCTCGGCCAGGCCGGCTTCGGCGTTGGTCATGCGGCGGCCGCCTTCCCAGTCGAAGGGCTTGGTCACCACGCCCACGGTGAGGATGCCCATCTCCTTCGCCACGCGCGCGATCACCGGCGCGGCGCCGGTGCCGGTGCCGCCGCCCATGCCGGCGGTGATGAACAGCATGTGGGCGCCGTCGATGGCCGCGCGGATCTCGTCCACGGCGGCCTCGGCCGCTTCACGGCCCTTCTCGGGCTTGCTGCCGGCACCCAGGCCGCTCAGGCCGAGCTGGATGTTGCGCTGCGCGCTGCTGCGCTGCAGGGCCTGCGCGTCGGTGTTCGCGCAGACGAACTGCACGCCCTGCACGCCGCGTTCCATCATGTGCGCGACCGCGTTGCCGCCGCCACCGCCGACACCGATCACCTTGATCTGCGTGCCCTGGTTGAACTCTTCGACTTCGATCATTTCGATGGTCATCTTCTACTCCTTGAATCTTGCAGTTGCCGTTGTCTATGAATGAATCTTTTTGGGGGTACCCGACGAGAACGAATTCATCGTCGCGATGGTGGACCTGTTCGTCGCCATCGCTCGTTGAAATGCAAGGGAGGGCTGCCGCGCGCGAGCCAGAGTGGGGAATGGTTCATGGTCAGAAGTTCCCCACGATGAAGTCCTTGAAACGTCCGAACGCGGTTTTTACCGAGCCGTTCTTCTGTGCCACCTTGAAGCCACGCATGCGTGCGAAGCGGGCCTCCTCGAGCAGGCCCATCACGGTGGCCGCGCGCGGCTGCGCGACCATGTCCGACAGCGCGCTCGAATACTTCGGGATGCCGCGGCGCACGGGCTTGAGGAAGATGTCCTCGCCGAGCTCGACCATGCCGGGCATCACCGCGCTGCCGCCGGTGAGCACCACGCCCGAGGAGAGCACCTCCTCGTAGCCCGACTCGCGCACCACCTGCTGCACCAGCGAGAAGATCTCCTCGATGCGCGGCTCGATCACGCCGGCCAGCGCCTGCTTGCTCAGCATGCGCGGACCGCGGTCGCCGAGGCCGGGCACCTCGACCTGCGTGTCGGGATCGGCCAGCAGCTGCTTGGCGAAGCCGTTCTCGACCTTGATGTCTTCCGCGTCCTTGGTCGGCGTGCGCAGCGCCATCGCGATGTCGCTGGTGATCAGGTCGCCCGCGATCGGGATCACCGCCGTGTGGCGGATCGCGCCGTTGGTGAAGATCGCGACGTCGGTGGTGCCCGCGCCGATGTCCACCAGCACCACGCCGAGCTCGCGCTCGTCCTCGGTCAGCACCGCCTGGCTCGAGGCCAGCGGGTTCAGCATCAGCTGGTCGACCTCGAGGCCGCAGCGGCGCACGCACTTGATGATGTTCTCGGCCGCGCTCTGCGCGCCGGTCACGATGTGCACCTTGGCCTCGAGACGCATGCCGCTCATGCCGATCGGCTCCTTCACGTCCTGGCCGTCGATCACGAACTCCTGCGGCTCCACCAGCAGCAGGCGCTGGTCGCTCGAGATGTTGATGGCACGCGCGGTCTCGACCACGCGCGCCACGTCGGCCGGCGTCACTTCCTTGTCCTTCACCGCCACCATGCCGCTGGAGTTGATGCCGCGGATGTGGCTGCCGGTGATGCCGGTGTAGACGCGGCCGATCTTGCAGTCGGCCATGAGCTCCGCTTCCTTGAGCGCCTGCTGGATGCTCTGCACGGTGGCGTCGATGTTCACCACCACGCCGCGCTTGAGGCCGTTGCTAGGCGCGATGCCCAGGCCCGCGAGCTTGAGCTCGCCGCCTTGCAGCACCTCGGCCACGACCACCATCACCTTCGCGGTGCCGATGTCGAGGCCGACAACCAGGTCCTTGTATTCTTTGGGCATCGATATGTCCTCGGTATTCGTCTATTTCTTCTTGGGCGTCTTGGGGTCGGCCACCACGGTGGTGACGCCGCGCAAGCGCAACGCATAGGCGTCGTTGTGGCGCAGATCGGCGCCCTCGACGTCGTCCATGGTGCGGCGGTACTGCCCCGCGACCTGCGTCACGGTCTTCAGGAAGCGCTGCAGCCGCGCCGCCACCTCCTCGCTCTGGCCCCGGCCCAGTTCGATCGTCGCGCCGCTGTCGAGCTGCGCGCGCCAGCTGCCCCGGCTCGACAGCGTGAGCGCGTCGAGGCCGAGGTCGTAGGGCTCGAACATCGGCTGCAGCACGCGGTACATGCCCAGCACCTGCCCGGCCTGCTCGATCGGTCCATCGAGCCGCGGCAGCTTGTCGTCGACCTCCGCCACGTTGGCCTCGAACACGTCGCCGAAGCCGTTGATCAGCTTCGAGCTCGACTCGTCGCCCCAGTTGGCCACCGGCACCTGCTCGGTCAGCGTCACGCGCAGCTTGTTCGGGAACTCGCGCCGCACCACCGCGCTGCGCACCCACGGCACCGACTCGAAGGCGGTGCGCGCGCGCGCGAGGTCGACGGTGAAGAAGTTGCCCTTGAGCTGCGGCGCCACGTTGGCGCGCAGGGTGACGGCGTTGTTGTGCGTCACCTCGCCGTCGACCTTGATGCCCGCGATCGGGAAGAAGGGCTGGCGCAGCACCCACCAGGCGCCCGCGGCGAGCAGCATCAGGCCCACCGCCACGAATGCGAGGTTCGCGACGATGTTCATGAGCTTGACGTCGAAGGGCGTGGGGATGCTGTCGGCCATCTTCAGTGCGCGCCTCCCGTGGCGTCGAGCGTGGCCGTGGCCAGCACGCGCAGGCAGAGTTCCTCGTAGGCGATGCCCGCCGCGCGTGCCGACATCGGCACCAGCGAATGGCTGGTCATGCCCGGCGAGGTGTTCATCTCGAGCAGGAAGGGCTTGCGGTCGCTGGCGCGGATCATCACGTCGGCGCGGCCCCAGCCGCGGCAGCCGAGCGTGCGATAGGCCGCCAGCGCGATGCGCTGGATCTCGCGCTCCTCCGTCTCGGGCAGGCCGCTCGGGCAGTGGTATTTCACGTCGTCGGTGAAGTACTTGTTCTGGTAGTCGTAGGCACCCTCGGGCGCGGCGATTCGCACCACCGGCAGCGCATGCGCGTCGAGGCCGCTGCCGAGCACGGCGCAGGTGACTTCCTCGCCCTCGATGAACTCCTCGCAGAGCACGTCGGCGTCGTACTTGACCGACAGCGTCACCGCGTCCTGCATCTGCGAGTAGCCCTCGACCTTGGTCACGCCGATCGAGGACCCCTCGCGCGGCGGCTTCACGATCAGCGGCAGGCCCAGCACGTCGGGCACGGCCATCACCTGTTCGCGGCTCTGCTGGTCGAAGGCCAGGCGCACGTACTTGGGCGTGGGCAGGCCGTCGGCCTGCCAGATGCGCTTGGTCATGACCTTGTCCATCGCCACGCTCGAGGCCATCACGCCCGAGCCGGTGTAGGGAATGCCGAGCATCTCGAGCGCGCCCTGCACCGTGCCGTCCTCGCCGTGGCGGCCATGCAGCGCCACGAAGCAGCGCGCGAAGCCTTCGCGCCGGAGCTCGGACAGGTCGCGCTGCGACGGGTCGAAGGCATGGGCGTCGACGCCGCGCGAACGCAGCGCCTCGAGCACGCCGGTGCCCGACATCAGCGAGACCTCGCGCTCGGCCGAGCTGCCGCCGAACAGCACGGCGACCTTGCCGAAGAGTGTGGGATCCTGAAGGCTCACGACGCCTCCCCCTTGTGCGCAGCGTGCTGCGATGTCGTGGATGAAGAAGAAGTGGCCACCGCCGGCACCGCGCCGAGCTCGACCACCTTGCCCGGCACCGCGCCGATGGAGCCCGCGCCCATGCACAGCACCACGTCGCCGGCACGCGCGTTGTCGAGGATGGCCCGCGGCATCGCGGCGATGTCGTCGACGAACACCGGCTCGACCTTGCCGGCCACGCGCAGCGCGCGCGCCAGCGTGCGGCCGTCGGCCGCCACGATGGGCTGCTCGCCGGCCGCGTAGACCTCGCCGAGCAGCACCGCGTCGGCGGTGCCGATGACCTTGACGAAGTCCTCGAAGCAGTCGCGCGTGCGGGTGTAGCGGTGCGGCTGGAAGGCCAGCACCAGGCGCCGGCCCGGGAAGGCGCCGCGCGCGGCCGCGAGCGTGGCGGCCATTTCCACCGGGTGGTGGCCGTAGTCGTCGATCACGGTGAAGCTGCCGTCGCCGGCCTTGGCCGCGACCTCGCCATAGCTCTGGAAGCGCCGGCCCACGCCCTTGAAGCCGGCCAGCCCGCGCTGCACCGCCTCGTCAGCGATCCCGAGTTCGACCGCCACCGCGATCACCGACAGCGCGTTGCGCACGTTGTGCTCGCCCGGCAGGTTCAGCACCACCGGCAGATCGGGCAGGGTCACGCCGTTGCGGCGCTGCGCGGTGAAGTGCATCTGGCCGCCGACGGCGCGCACGTCGACCGCGCGCACCTGGGCGTCCTCGCCGAAACCGTAGCTGGTGACCGGGCAGGTCACGTCGGCCACGATCTCGCGCACCGCCGGATCGTCGGTGCACAGGATCGCGGTGCCGTAGAAGGGCATGCGGTGCAGGAAGTCGACGAAGGCCTTCTTCAGCTTGCCGAAGTCGTGTCCGTAGGTCTCCATGTGGTCGGCGTCGATGTTCGTGACCACCGCCATCACGGGCAGCAGGTTCAGGAACGAGGCGTCGGATTCGTCGGCCTCGACCACGATGTAGTCGCCGCTGCCGAGCTGCGCATTGGCGCCCGCGCTGTTGAGCCGGCCGCCGATCACGAAGGTGGGATCGAGCCCCGCGGCCGCGAGCACGCTCGCCACCAGGCTGGTGGTGGTGGTCTTGCCGTGCGTGCCGGCGATGGCGATGCCCTGCTTCAGGCGCATCAGCTCGGCCAGCATGACGGCGCGCGGCACGACCGGGATGCGCTTCTCGCGCGCGGTCAGCACCTCGGGGTTGTCGGCCTGCACCGCGGTCGAGGTCACGACCGCGTCGGCGCCCTCCACGTTCGCGGCCGCATGGCCCACGAAGGTGCCGATGCCCAGGCCCGCGAGCCGGCGCAGCGTGGCGCTGTCGGAGAGGTCGGAGCCGGTGATGCGGTAGCCGAGGTTCAGCAGCACCTCGGCGATGCCGCTCATGCCGGAGCCGCCGATGCCGACGAAGTGGATGTGGCGAATCGCGTGCTTCATCGTGCCAGCTCCTCGCAAGCGCGCACCATCGCTTCGACGGCCTCGGTTTTCTGCATCGTCCTGGCGCGTTCGGCGCGTTCGATCAATTCGGTTCGTTGTGTCTTCTGTAGCAAATCGGCCAGCAATTCAGGGGTGAGATCGGTCTGTTGCACCAGCCAGCCGCCACCGGCATCGACGAGGAAGCGCGCGTTGGTGGTCTGGTGGTCGTCGACCGCGGAAGGAAAAGGCACGAACAGCGCCGCGGCGCCGACGGCCGCGATTTCGGTCACGGTGCTGGCACCGGCGCGCGCGACGATGAGGTCGGCCTCGGCATAGGCCAGGGCCGTGTCCTCGATGAAGGGCGTGAGCTCGCCCTCGACGCCGGCGGCCGCGTAGTTGGCGCGCAGCTCGTCGATCTGCTTGGCGCCGCTCTGGTGCAGCACCTGCGGGCGCGTGCCCGGCTCGATGCGAGCGAGCGCCTGCGGCACCACCGCGTTGAGCGCCTTGGCGCCGAGGCTGCCGCCGACCACCAGCAGCTTGAGCGGACCGCTGCGGCCCGCGAAGCGCTCGGCCGGCGCAGGCTGCGAGGTGAAGGCCGCGCGCAGCGGGTTGCCGATCCACTGCGCCTTCTTGAGCACGTCGGGGAAGGCCGTGAAGACGCGGTCGGCCACGCCCGCCAGCACCTTGTTGGCGAGGCCCGCGACCGAGTTCTGCTCGTGCAGCACCAGCGGCTTGTTGAGCAGCACGCCCATCATCCCGCCCGGAAAGGTGATGTAGCCGCCCAGGCCCACGAGCACGTCGGGCTTCACGCGGCGCACCACGCGCAGGCTCTGCCAGAAGGCGCGCAGCAGGCGCAGCGGCAGCAGGAACAGCGTGAGCGGACCCTTGCCGCGCACGCCGCCGAACTGCACCGGCTCGAAGGCGAAGCCGCGCGGCGGCACCAGCTTCTCTTCCATGCCGCCGGGCGCGCCCAGCCAGTGCACGCGCCAGCCGCGCTCGCGCAGCGCCTCGGCCACGGCGAGGCCCGGGAAGATGTGGCCGCCGGTGCCGCCGGCCATCACGAGTGCGGTACGACCCGTCATACGCGGCCCCCTCTCATGAGGACACGGTTCTCGTAGTCGATGCGCAGCACAATCGCCAGCGCCACCATGTTCATCAGGATCGCCGAGCCGCCGAAGCTCATCAGCGGCAGCGTGAGGCCCTTGGTCGGCAGCGCGCCGAGGTTCACGCCCATGTTGATGAAGGCCTGGAAGCCGATCCACACGCCCACGCCCTGGGCCACGAGGCCCGAGAACACGCGGTCGAGCGCGATGGCCTGACGGCCGATGTGCATCACGCGGCGCGTGAGCCAGAGGAACAGGCCGATGATCAGCAGCACGCCGACCAGGCCGAACTCCTCGCCGATCACGGCCAGCAGGAAGTCGGTGTGGGCCTCGGGCAGCCAGTGCAGCTTCTCGACGCTGCCGCCGAGGCCGACGCCGAAGATCTCGCCGCGGCCGATGGCGATCAGCGAGTGCGACAGCTGGTAGCCCTTGCCGAGCGCGTGCTCCTCGCTCCACGGGTCGAGGTAGGCGAAGATCCGCTCGCGCCGCCACGGGCTGGTGGCGACGATGGTGCCGAAGGCCACCACCACCAGCGCGGCGATCACGAAGAACATGCGCGCGTTCACGCCGCCCAGGAACAGGATGCCCATCGCGATCACCGCGATCACCATGAAGGCGCCCATGTCGGGCTCGGCCATCACCAGCATGCCGACCACCACCACCGCGATGCCCATCGGCAGCACGGCGCGGAAGAAGCGCTCCTTGATCTCCATCTTGCGCACCATGTAGCTGGCCGCATAGAGCACCATCGCGACCTTCGCGAGCTCGGAGGGCTGGAAGCGCATGAAGCCCATCGGCAGCCAGCGCCGCGCGCCGTTCACGCTGATGCCGATGTGCGGGATCAGCACCGCCACCAGCAGCAGCAGCGAGGCCACGAACAGCCAGGGCGCGGCGCGCTCCCAGGTCTTCATCGGGATCTGGAAGGCCAGCAGCGCGGCGATGAAGGCGAACACCACCGAAGCCGCATGGCGCGTGAGGAAGTACGAAGCGCTGTAGCCGGCGCGCGCGAAGCGCGGGTTGTCGGGCAGCGCGATCGAGGCCGAATAGACCATGATCAGGCCCCAGGTCAGCAGCGCGACCGTGACCCACACCAGCGCCTGGTCGAAGCCCAGCACGCGGATCGGCGCGGCCTTGGTCTGGGTGAAGCCGGCGCCGCCGAGGCGCACCGGCAGGTGCACCGGCAGCGCATCGATGCCGCTGCGCGCGCGCCGGAACCAGCCGCTGAAGCGGCCGGGCCGGGTGTTGGGCGTGGCGCCCGCGGCGGCGGAGTTCACGATGCCGGTCCTTCCGTCGAATCGGGTTCCCCGAAGTCGCGCGGCTCGTCCTCGAGCGCCTGCACGGCCTCGCGGAACACCGCCGCGCGGTGCGGGTAGTTCTTGAACATGTCGAAGCTCGCACAGGCCGGTGACAGCAGCACGGCATCGCCCGGATGGGCGCGGCGCGCGGCCAGCTGCACGGCCTCGTGCATCGAGCCCGCATGCATCAGCGTGACGCCGGTGGCAGCCAGCGCGGCCTCGATCAGCGGCGCGTCGCGGCCGATCAGCACCACGGCGCGCGCGTACTGGCGCACCGGCAGCGCGAGCGGCTCGAAGTCCTGGCCCTTGCCCTCGCCGCCGAGGATCACGACCACGCGGCGGTCCTCGCCGAGGCCGCCGAGCGCCGCCACGGTGGCGCCGACGTTGGTGCCCTTGCTGTCGTCGAAGTACTCGACGTCGTCGATCAGCGCCACCGGCTCGACGCGGTGCGGCTCGCCGCGGTACTCGCGCAGGCCGTAGAGCATCGGGCCGAGCGGGCAGTCGGCCGCGTTCGCGAGCGCCAGCGCGGCGAGCGCGTTCATCGCGTTGTGGCGGCCGCGGATGCGCAGGGCGTCGGCCGGCATCAGGCGCTGCACGAAGATCTCTTCCTCGACCACCTGGCCGCGCTTGCGCTTCTGCGTCTCGTCGGCCTCGTGCGCGCGCACCAGCCAGCTCATGCCGTTGACGCGCTCGATGCCGTAATCGCCGGGGCGCTGCGGCATGCTCGCGCCGAAGGTGACGTGCGGGCGCACCTGCACGCGCTGCGCCTTGGGCTTGGCCGGCGCGCGGCGCGCGCCGCGGGCGTTCACCACCTCCTCGACGGGCTTGACCGGTTCCTGGCCCGCGGTGGCGAGCATCGCCATCACGGCCGGGTCGTCGCGGTTGAGCACCATCAGCGCGGTCTTGCCGAAGATGCGCGACTTGGCCTGCGCATAGGCCGGCATGTCGCCGTGCCAGTCGAGGTGGTCCTGCGTGAGGTTGAGCACCGTCGCGGCCGCGGGCTCGAAGCCCTGCACGCCGTCGAGCTGGAAGCTCGAGAGCTCGATCACCCAGGCCTCGGGCAGCGTGCCGGCGTCGAGATGCGCGCTCAGCGTGTCGAGCAGCGTCGGGCCGATGTTGCCGGCCACCGCCACGCTCTTGCCGCCACGCTCGATGAGCTGGCCGGTCAGCGCCGTGACCGTGGTCTTGCCGTTGGTGCCGGTGATCGCGAGCACCACCGGCGTGTAGCCCTTGGCGGGCTCGGGCGCGGGTTCCGGCTCGGGCTGGGCCTCGGCCTGCGGCGCGGGCTCCTCCTCGGCCACGGCCGAGGCGGGATTGGTGGCGGCGAACTCGGCGATCTTCGCGACGAAGTCGGCCGCCTCCTTCGCGGCCGTGGGAACGTAGGGCTTGCCGACCGTGAAGGCCGGCAGGTTCGACGCGGGCTTGGGGGCCGGTGCGGCGACGGGCGCGGGCTCGGCGGCCTCGGGTTGGGTGCCTTCGGCGGCATCCGGCGTTTCGGGCTCGGCGGGCTCGGCGCCTGCCTCGACGCCTTCCTGAACCACGGGCGCATCGGCGGCCGGTGCCTCGGGTTCCGGCGGCTGCAGCACAGGGACGCTCAGCGAGGGATCGCGCGGCATCGATTCGGGCAAGGCGGCGGGAGCGCGCGGTGCTTCGGAGGTTTCCTCGAGGGCTTCGGGTTCGGCGGGCTGCGCCTCGATCGCGGGCGCCATGGCTTCGACGGCTTCGGCCACTGCCGTCGTCTCGACCACGGCCTCTTCTGCCGCTGCGGGAGCTTCTTCCGCCGCCGGCGCCTGGACTTCGGGCAGCACGGCAGGCGCCTGCGCCTCGGGCACCGGCTCGCTCTCGGCCGGCACCGCCGCCTCCAGCGCCAGCTCGCCTTGCGCCGCGCTTTCTTCTTCAACCTCGACCACCGCCGGTGTCTCGACGATCGCGAGATCCGCCAGCGCGCGCGCGAACAGGTCGAGCTCGCCGCCGACCGGCAGTCCGACCGCGCGCGCCGCATCGGCCACCGGCGCGATGGCCTCGGGGCTCAGGCCCGGCGAGCGGTAGACGGCGCGGATCGGCGTGCCCTCGATCAGCGCGGCCGTGAACGGGCCGCCGACGAACACCGCCTCGGGCCACTCGGCGCGCAGCGTGTCGAGCAGGGCCGGCGCCTCGCGCGTGTCGGCCACCGTCACCTGCGCGCCGTGGCGCGCGCACCAGCGCGCCATCGCCAGCCCGGACGCGCCGAGGCCGAGGATGAGGACGGGGAGGTCTTTCAGGTGCCGCATGCGTCGTCTCTCAGCGCAGCTTCAGCGTCGACAGGCCCACGAGGCACAGCAGCATCGTGATGATCCAGAAGCGCACCACGACCTGCGTCTCGCGCCAGCCGCTCTTCTCGAAGTGGTGGTGCAGCGGCGCCATCTTGAGCACGCGGCGGCCCTCGCCGAAGCGCTTCTTCGTGTACTTGAAGTAGGTGACCTGGGCCATCACCGAGATCGCCTCGACCACGAAGATGCCGCCCATGATGAAGAACACGATCTCCTGGCGCACGATGACCGCGATGGTGCCCAGCGCGCCGCCGAGCGCGAGCGCGCCCACGTCGCCCATGAACACCTGCGCCGGATGGGTGTTGAACCAGAGGAAGGCCAGGCCCGCGCCGGCCATCGCCGAGCAGAACACCAGCAGCTCGCCCGAACCCGGGATGTTCGGGAACAGCAGGTACTTGGAGTAGACCGCGCTGCCGGTCACGTAGGCGAACACGCCCAGCGCCGAGCCCACCATCACCACCGGCATGATCGCCAGGCCGTCGAGGCCGTCGGTGAGGTTCACCGCGTTGCTCGCGCCCACGATCACCAGGTAGGTCAGGATCACGAAGCCGATGCCGCCCAGCGGATAGCTGACTTCCTTGAAGAAGGGCACCAGCAGGTTGATCTTGGGCGGGAAGTCGAGGTCGAAGCCCGACTGCACCCAGGCGAAGAACAGCTGCAGCACGCGCCAGTTCGAGCTCTCCGAGATGCTGAACAGCAGGTAGAAGGCCGCGAGCAGCCCCACCACCGATTGCCAGAAGTACTTCTCGCGCGAGCGCATGCCCTCGGGGTCCTTGTGCACCACCTTGCGCCAGTCGTCGACCCAGCCGATCGCTCCGAAGCCCAGCGTGACCCACAGCACGATCCAGACGAAGCGGTTCGAGAGGTCGAACCACAGGATGGTGGCGAAGGCGATCGCGAACAGCACCAGCACGCCGCCCATGGTGGGCGTGCCGCTCTTGCTCAGGTGGGTCTCCATCGCGTAGCCGCGCACCGGCTGGCCGATCTTCAGCGCGGTCAGGCGCCGGATCACGTACGGACCGGCCACGAGGCCGACCACGAGCGCGGTCAGCGCCGCCATCAGCGCGCGAAAGGTCAGGTACTGGAACACCCGCAGGAACCCGAGTTCCGGCGAGAGGGTCTGCAGCCATTGGGCCAGGCTCATGAACATGAAATTGCGCACCGCCCCCGCATCAGGGACGGCCTCCTTCTTGTTGTGGTTGTGTCTGCGGGGTCGCACCCTGCGCCGCGATGGCCTGGACCACGCGTTCCATCTTCATGGAGCGCGAGCCCTTGACCAGCACGCTGCCGACCAGCGGCAGCCGCGCGAGCACCGCGGCGTTCAGGGTGTCGATGTCCTCGAAATGGCGTCCGCCGCCCACCGTGGCCGCGTCGCCGCGCTGGAAGGCGGCGATGCTGTGCTCGGAGGCGCTGCCGAGCGTGTAGACGGTCTCGATGCCGCGCTGGCGCGCCCAGTCGCCGACCTCGGCATGGAATTCGTCCGAACGCTCGCCGACCTCGGCCATGTCGCCCAGCACCAGCAGGCGCGGGCCCGGCAGCGCGGCGAGCACGTCGATCGCGGCGCGCACCGAGTCGGGGTTGGCGTTGTAGCTGTCGTCGACCAGCGTGATGGCGCGGCCGCCTGCCAGCGCGAGCGCGCTGGCCTTGGAACGGCCCTTGACCGGCTCGAAGGCATCGAGGCCGGCCGCGATGGTGTCGAGCGACACGCCCGCGGCCAGCGCGCAGGCGGTGGCCGCGAGCGCATTGATCACGTTGTGGCGGCCCGCGATGCGCAGCCGCGTGGCGAAGCCGCCGAGCGGCGTGCGCACGCGCACCTGCCAGGCGCCCTGCGTCCATTCGGCGTGCTCGAGGCCGATGTCGGCATCGTCGTGCTCGCCGAAGGTCAGGCAGCGGCGCGCGGCGCCGTCGCGCGCCATGTCGCTCCACAGCGTGGTGAACTCGTCGCCGTGCGGGAACACGGCCGTGCCGTCGTCGGGCAGCGCCGCGAACACGGCGGCGTTCTCGACCGCCACGGCCTCCACGCTGACCATGAACTCCTGGTGCTCGCGCTGGGCGTTGTTCACCAGCGCGATGGTCGGGCGCGAGATGGCGGCCAGCCGCGCGATCTCGCCTGGATGGTTCATGCCGAGCTCGACCACCGCGCGCTGGTGCTGTGCGCGCAGGCGCAGCAGGGTCAGCGGCACGCCGATCTCGTTGTTGAAGTTGCCGGCGGTCGCGAGCGCGCGCTCGGGCTTCGAGGCCATCAGGATGGCCGCGATCATCTGGGTGACGGTGGTCTTGCCGTTGCTGCCCGTCACCGCGATCAGCGGCAGCGAGAACTGCGCGCGCCAGTGCGCGCCGATGGCGCCGAGCGCCACCAGGGTGTCGGGCACTTCGAGCCCGGCCAGGCCCGCGGCCTCGAGGCCGCCGTGCGCGACCGCGGCCATTGCGCCGCTGGCACGCGCCTGCGGCAGGAAGTCGTTGGCATCGAAGCGCTCGCCCTTGAGGGCGACGAACAGGTCGCCCGCGGCCAGGGTGCGGGTGTCGGTGTGCACGCGCGCGATCACGGTCGCGGGATCGCCGACGAGGCGCGCGCCCGGAATCCACTGCTGCAGTTGCGCCAGCGTCAGCGCGAGGGAGGTGGTGTCGCTCATGCACCCCTCCGCTTCTCGAGCGCGTCGTGCGCATGGCTGCGATCGGAGAAGGGCAGGCGCTGGCCCGCAATCTCCTGCCAGGCCTCGTGGCCCTTGCCGGCGATCAGCACCACGTCCTCGGGCGCGGCCTGCGCGATCGTGTCGGCGATGGCGAGGGCGCGGTCGACCTGCACCTGGGCGGCGTCGGGGCGCGAGAGGCCGCGCAGCACCTGCGCGACGATCGCGTCGGGCTTCTCGCCGCGCGGGTTGTCGCTGGTCACCACGACCTGGTCGGCCTGGCGCTCGGCCACGGCGGCCATCATCGGGCGCTTGATCGGATCGCGGTCGCCGCCGCAGCCGAACACGCACCACAGCTTGCCGCCGCGCTGCTGCGCGAGCGGGCGCAGGCCGGCCAGCGCCTTGTCGATGGCGTCGGGCGTGTGGGCGTAGTCGACCACCGCGAGCGGCACGCCGGCCCCGGTGCCCACGCGCTCCATGCGGCCCGGCACGCTGCTCAGGTTCGCGCACGCCGCCACGGCCTGCGCGAGCGTCAGGCCCAGCGCGCGCAGCGTGCCGAGCACGCCGAGCAGGTTGGCCACGTTGTACTGGCCGATCAGGCCGGTCGCCACGCGCTCGACGGCCGCGGTGCCGTGCTCGGCGACCGAGAACTGCAGGCCCTGGGCGTCGTAGCCGATGTCGCGCGCCATCAGGCGCGCCGGGTTGCCGTCGGCCGACACGGTCCAGACGTCGAGCGCGCCGACGCCGGCATCGATCAGGTTCGCGCACAGGCTGGCGCCATGGGTGTCGTCGATGTTGATCACCGCGGCGCGCAGGCCGGGCCAGCGGAACAGCTCGGCCTTGGCCTGCCAGTAGGCATCCATGCTGCCGTGGTAGTCGAGGTGGTCCTGCGTGAAATTGGTGAACACGGCCACCGCGATCCGGGCACCGTCGAGCCGGCGCTCGGCGATGCCGATCGACGAGGCCTCGATGGCGCAGGCGCCGAAGCCGCGCTCGACCAGCGCGCGCAGCTCGCGCTGCATCATCACGGGATCGGGCGTGGTGAGGCCGGTGTAGGTCAGCTCGGGCGGCACGCCGATGCCCAGCGTGCCCATCACGGCGCACGGCGAGGGCGCATCGCGCTGCACGGTGCCGTCGGGCCGCATCGGGCGCACGCCGCCGGCCGGCCGCAGGGTCGACAGCGATTCGGCCAGCCACCAGGCAGTGGAGGTCTTGCCGTTGGTGCCGGTCACGGCCAGCAGGTCGAGCCGGGCCGAGGGATGGTCGTAGAAGGCCGCGGCGATCGGGCCGGTGGCGGCCTTGAGGCCGGGATAGCTGACGATGCGCTCGTCGCCGTCGAAGCCGAAGGCCTCGACGCCCTCGTGCTCGACCAGGCAGGCCGCCGCGCCCCGCGCCAGCGCCGCCGCCACGTGCTTGCGGCCGTCGGTCGCGGCGCCGGGCCAGGCGACGAACACGTCGCCCGCGCCGACCGAGCGGCTGTCGGCATGCAGCGCGCCCTGCGGCACCCGCTCCTTGAGCCAGGCCGCGGCCAGTGGGGGGGAGGTGAAGGTCAGCATGCTCAGAAGCTCTCGTCCACGCCCTGGGTCATCACCAGGGGCTTGACCGCCAGGTCGGGCGGCACGTTCATCATGCGCAGCGTCTGCTGCACGACCTCGCTGAACACGGGCGCCGCGGCCAGGCCGCCGAAGTACTGGCCGTCGGTCGGCTCGTCGATCATCACCGCGACGATGATGCGCGGCTTCTCGATCGGCGCCATGCCGGTGAACCAGGCGCGGTACTTGTTGCTCGCGTAGCCCTTGCCGACCTGCTTGTGGGCCGTGCCCGACTTGCCGCCGACCGAGTAGCCGACCGTCTGCGCGCGCGTGCCGGTGCCGCCCGGGCCCGCGGCCATCTGCAGCATCTTGCGCACCGCGAGCGCGTTCGACGGCGAGAAGACGCGCACGCCGGCCGGCGGCTCGGTGTTCTTGAGGATCGTCGCCGGAATGATCGCGCCATCGTGCGCGAACGCGGTGTACGAATGTGCCATTTGAAACAGCGAGGCCGACAAGCCGTAGCCATAGGCCATGGTGGCCTGCTCGACCGGCTTCCAGGTCTTCCAGGGCCGCAGCCGGCCGGTGACCGCGCCGGGGAACTGGATCTGCGGCTTCTGGCCGTAGCCGAGCGCGGTGTAGGTGTCCCACATCTCGTGCGGGGTCATCTTCTGCGCGATCTTGAGCGCGCCGACGTTGCTCGACTTCTGGATCACGCCCTCGACCGTCAGCGTGCCGTAGTTGTGGGTGTCGCTGATGGTGAAGCCGCCGAGCTGGTAGCGCCCCGGCGCGGTCTCGATCGGCGTCGTGGGCTTGACCCGGCCGGCCTCCAGCGCCATCGCCACGGTGATCGGCTTCATGGTCGAGCCGGGCTCGAAGGTGTCGGTCATCGCGCGGTTGCGCAGCTGCTCGCCCGTGAGGTTCTGGCGCTTGTCGGGCACGTAGCTCGGGTAGTTGGCCAGCGCCAGCACCTCGCCGGTGACGGCGTCGAGCACCACCACGCTGCCGGCCTTGGCCTTACGCGCGGTCACGGCGTCGCGCAGCTTCTGGTAGGCGAAGAACTGCACCTTGCTGTCGACGCTGAGCTGGATGTCCTTGCCGTCGAGCGGCGGCACCTGCTCGCCCACGCCCTCGACCACGCGGCCCAGGCGGTCCTTGATGACGCGGCGCGAGCCGGCCTTGCCGGCCAGGTCCTTGTCGAACGCGAGCTCGATGCCTTCCTGGCCGCTGTCCTCGACGTTGGTGAAACCCACCACGTGCGCGGCGGCCTCGCCCTCGGGGTATTGGCGCTTGTATTCCTTGCGCTGGTAGATGCCCTTGAGGTTCATCGCGGCGATCTGCTTGGCGATCGGCTCGTCGACCTGGCGCTTGATCCAGACGAAGGTCTTGTCCTCGTCCTCGAGCTTCTTGTCGAAGTCCTTCTGCGGCATCTCGAGCAGCTTGGCCACCTGCTTGAGCTTGGCGCGCACCTCGGGATCGTCGCGCTCCACGTCCTCGGGAATGGCCCAGATGCTGGGCGCCACCACGCTCGACGCGAGGATCAGGCCGTTGCGGTCGAGGATGCGGCCGCGGTTGGCCGGCAGCTCGAGCGTGCGCGCGAAGCGCACCTCGCCCTGGCGCTGGAAGAAGCTGTTGCCGAACACCTGCACGTAGGCCGCGCGGCCCGCGAGCACGACGAAGCCCAGCGCGATGCCGCCGACGATGAACTTGCTGCGCCACACCGGCGTCTTGCTCGCCAGCAGGGGGCTGGTGGTATAGCGCACGCTGCGGCGGCTCATCGCTGCCCCCTTGCGGCTGCGGCGGCGGCCGGCTTGTTGGCGGCCGGCTTGTTGACGGGTGGTGCGGGCGGCGGTGCGACCACGGCCGGGATCACGCTGCCGTCGGGACGCACGTACTGCGTGATGGCCGGCGAGGTGGTGCGCATCTGCAGCTGCTCTTTCGCGAGCTTCTCCACGCGCAGCGGCGTGGCCTGCGCGCGCTTCTCGACCTGCAGCCGGTCGTGGTCGAGCTCGAGCCGGCGCGTCTCCTGCATCGTGCGGTCGAGCTCGGTGTAGAGCTGGCGCGAGAGGTATTGCGTGTGCACGAGGTAGAGCGCCGTGGCGATCACGGACAGCAGCAGCAGCAGGTTCAGGCGTGCCATCTCAGCGGCCTCCCCGTTCGCCGCGCATGGCGGGCGCAGAAGGCACGAAGCCGCCCGGGATGCGGCGGCTGGAAATCGGGCGGCCGAGGCCGTGGACGCGGAGCCGTGTCATGGCGTCTCCGTTCGTTCGGCCACGCGCAGGATCGCGCTGCGCGAGCGCGGATTGCCGTCGACCTCGGCCTCGGAGGGCTTGATGCGCTCGAGCGCGCGCAGCCGCATCGCCTTCGGCGCCGCGAACGGCGCGCGGCGGTCGTAGACCTCCTTCGAGTGCTTCGCGATGAACTGCTTCACGATCCGGTCTTCGAGCGAATGGAAACTGATCACCGCGAGCCGGCCGCCGGGTTGCAGCACCGACAGGCTCGCCTCTAGCGCCTGTTGCAGCTCTTCAAGCTCGGCGTTGATGAAAATCCGAAGAGCCTGAAATGTGCGCGTTGCAGGGTTCTGGCCCGGCTCGCGGGTTTTGACCGTGCCAGCCACGAGCTCGGCCAGTTCGGTGGTGGTTGAAATTGCGCCCCGTTCTTGTCTGCGAGCAACAATCGCCTTTGCAATCTGAACAGCAAACCGTTCTTCGCCATAGTCACGGATCACCTCTGCAATTTGTTGGAGTTCTGCCGTTGCCAGCCACTCGGCCACGCTCTCGCCGCGCGTGGTGTCCATGCGCATGTCGAGCGGGCCGTCGAAACGAAAACTGAAACCGCGCGCCGGGTTGTCGATCTGCGGCGAGCTCACGCCCAGGTCCAGCAGCACACCCGCCACGCTCGCGCCGGGCAGCTCGCCCAGCGAACGGAATCCCTGGTGCCGGATGGAAAAACGCGCATCCGAGATGCGCGCTGCTTCGGTCACCGCTTCCGCATCCTTGTCGAAGGCAATCAACCTGCCTTCCGGCGCCAGCCGCGCGAGGATCGCGCGCGAATGCCCGCCCCGGCCGAAGGTCGCGTCCACGAAGGTGCCGGGCGCGGCCGTCTGGCCTGCGAGAAGGGCTTCGACCGCTTCGTCCAGAAGAACGGTCGTGTGGGTCCATGCGGTATTCACGATGCCCCTCAGAACGCGAAGTCCTGAAACACATCCGGCATTTCGCCCTGGGTGGCCTCGGCCTCCTTGGCCTCGTAGGTGGCCTTGTCCCAGAGTTCGAAATGGTTGCCCATGCCCAGCAGCAGGGTGTCGCGCGTGATGCCCGTGGCCGCACGCAGTTCGGGCGACACGAGGATGCGGCCGGTGCCGTCCATCTCGACGTCCATCGCGTTGCCGAGGAACACCCGCTTCCACCACTGCGCCGACATCGGCAGCGCGGCGATCCGCTCGCGGAACTTCTCCCATTCCGGGCGCGGGAACACCATCAGGCAGCCATGGGGGTGCTTGGTGATCGTGAGCTGGCCGCCCGCCGTGGCGCTCAGGACGTCGCGATGCCGGGTCGGCACCGAAAGCCGCCCCTTGGCATCCAGACTGAGCGATGACGCGCCTTGAAACACGACCGAGAAACCCCTGTGGTGGGAAGGCCGCAGCGCCCGAAGGGCACACTACTCGCACTTTTTCCCACTTAACTGCACTTTTTTGCACTGTAGCAGGAAACACTTCCGGCGCAACCAGGCGTGCGGGGTATTTTTTGTAATGGAATCAACGACTTAGCGCCGATTCCAAGATTCTGGAATCGGCGAATTTCGTTGAGGAAGAAGGACTTAGCTCACGCAGTGAATGTGATGCGTGAAGCATTGCCCCTGTAACAGGGGCAAGGGCGGCGACTTCAGAGGATGAAGCGCGACAGGTCTTCGTCGTGACTTAGTGCCGCCAGGCGCTGGTCCACGTAGGCGGCATCGATGCGGATCGTCTGGCCCTCGAGACGGGCCGCGTCGAAGCTTACTTCATCGAGAAGACGCTCCATCACCGTCGACAGGCGGCGCGCGCCGATGTTCTCGGTGCGCTCGTTGACCTCGAAGGCGATGCTCGCGAGACGGGTCACGCCCTCGGGCGTGAAGTCGAGCGTGACGCCCTCGGTGGCCAGCAGCGCCTGGTACTGCTTCACGAGCGAGGCGCGGGTCTGCGTGAGGATGCTCTCGAAGTCCGCCACCGACAGCGACTGCAGCTCGACGCGGATCGGGAAGCGCCCCTGCAGCTCGGGGATCAGATCGCTGGGCTTGCTCAGGTGGAAGGCGCCGCTCGCGATGAACAGCATGTGGTCGGTGCGCACCACGCCGTACTTGGTGCTCACGGCCGTGCCCTCGACCAGCGGCAACAGGTCGCGCTGCACGCCCTGGCGCGAGACGTCGGTGCCCTGCGCCTCGCTGCGCGTGGCGACCTTGTCGATCTCGTCGATGAACACGATGCCGTTCTGCTCGGCGTTGGCGATCGCCTGGGTGCGGATCTCGTCCTCGTTCACCAGCTTGGCCGCCTCCTCGTCGATCAGGAAGCGCATCGCCTCGGCGATCTTGAGCTTGCGCGTCTTGCGCTTGCCCTGGCCCATCTGGCCGAACATGCCCTTGAGCTGCTCGGCCATCTCCTCCATGCCGGCGGGGCCCATGATCTCGAGCGGCGCGCGCGTCTCGACCAGGTCGATCTCGATCTCCTTGTCGTCGAGCTGGTGCTCGCGCAGCTTCTTGCGGAAGGCCTGGCGCGTGGCGTTGCCGCTGTCGGGCGCGGCGCCGTCGGCCAGCCGCGCGGGCGGCAGCAGCACGTCGAGGATGCGCTCCTCGGCCGCGTCCTCGGCGCGCGCGCGCACCTTGGCGCTCTCGGCCTCGCGGGTCTGCTTGACGGCGATCTCGGCCAGGTCGCGGATGATCGAGTCGACGTCCTTGCCGACGTAGCCCACCTCGGTGAACTTGGTGGCCTCGACCTTGATGAAGGGCGCATCGGCCAGCCGCGCGAGGCGGCGCGCGATCTCGGTCTTGCCCACGCCCGTGGGGCCGATCATGAGGATGTTCTTGGGCGTGATCTCGGCGCGCAGCTTGTCGTCGACCTGCTGGCGGCGCCAGCGATTGCGCAGGGCGATGGCCACGGCGCGCTTGGCCTGCGGCTGGCCGACGATGTGGTTGTCGAGCTCGGAGACGATTTCCTGGGGGGTCATGGACATGGTGGCGGGCCTCAGAGCGTCTCGACGGTGTGGTTCATGTTCGTGTAAATGCAGAGTTCGCCCGCTATCTCCAGCGATTTCTTCACGATCTGCTCGGCCGTGAGCTCGGTGTTGTCGAGCAGCGCCTTGGCCGCCGACTGCGCGTAGGCACCGCCCGAACCGATGGCGATGACGCCGTTCTCGGGCTCCAGCACGTCGCCGTTGCCGGTGATGATCAGCGAGGTGGTGGCATCGGCCACCGCCAGCATGGCCTCGAGGCGGCGCAGCACGCGGTCGGTGCGCCAGTCCTTGGTCAGTTCGACCGCGGCACGCGACAGGTGGCCCTGGTGCTTCTCGAGCTTGGCCTCGAAGCGCTCGAACAGGGTGAAGGCGTCGGCCGTGGCGCCGGCGAAGCCGGCCAGCACCTTGCCGTGATAGAGCCGCCGCACCTTGCGCGCCGTGCCCTTGATGACGATGTTTCCGAGTGTGACCTGCCCGTCCCCGCCGATGGCGACCTGGTCGCCCTGGGGGGTCTTGCGGCGCACGCTCACGATGGTGGTGCCGTGAAATTGTTCCATCGCAGCCATCTGGGGCCTGGACGGGGCAATGCAAGTCCGCGCAGGACGGCTTGGAAGCCTAGTTCTTGCGCACCGCGACCGTCGCGTGGTCGGCGATGCCCACCAGGCCGAACAGGGTCGCGATCAGCCGGTGCGCGTCGACGAACTGCACCCGCTCGCCCTTGGCGTCGCGCTCGCGCACCCAGCCCAGCAGCGCGCCGGCCGCGGCCAGGTCCATGCGCAGCAGCGCGGCGCAGGAGATCACCGGCGCGGTGCCCCCGCGCAGGTCGGCGTCGAGCCGCTGCAGGTTCGAGGGCGCCTCGCCGCGCAGGTCGCCCGCGAGCGCGGCGAAGCCGCTGCCGGCCGAGGGGAAGCTCTCGGACTCGCCGCCCACCGACAGCAGCGACCAGACCGAGCCCATGCGCGACGGCGTGGACACCGGCGCGGCCACGGCGCTGTATTCGCCGCGCGGGTCCTGCCAGGACGGCGGCGACACCTCGTAGGTGATGCAGTAGTTGAGCGCCACCAGCTCGAAGTCGTCGGGCAGGTGCATCAGGCGCAGCGCGGCCATGTGCAGCTGCCACCAGACGTCGTCGATGCCGCGCTCGTTGTTGGGCGCGGACTCGGCCAGCACCGCCAGCAACTGCGCCGCGCCGATGAAGCGCAGCTTGACCGGCGAATCGGCCCAGTGCGCGAACAGCACGCGCAGCGGCGCCGCGGCATCGGAGCCGATCGCGCCCAGCGCGCGCCAGTCGAGCGTCCAGACCGAGCCGGCCTGCGACAGCGCCCGGGTGAGCGCCACCAGGCCATCGCGCCCCAGCTTCGCCGGCGCGGCCCAGTCGGCGGCGCCTTCGGCGGGGGCGCTGTCGCCCTCCTCGCTGGCCGCCACTGCCTTCACGCTGCGCGCCAGTTCGTCGAGCGCCACCCAGTCGGGCCCCATGCGCCGCATGCGCTGGGCATAGCGCATGCGCGCGGCCGCGAACTTGGCGGCGTCGCCGGTGGCGCGGTAGAGGTCGAACAGCGCGCGCCAGCGGGCGTCGTCGCGCTCGACCGTCGCGGCATGGGTCTCGTCGGTGCCGCTCGCGCCCTCGGAGGCCAGCGCCTGCAGCAGGATCGCTTCGGCACCGACGTCATCGCCGTGCGCGAAGCGGATCACCGCCTCCTCGAGCGCGCCGTCCTGCGCGAGCCGGCTCGCCATGTGGCTGCCGCTCGGCGAGGCCGTGGCCACGGCCGCGGGCGCCACCGGCGCGGGCACCGGCCGGGAGGGCGGCTCGAGCAGCGCGTCGGTGTCGGCCGGCGCCAGCGTCTCGGCGCCCGCGTCGGGCGGCGACTTGACCAGCGTCTCGCCGTTCGGCCCGCGCCCCTTCCACCACTGCTGCGACATCTGCTCCTCGATCTCGTCGATCTTCTTGAGCGTGAGCGCGCGGCCCTCGGATTTCTCCGAGGTGCTGTTGATGTTGAACGACGACGGCGTGACCGTCGCATCGAAGGCGTGGGCGGCGGCCTCGCGCTGGCGCAGCTTGCGCAGCATGTCGAACTCGCGCCGGCGCACGAAATCGTTGCGCTGGCGCCGCTCGATCATCTCCTTGAGCATTTCCCGGCTGTAGGCCGGGTCGGGCAGCGAGGAGTCGGAGGCGTTCGAATTCGAGGGGGGGTTGTCCAGCTCCGACCAATCCTTGAGCGGATTGCGGACGAACTTCGCCACCTTGGAGAGCAGGCGGCCCGTTTCTTCCTTTGGCATTCGCGGGCGATGGACGACGGTCGGGGCCGGGCCGGAGAACCGGCGCTCAGTCCCCGAACATCTTCTGCTTGAGCTCGCGGCGCTGCTGCGCTTCGAGCGACAGCGTGGCGGTCGGGCGGGCCAGCAGGCGGCCGACGCCGATCGGCTCGCCGGTTTCGTCGCAGTAGCCGTAGTCGCCGGCGTCGATGCGCTGGATCGACTGCTCGATCTTCTTCAGCAGCTTGCGTTCGCGGTCGCGGGTGCGCAGCTCGAGGGCATGCTCTTCCTCGATGGTGGCGCGGTCGGCCGGATCGGGCACGACCACCGTGTCTTCACGCAGGTGCTCGGTGGTTTCGCCGGCATTCTCGAGAATGCCGCGCTTGAGTTCGACGAGCTTCAGGCGGAAGAACGCCATCTGCTTTTCGTTCATGTACTCGGAATCGGGCATCGCGATGACTTCGGCATCGCTGAGTTCTTCGACGGACTTGGTCTTCCAGTTGTTGGCCAACTTCGGATCTTTCTTCACATTCACGGGGGGAGGCGGCACCAGCGCCTGCGAGGCGGTCTGGATAAAGCTGGACTTGGCGGCGGTCGATGCCACCGATTGCGGCATCGAGGGCACCGTCAGTTGCGACAGGCGGGACACCCGGCCGCCGCGGGCGGGAGCGGGCGCGGCCGTTGCCGTGGCGACTTCGGGCTCGGGGGTCGAAGGTGTCGCCGGGGCGGGGGAAGAGGCGGCAGCCGTTTTTTTCATGGGGATCGAGGGAACAGGTGAAACGGCACGCGGGCCGACGGGTTTGGTGGACGATGGACCCGCTTTGGCTGTCTTGCTCGCGCTCTTGGCCGGGACGCTTGCCGCCGGCTCGCTGGCAGGCTTGGTGGCGGGATGAACTGCTTTCTTCGCCGTTGCGCTCGCGGCCTTGGCCGTGGGCGTTGCGGTCTTCTCTGTCTTGACGCTCTTCGCTGCGGCGCCTTCCTTCTTCGCCACGGTCGCCGTCGCGGAAGATGCTTTCTTGGCCGCCGGTACAGCCGGCTTCGCGGCCGTCGCCTTGGTGGCGTCGGTCCTGGATGCTGGCGTGGCCTTGGCGGCGGGCTTCTTCACGGTGACTGGCTCCTTGGACGAACTGGAACGCGCTTTCACTGGTGTCTCCTCCCATGGGAGCCACTGCGGACCTGGTCGGCCGCGCGGGCTCCACGTTGTCGAGGGCATCCGCCGGTCGGCGAACCCCGGGGTTATACCCCCGAAAGCCCGCCGCAAACATGCGGCGCCCTCCTGTCGTCGACCCCTGCCGCCCCCTTGCGGGGGGACCTGGCGTTTTCAACAGGCGCGCGATTGTATAGAGAACTCGAATGCGCGGGCGATGCGTTTGACCCCCACGGCGCTCCGGTAGCATCGCGCCGCGCCGGCGGAGGGCCGGCGCCAGGGGCCTCATGGCCCCGGATACCCCTACAAGAAAGCCGAACTTGAGCAAGAAGACCGTCCTGGGAGTCCTGGCCGCCGCGATCGCGCTGGCCTATGCCGGCAGCACCTGGTGGGCCGGCAACAAGGTGAAATCCGTCTATGACAACGCCTTCGCGGAGCTGCCGGAGCAGACCGCGCTGGTGCGCGTGGTCGAGCGCGGCTACGAGCGCGGTTTCCTCGGCGCGGTCAGCACCGTGACGCTGGAACTGGGCTGCCCGGCCGATGCCGCGCGGCCCGAAGCCTCGGAAGACGACGACGGCGAGGACGCCGCGCCAGCCCCGGCCAAGCCGCTGCGCCTGAGCTTTCGCGACACCATCCGCCACGGCCCGCTGGCCGGCGGCAGCCTGGCCGCGGCCACCATCGAGAGCGAACTGCGGCTCGACATCAAGGGCCAGGCCGAGGCCAGGAAGGTGTTCGGCGACGCCCGGCCGTTCAGCGCCCGTACCCGGGTCGGCTTCGACGGCGGCTACGCCAGCGAGATCGCGCTCGCGCCCGGCCAGTTCGTCGACGAGGACAGGACCCGCGTCTCCTGGCAGGGCGCGCAGTTGCGCGTACGGGTCGACGGCGCGCGCACCGAGGCGCACTACGAACTCGCCCTGCCCGGCTTCGAGGCCGCGGACCTGCGCAACGGCGTCAACCTCAAGATGGGCAAGCTCGGCGCCCGGGCCGACCTCGACATCCGCCACGGCTGGATGCTGGCCACCGGCAAGAGCACGGGCCGGCTCGAGGCGCTGGAATTCACGGCGACCGGCAGGAAGGCCGATCCCGACGCCGCCCCCGCCAGGCCCTTCCCCGCCATCGTGCTGCAGGGCCTCGACGCCACCAGCGACGCCACCATCGAGAACGGCCTCTACGCCGGCACCGCCACCTTCAAGGGCACGGGCTCGGTCGGCGCGACGCGCATCGACGACTTCGAGATGGCCAGCAGCATGCGCCGCATCGACGTCGGCGCCTACCGCAAGCTGGCCGAGATCTGGACCCGCTCGGCCGCCGCCAACGGCTGCATCCGCGGCGGCAAGGCCTCGCAGGCCGCGCTGCGTGCGCTGCTCGACCGGGTCGCGCCCGACCTCAAGACCATGGCCAGCCACGGCCCCGAGATCGGCCTCGACCGGCTGCGGCTCGAGATCGATGGCCAGCGCGCCGAGTTCAGCTATTCGGCCGCCATGGCCGGCGTGACCGAGGAGGACCTGCAGCTGCCCGGTAGCGCGCTGATGCTCAAGCGCGGCGTGCTCAAGGCCGACGCGAGACTGCCGGTGAAATGGATCGAGAAGATCGCCGGGACCGCGAGCGGCGACCAGGCCGCGTCCCCCGAAATGGCCGCGCTGATGATCGAACAGTTCGAGCAACAGGGCTACCTCAAGCGCACGGGCGACGACGTGACCAGCCAGGTCGAATTCAGCGGCGGCCAGCTCAAGCTGATCGGCAAGCCCGTCGAGCTGCCCGCCAAGTAAAAAAGGCGCCGGGCCTCGCGGCCGGCGCCTTTTCTTCATTCGGAAAACTCAGCTCACACCAGGCACTGCTCGAGCCCCTGCTCGAGGATCTCGCGCGGCAGCTCGATGCCGATGAACACCATGCGGCTCTCGCGCTGCTCGTCCTTGCCCCATTCGGGACCGAGGTCGCTGCCCATCAGCTGGTGCACGCCCTGGAAGATCACCTTGCGCTCGGTGCCCTTCATGTTCAGCACGCCCTTGTAGCGCAGCATGCGCGGGCCGTAGATGTTGACGATCGCGCCCAGGAAGTCTTCCAGCTTGGCCGGGTCGAAGGCGCGGTCGGCCTTGTAGACGAAGCTCTTGACGTCGTCGTCCGTGTGGTGATGGTGGCCGTGGCCCTCGTGCTTGTGCGAGGGATGGTCGCAGTGCTCGCCATGCGCGTGGTCATGGTCGTGATGGTCGTGGTCGTCTTCCTTCAGGAAGTCGGGGTCGATGTCGAGCTTGGCGTTCAGGTTGAAGCCGCGCAGGTCGAAGATGTCCTTGAGCGGCACGTCGCCGAAATGCGCCTTCTGCTGCGGCGCGCGCGGGTTCATGTGCTTGAGGCGATGGATCAGCGCCTCGGTTTCCTCGGCCGACACCAGCTCGCTCTTGCTGATGAAGATCTGGTCGGCGAAGCCCACCTGGCGGCGCGCCTCCTGGCGGTCGTTGAGCTGCTGCGGCGCGTGCTTGGCGTCGACCAGCGTCAGGATCGAGTCGAGCAGGTAGCTCTCGGCGATCTCGTCGTCCATGAAGAAGGTCTGCGCCACCGGGCCGGGATCGGCCAGGCCCGTGGTCTCGATCACCACGCGGTCGAACTCCAGCAGGCCCTGGCGCTTCTTGGCGGCCAGCAGCTGCAGCGCCTCGCGCAGGTCTTCGCGGATGGTGCAGCAGACGCAGCCGTTGCTCATCTGCACGATCTGCTCCTTCGATTCGGTCACGAGGATGTCGCTGTCGATGTTCTCCTCGCCGAACTCGTTCTCGATGACCGCGATCTTCTGGCCGTGGGCCTCGGTCAGGATGCGCTTGAGCAAGGTCGTCTTGCCCGAGCCGAGGAAGCCGGTGAGGATGGTGGCGGGAATCAGGGCCATGGGGTGCTCCGGAAGCGGAAAACGGATGGAATGGATCGGAAAGCGGGAAACTGGCGGGCAGTGTAGCCAGTGCCACTGAGTTGCGTTGCCGCGGGGGCCAAGCCCCCTTCGGCCGGCACGGTCAAGCGGGTTTTCGCACCACCGCCAGCCCCTTGAGGTACTCGCCCTCGGGGAATTCGATGGTCATCGGATGGTCGGGCGCCGCGCCCAGGCGTTCGGCGATGTAGCCGTCCACGCCGGCATCGAGCCCGGCCGAGGCCACGATCTTGTGGAACAGGTCGGCGCCCACGCCACCCGAGCACGAGAAGGTCAGCAGCACCCCGCCCGGCTCGAGCAGCTTGAGCGCGAGCCGGTTGATGTCCTTGTAGGCGCGCGCGGCCCGCTCGGCATGCGCCACCGTCGGCGCGAACTTCGGCGGATCGAGCACGATCGCGTCGAAGCTGCGGCCCTGGTCGAGGAACTCGCGCAGCACGGTGTTGACGTTGGCATCGAGGAACTCGGCCTCGAAGCCGTCGGCCGTCGCGTCGAAGCCGTTGAGCGCCAGGTGGCCGCGCGCGCGCTCGAGCGCCGGCAGCGAGGAATCGACCGACACCAGCGAGGCGCCCTTCACCGCGTCCGCCGCCTTCAGGCCCGCGAGCGCCGCCACCGTGAAGCCGCCCGTGTAGCAGAAGCAGTTGAGCACGCGCCGGAAGCGCCGGTGCCGCGCCATCTCGGCGAAGCGCCGGCGGCTGTCGCGCTGGTCGAGGTAGAAGCCGGTCTTGTGGCCGGTGGCGATGTCGAGCGACAGCTTCCAGTCGTGCTCGCGGATCACGATCTCGGTCGCCTCGTCCTGTCCGCGCAGCCAGCCCGTCACGGGCTTGAGCCCCTCGCGCTCGCGCCCGCTGGCGTCCGAGCGCTCGTAGAGCTTCGACAGGCCCGTCGCCTTCAGCAGCGCATCGGCCAGCACGGCCTTCCAGCGCTCCACGCCGGCCGACAGGAACTGCGCCACCAGCGTGTCGCCGTAGCGGTCCACGATCAGGCCCGGCAGGCCGTCGGCCTCGCCATGCACCAGCCGCACGCCGTCGCTCTGAAGCTCGAACAGGCCGCGCGCCGCGACCGCGCGCGCCACCACCGACGCGAGGAAGGCCGCGTCGATGCGCTGCGTCTCGACGAAGCTCCAGGCACGCGCGCGGATCTTGGAATCGGGGCTGAAGGCCGCCCAGGCGAGGAAGGCACCGTCGTGCGATTCGATGCGCACGGTCTCGCCGGCATCGGCGCCGCCGCGCGCGATGGCGGATTCGAACACCCAGGGATGGCGGCGCTGCAGCGAGCGCTCCTTGCCGGGCTTGAGTCGGAGGGTTTTCATGTTTTCTTGTCGGGAGTTTTCCTGGCGCCACGGCTGCTGCCACTGCCGCCATCGTCGTCGCGGGCCCGCGCGCGCGGATGCGCCGCATCGTAGGCGCGCGCCAGGTGCTGGAAATCGAGCCGCGTGTAGACCTGCGTGGTCGCGATGTTCGCGTGCCCCAGCAGGTCCTGCACCGCGCGCAGGTCGCTGCTCGACTGCAGCACGTGGCTCGCGAAGGAATGGCGCAGCATGTGCGGATGCACCGGCGTCGCGAGGCCGGCCTTGAGGCTGCGCCCGCGCAGCAGCTTCCACACCGCCTGCGAGGACATGCGCACGCCCTTGGCGCTGATGAAGAGCGCCGCCGCCTCGGCCGGCTCGCGCAAGGTGGCGGCCGTGAGCGCCGCGCAGTCGCCGCGCACCGCGAGCCAGGCCGCCAGCGCCTCGATGGCCTTCGAGCCCACCGGCACCATGCGCCGCTTGCTGCCCTTGCCGAGCACGCTGGCCTCGTGGGCGTCCATGTCGATCCAGCCGCGCGCGGTCTGGCTCGCGCGCGCGTCGAGCCCCGTGAGCTCGCTCACGCGCAGGCCGCAGCCGTAGAGCACCTCGACGATCGCGCGGTCGCGGGTCTCGGTCCAGGGGTCGGCCTCGGTGTCGTGCAGCTCGGCCAGCCGCACCGCATCGTCCACGCCCAGCGCCTTGGGCAGCGGGCGGTCGGCCTTGGGCGCGTGCACGTCCTGCACCGGGTTGAAGCCGATCAGCTTCTCGTGCCCGAGCCAGCGGTAGAAGCTGCGCCAGCACGACAGCACCAGCGCGATGCCGCGCGGCTCGCGGCCCGAGCCATGCAGCTGCGCCATCCAGCGGCGCACGTGCGCGGTCTGCACGCGGTCCAGCGGCAGCCCGGCCTCGGCCGCGTTCGCCGCCAGTTCCTTCAGGTGGTAGCTGTAGAGCTCGAGCGTGCGCGCCGACAGCCGGCGCTCCACGCGCACGTACTCCAGGTATTTCTCGATCCAGCCCGAGTCGGCGGGCGGGGCCTCGGCCCCGGCCGCGCTAGAAGAGGTAGCCATGCGCGGCATTGTTCACGACCGCGAGCGGCTCGCGCAATGCGCCCTTGAAGACCATGCCCCAGCGTCGCCAGCAGCTCGAGGGCGCGGCCGCGTACTGCACGTCGAAGGCGCGGTCGAAACCGCTGTTGCGCGCCAGCCGCTTCACGCGCCACAGGTGGTAGGGCTCCGACACCACGATCACGCTGCGCACGCCGGCCGCCTGCAGCATCGGCGTCGACAGCGCGAGGTTCAGCCGCGTCGAGCTCGACACCCGCTCCTGCCGCATCGGCCCGTTGTGGCCCACGGCGCGCGCATGCTGCTCCATCACCTCGGCCTCGATGCGTCCGTCCTCGGTGTCGACGCCGCCCGAGAACAGCAGCTCGCGCACCAGCCCGGCGCGCGCCAGGGCCACGCCCTCGTCGACGCGCCCGGTCAGGCAGGGATTGGGCTTGCCGCGCAGGTAGGCGCGATTGCCGAGCACCAGCGCGGCGTCGGCCGCGCGCTGCGGCGGGTTGGCGAGCGCCTCGCGCGCGCCCTGCCACACCACGGTCCAGGCGGTCGCGTAAACGACCATGCCGACGCCGAACACCGTCCAGGCCGCGATCCGCAGCACGCGCGGCACCCGACGCCACAGGCGCCCCAGCGCCGCGACGGGACGGATCAAGGCCGCAGCCGCGACAGCGCGCCCGAGGCCAGTTCGGCGATGCGCTCGAGGAAGTCGGTGCCCATCTCGGCGTTGAAGCGCTGCGCGTCGGGCGAGGCCAGCACCAGCAGGCCGAAGGCCGGGGCATTGGGCTCGGCACGCAGCGGAATCAGCGAGATCGAGGCCGCGGCATTCGGCTCGGGCAGCCAGTTGGCCGCCTCGAAGCCCGCGTTCAGGCCGCAGTAGGGCGCGGTCAGCGAGGTCGCGAGCGCCTTCACGTCGTCGCTGACCCACTGCGCATAGGCTTCGTTGAGGTATTCGGTGCCGCAGTCCCAGACCTTGATGGCCGTCTGCGGCACCAGGAACAGCGACTGCAGGTCGACCGCGATGCGGTAGGGCAGGCTGCGCGGGTCGCGCGTGGTCAGGAGGCCCGCGGTCCAGCGCTGCAGCCGGTCGGCGATCACCACGTTCTCGGTGCCGTGGCGCACCATGTCCATCACGCGGTGCTCGAGCGCCTTGATCTTCTCGCGCAGCATCTCGGCCTGGCGCTCCTGCAGGCTCACGGCGCGGTTGCCGTGCGGGCTGGTGAGCTGCACCTGCGCCAGCAGCTGGGCATGGCGCTCGAAGAAGTCGGGCGTGTTCGCCAGGTAGTTCGCGATGTCGTCTTCGGTGATCGGGTTCATGGCGTTCGCGTCTTGGTTGTTCGTGAAGGAGGTCATGGCAGGTCCGGCACCTCGATGTCGCCCTCGAACACCGTGGTGGCCGGGCCCGTCATCAGCACCGGCCGGCCCTCGCCCTGCCATTCGATCGTGAGAATGCCGCCGTGCGTCTGCACGTCGACCCGGCGGTCCAGCAGCCCGAGCCGGATGCCCGCCACCACCGCCGCGCAGGCGCCGGTGCCGCAGGCCAGGGTTTCGCCCGCGCCGCGCTCGAACACGCGCAGCTTCACGTGCGTGCGGTCGACCACCTGCAGGAAACCGGCGTTCACGCGCTGCGGAAAGCGCGGATGGTGCTCGATCTGCGGCCCCTGCTCGGCCACGGGCGCGGTCTCGACGTCGTCGACGAGCTGCACCGCGTGCGGGTTGCCCATCGACAGCACCGCTACCGAAACGATAGCGCTCTCGGCCTGCGTGCCCAGCGCCAGGTGCCAGGTATGCCAGCCGCCCTCGGGCTGCGGATCGAGCCCGGCGGTGTCGAAGGGCACGCGCTCGGGTTCGAAGATCGGCGCGCCCATGTCGACCGTCACGCGACCGTCGTCGCCCATGCGCGGCTCGATCACGCCGGCCAGGGTTTCGACGCGCACGGTGTCCTTGTCGGTCAGGCCGTGCTCGCGCACGAAGCGCATGAAGCAGCGCGCACCGTTGCCGCACTGCTCGACCTCGCCGCCGTCGGCGTTGTGGATCACGTACTGGAAGTCGGTGCCCGCGGCGCGCGCGGGCCGCACCGTGAGGATCTGGTCGGCGCCGACGCCGAAATGGCGGTCGGCCAGGAAGCGGTACTGCGCGGCCGTGAGGCCCAGCGTGCCGCGGGTTTCGTCGAGCACGACGAAATCGTTGCCGGCCCCCTGCATCTTGGTAAAGCGGATTCGCATCGACGGATTATCGCCAGCGGCACCGGCCCTGGCGCCAGCGGGCCCAAAGGAAAAACGGCCGGGCGCCGCCGCCGCGCCCGGCCCCCCCGCTCAGCCCTGCACGAAGCCCAGCAGGTCCGCGTTCACACGGTCGCGGTGCGTGGTGCAGGTCGCATGCGGCGCGCCCGCGTACACCTCGAGCCGGCTGCCCGCGATCAGCTCGTGCGCCAGCTTGCCCGTGGCCTCGAAGGGCACGACCTGGTCGTCGTCGCCGTGGATCACCAGCGTGGGCACGTCGATCTTCGCCATGTCGGGGCGGAAGTCGGTCTCGGAGAACGCGGTCACGCAGTCGATCGTCGCCTTCAGCGAGGCCTGCAGCGCGATCTGCAGCGTCTGCTTGAACACGCCCTGCGACACCGCCGCGCCCGGCCGGTTGGTGCCGTAGAAGATGGTGCTGAAGTCGTCGAGGAACTGCGCCCGGTCGGCCGCGAGGCCGGCGCGGATGCCGTCGAACAGCGACTTCTCGGGACCCACCGGGTGGTCGGCCGTCTTCATGAACAGCGGAGTGACCGCGCTGATCAGCGCCAGCTTCGCCACCCGCGCCGAGCCATGGCGCGCGATGTAGCGCGTGACGTCGCCGCCGCCCATCGAGAAGCCCGCGAGCACCACGTTCTTCAGGTCGAGCTTCTCGATCAGCTCGGCGATGTCGTCGGCGAAAGTGTCGTAGTCGAAGCCGGTCCAGGGCTGGCTCGAGCGGCCGAAGCCGCGGCGGTCGAAGGCGATGGCGCGGTAGCCGCGTTCGGCGAAGAACTGCATCTGGCTGTCCCACATGTCGGCGCTCAGGGGCCAGCCGTGGCTGAACAGGATCGGCTGGCCGCTGCCCCAGTCCTTGTAGTAGAGCTCGGTGCCGTCGCGAAGGGTCAGTGTGGTCATGGTTTTTCCTTGGTGAGGGATTGAAAGAAACGGAAGGGGAAAGAAGAAGGAAGGCTCAGAGCGACAGGAAGTGATGCACCTCCGGCTTGCCCGGCCCCGCATGGAAGCGCAGCGCCTCGCCCTGCAGGTCCGCATCGGCCTGCGACACGCGGTGGTGCTGGCGCAGGTGCTCGGCCCACGACTCGACGAGGAACCATTCCATGATCCGTTCCGGGTCGGCCGTGTGCTCGTGCAGGCCCCAGGCATAGGCGCCGTCGCGGCGGCGTTCGAGCGACAGGCGCTTCATCGCGGCCATGAAGGCGGGCCGGTCGTCCTTGCGGATGCGGTACTCGACCTGGATCATCACGGGCCCGCGGTCGTGCGCCACGGGCTCGGCCACCAGCGGCTCGGGCCAGTGGTTCGAGGCCTGCAGGTCGGCCTCGCCCGCGGGCAGCTTCACGCGGTGGAAGATCAATCCCGCCACCACCAGCCCCACCGCGCCCACCACCAGCGTGAACGGCACGCCGATCTGCTGCGCCACCAGGCCCCAGCCCAGGCTGCCCGCGGCCATCGCGCCGTTGAACACCGTGAGGTAGACCGCCAGGCCGCGTCCGCGCACCCAGTTCGGCAGGATCGACTGCGCCACGCTGTTGAGCGTGGTCAGCGCCACGATCCAGCCCAGGCCCAGCACCAGCAGCAGCGCCACGGCCAGCCACTGGGGCGGCGCCAGCACCAGCGCGCCCATCACCGCCGCCGTCAGTACCGAGGCCAGCAGCAGCATGCCGTCGGCATCGAGCCGCTCGCGCATCCGCGGCATCAGCAGCGCGCCGCCGATGGCGCCCGCGCCCACCGCGCCCAGCAGCACGCCGTAGAAGCCGGCGCTGCCGCCGAGCATCTGGCGCGCCACCAGCGGCAGCAACGCCCACACCGAGCTCGCGAACAGGAAGAACACCGCCGCGCGCAGCAGCACCACGTGCAGCTCCTTGCTGGAGCGCGTGTAGCGCAGGCCGGCGCGGAAGGCACCGAGGAAGTTCTCCGACAGCCCGCTGTCGACGGCCGCCGGCCGCTTCCACCACAAGAGCGCCGCGATCACGAACACGTAGCTCAGCACGTCCACGCCGTAGGTCACGGCCGCGCCGAAGCTCGCGAGGATCAGCCCGCCCGCGGCCGGGCCGATCGAGCGCGCGATGTTGATGCCCAGCGAGTTCAGCGCCACCGCGCCCTTGAGGTCCGAGCGCGGCACCAGCTCGGGCACGATCGACTGCCAGGTCGGCCCCATCAGCGCCGCGCCGATGCCGCCCACGAAGGTCAGCGCGATCAGGTACTCGACCGTGAGCGCGCCGGTGTGCGAGAGCACCAGCAGGCTGCCGCTGACCGCCGCCAGCACCAGCTGCACGAAGATCAGGAAGCGGCGCCGGTCGAGGATGTCCGACAGCACGCCGGCCGGGATCGCCAGCAGGAACACCGGCAGCGTTGCCGCGGTCTGGATCAGCGCCACCGCGGTCGGGCTGGCCGAGAGGTCGGTCACCAGCCACGAGCTCGCCACGTCGCGCATGAAGCTGCCGATGTTGCCGAGCACCGTGGCGGCCCACAGCACCGCGAACACCGGCTGGCGCAGCGGGGCGAAGGCGCCGGGCTTGGCGGTCTTGAGGGCTTCAGTCATCGCGGCGTTCCTTGAGGTCGAGCCAGGCCACGAGCACGAAGCCGCCGACCAGTCCCAGGTGTTCGAAGAAGGAGTTGGCGGCCATGAAGCGCTCGTGCCCCAGCGGCATCTCCCAGAAGCGCAGCGCGACGAAGGTCGCCATCAGCGTGAAGCCCGCCAGCGCGAGCGCGCCGAGCCAGCGCCAGATGCCCGCGAGGATCAGCGCCGCGGCGCCGAGCTCGAGCACGATCACCGCCGCGGCCAGCGGGCCGGCCGGCGCCAGGCCGAAGTGGTTCATCTCGGCGATCGCCGCGTCGAAGTCCATCGCCTTGTTGAGCCCGCCCTGCAGGTAGGCCGCGCACAACAGCAGCAAGGCGATCCAGCGCACGGCCGAAGAAGTGGTCCAGCGCATCGCCATCACACCGCCCAGCAGGCGCAGCCCAACGCGCCCCAGAAGCTCTTGAGGTCGGCGATCGGCAGCTTGCTGCTCCAGGCCGTCGCGTGGCTGTGACCATGCACGTTGCAATTGTTCGCGCAGCCGCAGGATGCCGCCGCGTTGCGCATGACCTTCTGCATCGGCGCGCCCTCGGCACCGTGCACGCCCTGGGTGTCGGCCCAGCCGGCATAACCGCCGAAGGTACGCGCCGGCGACCAGTCGGGCATCGCGGGCGGCGGCGCGCCCTCGTCGAGCGACGCGAAGCGCCCGGCGCCATAGACCACCTTGCCGCCCACCATCGTCAGCAGCGCCGTGATGTCGGCGATCTCCGATTCGGCGCAGCCGAAGTAGTCGCGGTCGGGCACCACCAGGTCGGCGAGCTGGCCGGCCTGGATGCGGCCCTTCTTGCCCTCCTCGTTCGAGAACCAGGTGACGTTCTCGGTCCACATGCGCAGCGCGCCCTCGCGGTCGAGGCAGTTGCGCTGCGGGTAGAGCTGCATGCCGCCCACCGTCTTGCCCGTGACCAGCCACGACAGCGACACCCACGGGTTGTAGGAAGCCACGCGCGTCGCGTCGGTGCCGGCCGAGACCTTGAGCCCGCGCTCCAGCATCTTCTTGACCGGCGGAGTGGCCTCGGCCGCGCCCGCGCCGTAGCGCTCGACGAAGTACTCGCCCTGGTAGGCCATGCGGTGCTGCACCGCCACGCCACCGCCGAGCGCGGCGATGCGGTCCATCGATTCCTCGGAGATCGTCTCGGCATGGTCGAAGAACCAGTTCAGGCCGGCCAGCGGCGTGTCCTTGTTGACCTTCTCGAACACGTCGAGCGAGCGGCTGATGGTCTCGTCGTAGGTCGCGTGCATGCGCCAGGGCCAGCGGTTCTGCGCCAGGATGCGCACCACCTCCTCGAGCTCGCCTTCCATCTCGGGGCCCATCTCGGGCCGCGGCTCGCGGAAGTCCTCGAAGTCGGCGGCCGAGAACACCAGCATCTCGCCCGCGCCGTTGTGGCGGAAGTAGTCGTCGCCCTGCTTGTACCTGGAGGTCCTGGTCCAGTTCAGGAAGTCGGCCTTCTCCTCCTTGGCCTTCTGCGTGAACAGGTTGTAGGCCAGGCGGATCGTGAGCTGCCCGTCGTCGGCCAGCTTCTGGATCACCGCGTAGTCGTCGGGATAGTTCTGGAAGCCGCCGCCCGCGTCGAGCGCGCCGGTCACGCCCAGGCGGTTGAGCTCGCGCATGAAGTGGCGCGTGGAATTGAGCTGGTAGTCGAAGGGCAGCTTCGGCCCCTTGGCCAGGGTGGCGTAGAGGATCGCGGCATTGGGCTTGGCCAGCAGCAGGCCGGTCGGGTTGCCCGCGGCATCGCGCACGATCTCGCCGCCGTGCGGCGCCGGCGTGTCCCTGGTGTAGCCCACGGCGCGCAGCGCGGCGCCGTTGAGCAGCGCGCGGTCGTACAGGTGCAGGATGAACACCGGCGTGTCGGGCGCCACCGCGTTGAGTTCGGCGATGGTCGGCAGCCGCTTCTCCACGAACTGGTGCTCGGTGAAGCCGCCCACCACGCGCACCCATTGCGGCGCCGGCGTGATCGCCACCTGGCGCTTGAGCATGTTCATCGCGTCGGCCAGGCTCCTCACGCCGTCCCAGCGCAGCTCCATGTTGTAGTTGAGGCCGCCGCGGATGATGTGCAGGTGGTTGTCGATCAGCCCCGGCAGCACGCGCTGGCCTTGCAGGTCGATCACGCGGGTGCTCGGGCCGGCCAGCGGCAGCACGTCTTCGGCGCGGCCCACGCGGGTGTAGCGGCCGTCCTTGATGGCCACGGCGTCGGCCGTGGGGTTGGCGCGGTCCAGCGTGGTGAAGCGGCCGTTGCGCAGGATGAGGTCGGGGGTCTGGGTGTTGGCCATGGTCGGGGTGGATGCGAGGGAGGTGGCGGCGAAGGCGCCGAGGGCGCCCAGGAGCTGGCGGCGTTGCGGGTCGGGGGTGCTCATGCATCGCTCCTGTCGGACGAGTGGGCGGCGGTCTTCGCCGCTTCGGGCTGCACGCACTTCGGCAGTTCGCCGAACACGTGCGGCTTGACCTGGTGATGCAGCCACGAGGTGGCCGCGGGCCGCTCGAACACCTGCCGCACCAGCGGCGGGAGCTGCTCGCCGAGCAGGATGCCGAGCAGGCCGACCAGCGCGATCACCGGCGGCGCCGGCGAGCGCACCTGGAACAGCGCGTAGATCACGCCGACCAGCAGGCCCAGCGCAAGGGAGACGACATAGGGCTTCATGGCCGGCGCTCTCTGTTCGTTGTTGCGTTCGTTGCCGGAGGCTCAGCCTTCGTGGGCGCCGAACATGCTCTTGGCGTAGTTGATGCCGATGCCGTAGGCGCCGCCCACCTTCTTCGCGATGCCGGTCGTGAGTTCGTAGGTCTCGCCGCGCGCCCAGTCGCGCTGCAGCTCGAGCAGGTACTGCAGCGAGGTCATCGGCCGCGCGCCGGCCTGCACCATGCGCTGCATCGCGCGCTCGTGCGCCTCGGCCGACACGTCGCCGCAGGCATCGGCGATCACGTAGACCTCGAAGCCCTGGTCCAGCGCCGACAGCGCCGGGCCCACGATGCACACGCTGGTCCACAGGCCCGCGAGCACGATGCGCGGCTTGCCGATCTGGTTCACGCGCTCGATCACGGCCGCGTCCTCCCAGGTGTTCATCGAGGTGCGGTCCAGCATCTTCTGGTCGGGGAAGGCGGCGGTGATCTCGTCGAACATCGGGCCCGAGAAGCTCTTCTCGGCCACGGTCGTGAGGATGGTCGACACGCCGAAGCCTGCCGCCGCCTGCGCCACCAGCGCGGCGTTGTTGCGCAGGTTCACCGCGTCGATCGAGTGCGTGGCGAAGGCCATCTGCGACTGGAAGTCGATCATCACCAGCGTGTGGTCGGTGGGGGTCAGCAGGGTGGCGCCGGCGGTGGGGGTGGCTTTGATGGACATGGGAAGACTCCTGAAAAAACGAGGTTGGGAAAACAAAGAGGGGGAAAAAAGAAATCAGAGCGCCGGCAGCTCGTTCGGCCGCAGGTCGAACACCAGCACCTCGGCGTCGTCGCCGTTGGAAAAATCGAGCTGCTGCGCGAGCCGGATGCGGGCGCCGTCGCCCTCGGCCATGCGCTGGCCGTTCACGTCCACGCTGCCGCGGGCCACGTGCACATAGGCATAGCGGTCGGCGGCCAGTTGCAGCGAGGCGGTCTCGGCGCCGTCGAACAGGCCGGCGTAGACGCGGGCGTCCTGGTGCACCGCGAGCGAACCCTGGTCGCCGTCGGGCGAAATGATCAGCCGCAGCCGGCCGCGCTTTTGCTCGGCGTCGAAGTGCACCTGCTGGTAGCGCGGTGCCACGCCGCGCGCACCGGGCACGATCCAGATCTGCAGGAAATGCACCGGGTCCACGGCCGAGGCGTTGAACTCGCTGTGCCGCACGCCCGTGCCGGCGCTCATCATCTGCACGTCGCCCGGATGGATCACCGAGCCCGTGCCCATCGAGTCCTTGTGTTCGAGCGCGCCTTCGAGCACGTACGAAAAGATCTCCATGTCGCGGTGCGGATGGGTGCCGAAGCCGCGGCCCGGCGTCACGCGGTCGTCGTTGATCACCAGCAGGTCGGAGAAGCCCTGCTGCTGCGCGTCGTGGTAGTGGCCGAAGGAGAAGGTGTGGCGCGACTGGAGCCAGCCGAAATTGGCGGTTCCACGGTCGGTGGCGGCGCGAAGTTCCAACATGGTTGATGACCTTTCGATGACAGTTTTGATCGATGTGATTCACAATCGCTTTCGGGGCTCATCCCCTAGGCATGGATCAATCATCGCGGGCCGAAACCCGGTCATCGGCGAAACTTTTCAGCCTCTATGATCGAAGTTTTCGATCATCTATTTCGATCGTTCAACCTTCGTACTCATCCACAGGAATACGCCCCGTGCTCAAGCTCAGCCTGGAAGCCATCGAGGTCGTCGACGCCATTGCGCGCCACGGCTCCTTCGCGGCCGCCGCCACGCGCCTGAACAAGGTGCCCTCGACCATCTCGTACGCCGTGGGCAAGCTCGAGGAGCAGCTCGGCATGCTGCTGTTCGAGCGCAACGGCCCGCGCGTCACCCTCACCGCCGCGGGCGAGGAAATGCTCAAGGAAGGCCGCTGGCTGCTGAGCGCCGCGAGCGACCTCGAATCGCGCATGCGCCAGATCGCCACCGGCTTCGAGTCCGAGCTGCGGCTGGTGCACGACTCGCTGATTCCCACCCAGGCGCTGATCGGCGACGTGCGCGCCTTCGAGGACCTGCGCTGCGGCACCCGGCTGCGCATCGGCTGCGAGGCGCTCACCGGCACCTGGGAAGCGCTGCGCGAGGGCCGCGCCGACATCGTCATCGCCGCCGGCGAAGGCCCGGCCGGCGGCGGCTACCAGGCCACGCAGGTCGGCAGCCTCGAGTTCGCCTTCTGCGTCGCGCCCACCCATCCGCTCACGCGCATCGGCCGAGCGCTGCAGCGCGGCGACCTGCTCGAGCACAACGCCATCGTGGTGGGCGACAGCGCGCGCACCCTGTCGGACCGCACCGTCGGCCTGCTGGCCGGGCAGCCGCGCATCACCGTGCCCTCGATGGTCGCCAAGATCGCCTGCCAGCTCGAGGGCCTGGGCCACGGCTACCTGCCGCGCGCCTGCATCGCGCTCGAGCTCGCGCGCGGCACCCTGGTCGAGCTGCCCACCGAGGAGCCGCGCCCGCCCGAGGCCTTCTGGCTCGCGTGGAAGACCGGCGCCAAGGGCCAGGCCCTGCGCTGGTGGCGCGAGCGGCTCAACCGCGTGCTGGTGCCGGCGCTGCTGCCGCGCTCGATGTGGGTGCAATGAGCCGATGGCCGACACGCATGCGGCATGAGCGGCCTTCGCGCGCAAGCGGTTTCAGGGGAGGATCGGCACCATGAGGACACGGATCGTGCTGCGCCGCGACAGCGGCTTCATGGATTTCACGCGCAAGTACAAGGTGCTGATCGACGGCGAGGAGGCTGGCACCATCGGCAACGGCGGCCGCTTCGAGACCGAGGTCGAGGCCGGCTCGCACACCCTGCAGCTGCGCATCGACTGGTGCAGCTCGAACCTGCTGGAGTTCTTCGCGCCCGAGGGCGGCCAGCTCGGCCTCGAGTGCGGTTCCAACCTGCGCGGGCGCAACATCTGGAAGGCCAGCCGCCTGCTCGACGAGGCGCCCGAGGCGTGGATCTGGCTGCGGCTCGCGGCCTGAGCCCTGCCCGCCTTGCCGGGGGCCTCAGCCCGCCGCGCGCAGCTTGTCGAGCGCCCGGTCGAGAAAGCCCAGGCGGTCCTGTCCCCAGAAGCGCTCGTCGCCGAGGATGAAGGTCGGCGCCCCGAACACCCCGAGCTCCACCGCCTCCGCGCTGTTGGCACGGTACACGGCCAGCACCTCGGCCGACTGCTCCATCGCCTGCAGGGTCGCGCCGTCGTAGCCGTTCTCGTCGGCTACCGCGATGCGCACCGCGGCTTCCGACGTGTCGCGCTCCTCGGCCCACAGCGCGCGCAGCAGCGCATGCGAGAGCTGCAGCGCATCGAGCCCCTGCAGCTGCGCCGCGATCACCATCCAGCCCGCGTACTTGTTCCAGTTGGGATCGCTCGGCGCACCCTTCGGGTAGTGCGCCGGCTCCAGGTTCAGCGGCATGCCGAGGTAGTCGCGCCAGCGCGCCAGCTCGAGCGCGTGGTACGTGCGGCGCGGCTCGGGCCGCGTCTTCAGCGGAATGCCGCCGGTCTGCGGCACCACCGCCTGGAAGTCGTAGGGCTTGAGCGCCAGCCGCACGTGGTGGCGGCGCACGATGTCCTGCAACTGCGGGCCACCGAGGTAGGCCCAGGGCGAGGAAAGGCTGTAGAAGCAGTCGAGGGCAAGGGTCGTCATGGGGCCGGATTATCTGCAGCGCCCTGGCGCCCGGCGTCAGCGCAAGCCGACAAAAGCCGGCGTCGCGCGGCGCCGTGCTCCACATCACGCAGCCAACCTCGCCGTACATCGTCGAACACCGTCATACACCGCGCTACGCGCTGTCTTCCCAACGCGGCGAAACTATCGCCTTCCCGCCCGCATCACACATGCCGGCCTTTTTCTCGGGAGCCCCTTTGCCCTCATACAACACCAACGCAAGAATCGCCCGCTTCGCCCTGTCGACCTCGGCCGCCGTCATCGGCAGCCTCGCCGCCTACTGGACCCTGCTGGCCACGCGCCAGGGCCACATCCTCTTCAATGCCCGCAAGCGGCCCGTGGTGCATCTGTCGGAAGACTTCTCCACCTACTCGCACCCCGTGCCCGGCGGCATGGTGCGCGGCTACGTCTACCACCCGCAGGGCGAAGCAGCCGTGCAGGACCTCTTCCTCTACCTGGCCGGCCGCGGCGAAGACGTGCGCGTGACCGCCCAGGCCCTGCACTGGCTGCCCGAGGGCTTCGGCATGGCCGCCATCAACTACCGCGGCGTGGCCGATTCGCAGGGCAGCCCGTCAGAGGTCGCCTCGGTGGCCGACGCCGAACAGTTCGCGCGCCACCTGCGCCGCGCCTTCCCGCAGGCGCGCCTGCACGTCGTCGGCCGCAGCCTCGGCACCGGTGTCGCCATCCAGCTGTCGGCACGCCAGCCCTTCGAGAGCCTGCAGCTCGTGACGCCTTACGACTCCATGCTCGAAGTGGCGAAGAAGCGCTTTCCGCTCGTGCCGCTGTCGCTGCTGCTGCGCCATCGCTTCGATTCGATCGAGCACAGCAAGGAGGTCGCCGCCAAGACCCAGGTGCTGCTGGCCGAGCGCGACGACGTCGTGCTGCACGAACGCTCGCAGAAGCTCATCGACGCCTGGCCCACGCCCGTGAGCGTGAAGACCGTGGCGAACTCCGACCACCACAACATCATGGGGCTGGAGGAAACCTGGCTGCGGCTGATCGACTTCGCGTTGACGTCGGTGTTGCCGGAGCCGATGGCGGCTTGAGTTGGCGCCTCGCCGATTGGTCGAATACGTGAAAGCCGCCGGTTCTGCCGGCGGCTTTTTTCATTTCATGGCGCGGCGATGGCCGGGGTCGGGGGTTGGCTCGCGTCTTCGATCGCCCCGCGCAGCGTGAGGGCCGCGGCGTGGATCGTGTCGATGCGAGACATCAGGGCTTGGTTGAGCAGGTACAGCAAGGCGCTGAGCTCGGTGCGGGTGGGGGCGAGGGTTTCGCAGTCCTGGAGGTCGGCGGGTGCCACCAGCTTTTCCAGCGCGGTGTAGGCCCGGAGGACTTCGTTGAGGTGGTCGGCGTCGTCGCACATTTGGAGTGCGAGGTCGCTTGAGGCGAGACGAACGGATGTCGAGAGATCAGAAGATCGTGCGCAAGCACAAAGGTACTCTGCCATTTGATGGACTCCAAGTTTTGCAGAGCTTCATCAGGCTTCCAAACCCGGCTGCATCCCTGATGCAACTGCGGAAGCTTATCCCTTCTTTCACGGAGATTCCGTTCTGGCCTCCCAAATTGAAACGACTCGCGAACTATGCCCTTCATCTCAACACTCTAAGCCCTAGTTTTTCAGCCCTCCAAACTTCAGTAACTCCTCTTAAGTTTTGTCCGAACGTTAAGTGGTCACCCCAGCACAAACCCTATTGCATCTCTCCGATCTACAGGATCAAGCCGTCAGGAATAAAAAAGTTTCACAATGTATCTTTTTGGTGCATGATGGTCACTTCGACTGGAGGAGCAATGACAAAGTTTTTTGTATACAACGTTCAACTTTTGCCCACATCTACTAAAGTAGAAGATGTGGGTCCTGCGGGGTATAAGAGGCTCTTTTCACTCTTGCGTGAAACAAATCGCAAGCACCGAAAAGAACAAACCCTTCCATTATTTCATTTCAAGCTATCTGCAGATACATTTTTTGGTCCTGCCGAGTTCAATTTTGGCGCCGGATTTGTATCGGGCAATTTTATTAAATACACCCGAACAAACATTGTTAGCGACATAAATAGAGGAAAAGCCGTATACGTCAATAAAACTCGAGCCACAACCGTGTCTCGACAAGCGAATATACCCTTCTTATTTGACTCAAAGCACCACTATCTTGCAATTGAAGGTGATGTGGTACTTAGCCCGGCGATCATGATCAAGGCACTCCATGGCTTCTTCAAAGAAGCCATGAGCAATAGCTTTCCCGCACACGAACTTCACATTAATCTACTTTCAGCACAAGAAGACATTGAACAAGTTTTAAATTCCGCCACAGCTTTTAAAAAAATAACCCTCGACGTCACATTTCAAAATGGCGGACATAATACTCAAGAGTTTTTGGCAGACCTGCGTGAATCGCGAACTCAAAAGCTTCATGTAGAGGCTTCCGGCGGGGATGGGAAAATCGCCAAAATGCCTGACTTTCTGTCCTCAATGGTTAGAGCCGCAGCATTAGTTGGAACTCTTCATATGACCTACTATGTCAGTTCAACGGCAAAAAAGCAAACGTACAACTCCCTCAATTCGCCATTAACTTTCATCGTTAGGCGGAGCGCAAACGATGATGACGCGTCCTATCTCAAGCGAGTAAAAACAAAGCTCCTTCGAGCAACCAACAAGGCCGAAATCGATGCAACAGAGTCAAAAATAGATATTTCTGCAGCGGAGCCGGATGAATGATTTATAAACACCTAGTCAAAATACCCATCCTGGGCTCATTGCTCGCCATCACCAATGCGTACGTTTTCAATGGTGATTTCGCCTCCGATCGAAAGTTCGCACCCCTTTTAATGTGGGCGAAATTGCTGCCTTGTATTATTTTTTCCATCGGACTAACTGTGCTCACTATCTTTGCCCCTTGTATTGCAATAGACAATAAATTCCCACAATGTGGATTGGGCAAAGATAGTTTTGTCTCTAGTGGAGGAGCCCTTAGCACGGCCATTCTTCCGACCATACTCGGCTTCGGAATTGGCGTCTACGCTTTAATATTTTCACTTTCCAAGAAATTTGTACGTCTTTTTCATGAAAAATCAAGAATGGCGCAAAAAGACGGAAGAAAAATATCCGTATTAACAATTAATGCAGACATCGCCTATCCACTAATCTCAATTGTTTTTTCAATTCTAATTGGCCTAATTCAACAACGATTCCCAACTATGCTATGGCTTTCGGCATTAGCATGGATGTCTTTGTGGTATTCAATGTTGATGACGTTGGAAATTATTGGCACTATTTATAGACTTGGAGAGCATTCGCTTCTCGATAAGGTGGATGAAGATGATGACCATAGCTGGTCCTAGTCGGAGTCATAAACCATCTACAACCCAGAAAATCCCCGCCAAAATCTCTAATTTATATAGAACTGATTACAATTGACTTTCAGTCAACTATCTTATTCTCTGCATCTAGTTAATTTGCAAGAATAATCGCGAGACACTCCTCCCATCCAAGAAGGAGTGCCCCATGCCCATCGCCCTACTAGCGCTGACCCTCAGCGCCTTCGCCATCGGAACGACAGAGTTCGTCATCGTTGGCCTCATCCCCACGGTCGCCGCCGATCTAGGCATCGGCCTTCCCTCCGCCGGCCTGCTGGTCAGCCTCTATGCACTGGGCGTGGCCATCGGCGCGCCGGTGCTCACCGCGCTCACGGGCAAGCTGCCGCGCAAGGCGCTGCTGCTGGGCCTGATGGCGCTGTTCACGGTCGGCAACCTGCTGGCCTGGAAGGCGCCGAGCTACGAGACGCTGGTGGCCGCGCGCATCCTGACGGGGCTGGCGCACGGGGTGTTCTTCTCGATCGGCTCGACCATCGCCACCGGCCTGGTGCCCAAGGAAAAGGCGGCCAGCGCGATCGCGATCATGTTCACGGGCCTCACGGTGGCGCTGGTCACGGGCGTGCCGCTGGGCACCTTCATCGGGCAGCACTTCGGCTGGCGTGAAACCTTCCTCGCGGTGTCGGCGCTCGGCGTGATCGCCTTCGTGGGCAGCTGGATCTTCGTGCCCAACGACATCCGCCACACGGCGCCGGCCTCGCTGGCGCAGCAGGCCAAGGTGCTGGCCGAGCCGCGCCTGTTGCTCGTGTATGCCAAGACGGCCATCGGCTACGGCGGCTCGTTCATTCCCTTCACCTTTCTCGCGCCGATCCTCACCGACGTGGCCGGCTTCAGCGCGGGCGCGGTGGGCTGGGTGATGCTGGTCTACGGCGTGTCGGTGGCGGTGGGCAACATCTGGGGCGGCAAGCTGGCCGACCGGCTGGGCCCGATCCCGGCGCTGAAGATCATCTTCGCGCTGCTGGCCGCGGTGCTGCTGCTGTTCAACTTCGCGGCGCCGCACAAGTGGTTTGCCGTGGTGGCGGTGCTGCTGTGGGGCGCGGTGGCCTTCGGCAACGTGCCGGGCCTGCAGGTCTACGTGGTGAAGCAGGCCGAACGCTTCACGCCGCAGGCGGTCGACGTGGCCTCGGGCCTGAACATCGCGGCCTTCAACCTCGGCATTGCCGGCGCGGCCTGGGCCGGCGGCCTGATCGTCACGCACCTCGGCCTGATGCACACGCCCTGGATCGGCGCGCTGGTGGTGCTGGTGTCGCTGGCGCTCACGCAGTGGAGCGGCGTGCTCGACCGCCGCGGCGGCATCCCGGTGCGCGCCTCGGGGCCGGTGCCGGTCGGACACTGAGGCGCGGTGCGCGCCTGCGCCGCGCGACGAGGGCGCGGCGTCTTCTCCCTTCTTTCACCTTCATTCATCGATCGATCGATTCGACGTACGTAACTTCTCAACCAAGGACCCCACCATGAGCAACGACAACACCCCCATCCCCGCCTTCGGCCTCGGCACCTTCCGCCTCAAGGGCCAGGTGGTCATCGACTCGGTGAAGACCGGCCTCGAGCTCGGCTACCGCACCATCGACACGGCCCAGATCTACGGCAACGAAGCCGAGGTGGGCCAGGCCATCGCCGAAAGCGGCGTGGCGCGCAACGAGCTCTTCATCACCACCAAGATCTGGACCGACAACTACGCCAGCGACAAGCTGGTGCCCAGCCTCAAGGACAGCCTCGCGAAGCTGCGCACCGATCACGTCGACCTGACGCTGATCCACTGGCCCTCGCCCGGCAACGCGGTGCCGGTGGCCGAGTTCATGGGCGCGCTGGCCGAGGCCAAGGCGCAGGGGCTCACGAAGCACATCGGCGTGTCGAACTTCAACATCGCGCTGATGAAGGAAGCCATCGCGGCCGTGGGCGCGGCGCAGATCGCCACCAACCAGGTCGAGCTGCACCCCTACCTGCAGAACCGCAAGCTGGCCGAGTTCGCGAAGAGCCAGGGCATCCACATCACCTCGTACATGACACTGGCCTACGGCAAGGTCATCAACGACCCCGCGATCGAGGCAATTGCCAAGGCGCACGGCGCGACCACGGCGCAGGTGGTGCTGGCCTGGGCGATGCAGTTGGGCTATGCGGTGATTCCGTCGTCGACCAAGCGCGCGAACCTCGAGAGCAACCTCAAGGCACAGCAGCTTCGGCTCAGCGATGCGGAGATGGCGCAGATCGCGGCGCTCGACCGTGGCGAGCGGCTGACGGATCCGGCCGGGCTGTCGCCGGCGTGGGATTAAGGGAACAAGAAGAAAGAGAAAGCGCGGCGGGCCGCACCCTGAAGGCCGGCCCGCACGCTGGAGCTGCTGCGCCCGAGGCGCGGCCTGCTGCCCGCATCAAGAACCTTCGCTGACGCCACGCGCCGCCGTCGCACGCGCCTCGGCACGCACGGCCTGGCGGTCGACGTTGCCGGCCACGACGCGGGCCACGCCATCGCCGCTCACGTCGCCATAGAGGTTGCCGGCACGCGCGGCGGCCACGGCCTGCGAGCGGGCGTCCGAACGGGCGACCTGGCTCTGGAACACCGGCGGCACGCCGGCCTGGGCGGCTTCGCTGTACGGGTCTTCGCTGTGGGCGGCGACCACGGCCTGGGCCCGCACATCGGCGCGGCTCGCGGTCGACTGGAACTGCAGCACGCCCTGGTATTGCTCGGCGCTGGCGCCGAGCGAGAACACGGAAGCGAGGACGGCGACGGAGAGGAGGACGGAAGACTTCATGATGGACTTTCTCGAAGGTTGAAGAAGAAGAAGAAGAAGAAGAAGGAGACGGACAGTCGTCAGTGGCGGAAGGAGAGGGTTGTTGCTGCTGACGGAAGTGATTGTTTGAGCGGCACGCCTCTCGCGAACGCGATTGCGTATGCCTGTGTATCCGCGGGGGCGAACGCTCACAGTAAATTTCACAGCGGGGGCATCGAACCCGCGCGGCCATCCATGTAGACAGGGCGTTCTACAATCGCCCGCCCATCGGCCCCGAAAGCGCGCCTCATGAAGCTGGTCATCGTCGTCCTCGAAGGGGTGCAGGCCCTCGACGTCGCGGCGCCCATGGACGTCTTCACCGAGGCCAACCGCTTCCTGCCCCCGCACCAGCAGTACGAGATCACGCTCGTGGGCCTGCAGGCCGGCGGCGTGCGCTGCGCCAACGGCATGCAGCTGCACGTGGGCACGGGCTACCTCGACCACCACGAACAGCCCGACCTGCTGCTGGTGGCCGGCGGACCGAACCTGCCCGAGCTGCACGCCTATCCCGCGCCCTTTCTCGCCTGGCTCAACGCCATGGCCGAGGGCTCGCGGCGCTATGGCTCGGTGTGCAACGGCGCCTTTCCGCTCGGCCATGCGGGCCTGCTCAACGGCAAGGAGGTCACGGCGCACTGGCACGACGTGGACCGGCTCATTGCGCGCTTTCCGCGAGCGCGCGTGCGGCCCGACAAGATCTTCGTGCGCGACGGCAAGCTGTTCACCTCGGCCGGCGTGACGGCCGGGGTGGACCTCTGCCTCGCGCTGGTGACCGAGGACTGGGGCCACGAACTGGCGCTGCGCATCGCCAAGCGGCTGATCGTCTACATCCGCCGCGACGGCGGGCAGTCGCAGTACAGCCCCTACCTGGCGGTGGGCCCGAAGGAAGAGACCATCGTGGCGAAGGTGCTGCGCCACGTCACCGAGCACCTGAGCGAGCCGCTGAGCATCGAGCAGCTCGCCGACGCGGTGGGCGTGAGCCGCCGCACCTTCTCGCGCAGCTTCGCGAAGGACGCCGCGATGACGCCCTCGGCTTTCGTCGAGCAGGTGCGCATCGACTTCTCGCGCAAGCTGCTCGAGGAGACCGACCTGCCGCTCAAGACGGTGGCCTTCCGCTGCGGCTTTCGCAGCGCGAACCACATGCGCGTGGTGTTCGCGAAGCGGCTCGACACGACACCGCGCGACTACCGCGAGCGCTTCCACAGCGTGGCCTGAAACGGGCCATCAATGGCGCAAACCGCGCCATCGTGGCTCACCGCCGAGCACCACCGACTCCTAGACTTTTGCTTCGCCCTCGCCGCTCTCGCGCGGGGGTTTTCAGGAGCAAGAAATCATCACCACCCACACGCTGAGCCCGGCAGCCCCTCCGCGACAGGCCTCCCTTCGCCACCTGCCGGTCAACCTCTTCGCCTCGGTCATGGGCATCTCGGGACTGGCCGGCGCCTGGCACCAGGCCAGCGAGCAGTTCGGCGCGAGCCCGCGCATCCACGCGGCGATCGGCGCCATCGCCGTCGCGGTGTTCGTGCTGCTGTGCCTGGCCTATGCGGCCAAGGCCGTGCTGCATCCGCAGGCGGTGCGCGCCGAGTTCATGCACCCGATCGCGGGCAACTTCTTCGGCACGATCGCCATCGCCACGCTGCTGATCTCCTCGGTCGTGGCGCCGGTCAGCGCACGGGCCTCGCAACTGCTCTGGAGCATCGGCGCCGCGCTGACCGTCGCGCTGTCCTTCACCATCGTGAGCCGCATGCTGCGCGGCAAGGTCGACGCGGGCCATTCGGTGCCGGCCTGGCTGATCCCGGGCGTGGCCACGCTCGACATCACGGTGGCCGGCGCCACCATGCCCATGGCCTGGGCGCGCGAACTCAACCTGTTCGCGATGGCGGTGGGAACGATGGTCGCGCTGGTGTTCTTCACCATGATCGTGTCGCGCCTGATCCATCACCACGAGAAGCTGACCAACGAGATGGTGCCCTCGCTGATGATCCTGGTCGCGCCCTTCGAGGTGGGCTTCCTGGCCTACACCGGCTTCTTCCAGCGCGTCGACACCTTCGCGGCGCTGCTCTTCTACTTCGGGCTCTTCGTCTTCTTCACGCTGGTGTTCAAGGTGTTCCGGCGCAGCATTCCGTTCGCGGCCGGCTGGTGGGCGCTGAGCTTTCCGATCGCCGCGCTCGCCAATGCCGCGCTGCGCTACGCGCATCACGCCGACTTCCTGCCGCTGACCGTGCTCGCGCTCGCGCTGCTGGTCTTCCTGAGCGGGCTGATCGCAGTGCTCGCGATTCGCACCTTGCAATCGCTCGCGAGCGGCAGGCTGCTCGCGCCCAAGTGAACAACAACCTCCCACGCCACCAGACCATGAACGACGCTCCATACTCGCCACCCATCGCACCCACCGCCCCTGCCGACGCGACGAGGCCCCCGCCTCTGTCGGGCTGGGACGAGGTCGGAAACTGCAGCTGCCTGGACCATGTCGAGGCCGCGCCCGATCCGGCCGGTGGCCGCTCTCCGGAACCCCACATCCCTTTGCCATGACGCAACGACAACTCATCATCCCCGCCTCGATGCAACGCCTCGCCGAACGCGCGGGCTACGCCCCCGCCGTGAAGGTCGGCGCCACGGTCTACTGCGCGGGCCAGGTCGGCCGCACGCCCGAGCTCGAGGTCATCGCCGACCCCGAGGCGCAGTTCGTCGCGGCATGGGACAACCTGCGCACGGTGCTGGCCGAAGCCGGCTGCGGCTTCGAGGACGTGGTCGAGATGACGACCTACCACGTCGACATGGCCACGCACATGCCGGTGTTCCGCGCGGTGAAGGACCGCATCTTTCCGCGCGGCCAGTGCGCCTGGACCTGCATCGGCGTGCACTCGCTCGCGCACGCAGGGCTGCTGGTGGAGATCAAGTGCATCGCGGTGGCGCGCGACGGCCGGTCATAGCGGCAGCTCGAGCGTCTGCCATGCGCGCAGCATGGCGGTCTGCTTGCGCAGGTAGTCGGTCGGTATCGACTGCGATCCCCAGTCGGGAATGCGCGCCGCGTATTCGCCCAGCAGCCAGAGCTGCCGCACGGCCATGAAGCGCGGGATCGCGGCGAGGTCGACATCGGCGACCGGCCGCACTTCGCGATAGGCGCCGATGAAGGCCAGCCATTGGGACCTGGCCTTCTCGCTCATCACGCCATCGGGCATGCGCGGATGCAGGCTCCACGGATACACCGCGAGTTCGTAGGCCAGGTAGCCGGGGCCCGCTTCGTCGAAGTCGAAGAACAGCGCCCGGCGCTGCCCCTTCGCATCGGCCGCGATGAAGTTGTTGTAGCCGTGCGTGTCGCCATGGCACAGCACGCGCAAGAGTTCGCCGAAGGCCAGGATGTCGTCGTCGAGGCGACGTCCTATCTCCTCGTACTGCGGGCGCAGTTCGGCCGGCATGGTCGATCCGCACAACAGGGCTTCGAGCGGACGGTGCAACAGGTGATCGAGATCGAGGGTGTAGGCGCTGGGCGGACCGCCATAGCTCTCGCCCGCGGCATGCAAGGCGGCCAGCCCGTGCGCAAGCAGCGCGATGTGCTCGACGCTGTCGCCGGTGGCTTCGCCTTCGAGGTGCTCGAAGAGCATCAGCGCGCGCGGTCCTTCGGGGAGTTGCACCCGGATCGCCGCCTCGCCATTGGCTGCGGGCAGGCAGCGCGCGACAGCGCAACCGGCATCGGCCCAGTGCGCGAGCGCGGCCGCCTCGAAGGCGATATTGGGCCCGCCACGAAAGCGCTCGGGACTCAGCCGCGCCACCACGCGTCGGCCGTCGGCGAAGTCCAGGCGGTAGCTCTGGTTGAAGCGTCCAATCAGGAATTCGCTCGCGACGACTTGGCCCAGATCGTAGAAGGCCTGCACGAGCCTCGCGATGCTGGCGGCGGTCGGCGTCGATTGCGCGATATCGATCTGCATGGAGCCCCCGAAAAAGAAAGGGGCGCGATTACGCGGCGACGAACCTGCGGGGAAGCTGAAGGCCCTCAGCCCTGGCCGCCGGCATCGCCCACGGGCTTCACCGCCGCATCGGCCTCGAGGCAGGCCGCCTTCAAGGCCTCGGCCACCGCCTCGGGCGCATCGCGCAGCTGGACGATGTCGCGCTCGCCCACGCAATGGCCTTCGAGCCGGATGTAGATGCGCTTGAAGTCGCCGCCCAGCGCCTTGGCCACGTCGCGCAGGCAGTCGGGCAGCGTGGCGAAACCGCTGTCGCGGTAGGAGCTCGGCGGGATCACGCCCTTGGAGCGCGGCGCGCGCACCGAGTAGCCGTAGGCGGCGCCCTGCTCCTTCAGCTCGACCACGGGCTGAAGGGTGCGCTCGACTTCCAGGGCTCGCTTCATCGCCCCAGTGTAAGAGCGATGCGCCGCGGGAAACCAGCTCAGGCGGCGGGGTGCAGCCTCCGCGCGACGATGTCGGTGACGAGCGCCAGCACGATCGCCACGCCGCCCACGGCAAACAGCAGCGCATACCCGCCACCCGCGTGCGCGAGCAGCCACGACATTCCGTAGGCACCGCTGGCCTGCAGCACCGCGAAGCCGGTGGTGGCGCGGCTCCATGCGGGCTTCTGCATCGCGGGGTGATGCGCGAGCAGCTCCTGCACGCGGCCCAGCACCAGCGGCACGATGCCCGGCGTGAAGGCGCCGACCACGGCGCTCGACACGATCAACCCGCCATGGCCGATGAGGCCGAACGCGGGCAAGGCGAGCGCCGCGGCCTGCAGCACGAAGGCGATGCGCAACGCGGTGGCGAAACCGACACGGTCGGCGAGCCAGCCGCTGAGCACCGGCCCCACGAGCGCGCCGAGGCCGAACACCACCCAGTACTGCGCGCCGACCGCGAGGCCCTGCCCGAGGCCGCGCGCGACGAAGTCGACCAGAAAGATCATGTGCGGCACGAGGCCCACGGCATTGAGCGAATAGGAGACGGTGAGCGCGCGCAGCGCGCCGGTGGCCGGCTTGCGCGCGGCGGCGGTGTGCGCGGTGGCCACGGGTGCCGGCGCGGCGGCGGGCCAGCCGTTCCATGCGAGCGCGGTGAGCAGCAGGGCCAGCAGCGCGAGGCCGAGCCAGGTCGCGCCCAGTCCCTGGCGCAGCAGCAGCGGCACCAGCGTGCCCGAGGCCGCGATGCCCAGGCCGATGCCCGCGAACACCAGGCCGCTCGCGAGGCCGCGCTGGCGCGGCGGAATGTGCGCGAGCACGGTGGGCGCGGCCAGCACCATGAGCGCGCCGCCCGAGATGCCCGAGACGATGCGCCAGCCGAAGAACCATGCGAAGTCCAGCGGCCAGGCGCAGGCCGCGAGCGAGGCGACGGTGGCGAGCATCATCGCGCGCAGCACGCCGCGCACCGGCCAGCGCGCCGACATCGGGCCGCCAAGCAAGGCGCCCGCGAGGTAACCCACGAGGTTGGCGGCGCCGAGGTAGGTGGCGGCCGAGGCGTCGAACCAGTGCGCGTCGATGATGGCGGGCAGCAGCGGCGTGTAGGCGAAGCGCGCGAGGCCCAGGCCCACGAGCGTGGCGCAGAAGCCCGCGAGGATGACGGGCCAATTGGAGGCGGCGCGCGGGTGCGATGCGGTGGCAGTGCGCGCGGCGGCACTGCGGGGGGTGGCCATGGTGTGCTCCGGCGAATCGAGGGATTCGATGCTACGGATTGCCGGCCCGCGAATGAATCTTTATCCTCGGGCATTCAGTATTTCGCGAGAAGGAAGAATCATGGACCGCATCGACGCCATGAAGGTGTTCGTGGCGGCGCTGGCCGAAGGCAGCCTCGCCGGTGCCGGCCGCAAGCTCGGCAAGTCGCCGGCCGCCGTGAGCCGCGCGATCGCCTTCCTCGAGGCCCATGTGGGCGCCGAGCTGCTGCACCGCACGACGCGCTCGATCCGGCTCAGCGAGGCGGGCGAGCGCTATGCGGTGGCCTGTCGGCGCATCCTCACCGACCTCGAGGAAGCCGACATCGCGGCCGCCGGCGAACGCTCGGCGCCGCGCGGCAGGCTCACGGTGACGGCCGCGGTCGCGGCGGGCGAGGCGCTGCTGCGGCCGATCCTCGATGCCTTCATGAACGCGCACCCCACGGTGTCGGTGCGGCTGCACCTGCTGGACCGCCCGGCCAACCTGATCGACGAGGGCATCGACGTGGCGCTGCGCATCGCGCACCTGGCCGACTCGACGCTGGTGGCGCTGCCCGTGGGCGAGGTGCGCCGCGTCACGACGGCCTCGCCGCGCTACCTCGCGAAGCATCCGCGCATCGCGGTGCCGGCCGACCTCGCCGAGCACCAGGTGATCGCGATGACGCACTTCGGCATCGACTCGTGGAGCTTTCCGCCCGCGGGGGGCGCCAGCGGTGCCGGCACCCTGCCGCGCACGGTGCAGTTCGCGCCGCGCTTCGTGGTCAACAGCCTGCGCGCGGCGGTGGCCTCGGCGGCCGAGGGGCGCGGCGTGCTGCGTTCCTTCTCGTACCACGTGGCCGACGAGGTGGCCGACGGGCGCCTGCGCATCATCCTCGCGCAGGACGAACCGCCGCCGCTGCCGGTGCATCTCGTGGTGCCGCACGGCCGGCTGGCGGTGCCGAAGGTGCGGGCCTTCGTCGACTTCGCGCTGCCCAAGCTGCGCGCGGGCTTCGCGGACTGGTGCAAGGTCTGCACGCCCAAGGCCGAGGCCCCGCGCGCCAGGCGCCGCACCGGCTGATTCGCTCGAGTGGCGGAAGAGTGATTGCCGAATCGCGGCCATTCACTCTTCGATCGAGCGACTCCACACTTCCTTCCACGACGCCACCGCATCTCGCGGAGCGCACATACCGGAAGGACATTCACCATGAGCACCCCTGATTCCCAAGGCGGCAAGGCCCGCACCGCCGTCGTCACCGGCGCCAGCAGCGGCATCGGCTTCGCGATCGCGCGCCGCCTGCTGGCCGAAGGCTGGAACGTGGTCGGCAATGCGCGCAGCGACGCGCGGCTGGTCGAGGTCGCGCGCCAGTTCGGCGCCGGCGACCGCTTCACCGGCGTGGCCGGCGACATCGCCGATCCGCGCATCGCCACCGCACTGGTCGAGCATGCGGTCACGCGCTTCGGCGGCGTCGATGCGCTGGTCAACAACGCGGGCATCTTCCTGGCCAAGCCCTTCGTGGACTTCACGCCCGAGGAGGTCGAGCAGCAGATCGCCACCAACGTGAAGGGCACGATCTACGCCTCGCAGGCCGCGGCGCGCCACATGATCGGCCGCGGCGCGGGCGCGATCGTCAACATCACGGCCTCGATCGCGATGCAGCCGCGCGGCAACGTGCCGGCCTTCATGGCGGTGCTGCTCAAGGGCGGGTTGAACGCGGCCACGCGCGCGCTGGCGCTCGAGCTCGCGCCGCATGGCGTGCGCGTGAACGCGGTAGCGCCCGGCATCATCGACAGCCCGATGCATGCGCCCGAGACGCACGGCTTCCTCAAGACCCTGCAGCCGGCCGGCCGCCTGGGCACGGTCGACGAGATCGCCGATGCGGTGCTCTACCTGGTGGATGCGGGCTTCACCAGCGGCGCGGTGCTGCCGGTGGATGGCGCGGGCAGCGCCGGCAACTACGTCGCCTGAAGGAGAACGCCATGCCCTACGTCAACGTACGCATCACGCGCGACGGCGTCACGCGCGCACAGAAGGCCACTGTGATCGCGGAGATCACCGACACGCTGCAGCGCGTGCTCGGCAAGGACCCGCACCTGACCCACATCGTGATCGACGAGATCGACACCGACGACTGGGGCTATGCGGGCGAGACGACGACGGTCGTGCGCGCGCGGGAGGCGGCGCAAGCGAAGGAAGCGGCGGGGCAGGCCCGTCAGGCCTGAGCCGCCGCCGCGCGGTATCGAAGGACACGGATCAACCCGCGTTCTTCAGCGACTGCTTGGCCTTCTCTGCCGAAGCCTTCGAGCGGTTCTTGTGATAGCCCGATTTCACGTTGTTCACGGCCTTGCCGACCGGGCCGCTCTTCTTGGCCTTGCTGTCGGCCTGCTTCTCGTCGATCTTGTGCTGGGCCGCATCGGTCGCCTCGGAGGCGGCCTTGCCGATCTGGGCGTTGGCGGTGCCGGCGGCGAGCAGGGTCAGCGAGGTGGCGAGAGCGAGCAGGGTCTTGTTGATCATGGGAAGGGTCCTCCAAGAGTTATCAGTGAAACCCATGGTCATGCCGTTGGAGCACACGGCCTGTCGGCGGTGGCCGCGCATCGCTAGGCGGGTCGCCCTACAGCCATCGTCATTTTCCCCGCTGCCGAGGTACGCGCGATGGGAGCCTCAAGCAAAAGCGGCGCTGATGCACAAAGGCCGAGCAAATAGAGAACACGGGCCAGCCCGCTTTCTTTATGCAACTACCAAGGTCTTATTGTTATAACTACTTTTAACAGTAAGGATTACTGACTTGGCGCGAAGGATCAATCATTTCACGACCTCCATCTTGAAGTCTCTCGATCTCGAGGCTACCGCCCAACCACTCTGAAATTCATTGGAAATATTTTTGAGAGGAGTGCGCTGCTGACGAAAGATGTTCGCTTTCACAGAACCGATCGGAAGTTCGATTTTTTTATGAATTGGATCAAACACGATCTCTTGTTCCGCGGCAGGTTTCTGATCAAAGGGGTAGTAGATGTTTCCAGCGTAGATTGCCATACGATGGGTATCACGCATGCCCCCTGCCCGAGGTGGCCCAGGATTGACCCTCACCTTGAGCGTCTCACCTGCCCGATAAGTGCGAGGAAACTCGACGATCTCGAGTTCCGGCAAGGCAAAACTATGCTCGATCACCCTCCCAGGCGTACGCGCAAACTCGAAGGTCAGCAAACCACGCGATGTGGGGATTTTTCCTATATAGGAGACCAACTCTTTCGGGTCGCGTTGCAACTCAAAGCCATTAACCTTGATGGAGGCGCCCGGAAGTAATCTCACGTCTTTCTTGGTGTCGTAGGAGTAGAAGTCGGCCCGCACAAAAGTGTGGGACTGACTCTCGTTGTGGGTCATCACATAGACGGGTGTGATCTCGGAAACTCCGTCATCGACAACCTTCTTGGATTGCGTCTGGGCATTTGTTTCCGTCATGGCCGTAGAGCCGGTCAACCCACCTGCGAGCAGCAGCAGGCTGTCGCGCCGATTGATGGAGTACATGTGTTCACCTTCCTGGCGCCACCGCAGTTAGCGAGACCATCGTTTCGCAGCCACTCCAGGTTCGGCTGCAAATCTAATGATCACCCACATGCCGTCTCTTGACGTTTTTGGTATTACGCTCGTAATTTCTAATTTGTCGGAACCAAGCACGGCCAAACTGCACTTTCCCCATTCTGTCCGAACCTTACATCATCTGTACCCATGTCGTCGTGTTACCAGGTAGCCTATTTTCTATTAATCATCCGTGAATCAGCATTTGCGCGGACGAATTACAACAGCCTGCTGGGGGTCTCTCGCGACGAGCCGGAATCAACGCCCACCATGGCAGCAGATGAGATCGACCTTGCACCCACCCAAGGCCCCTGAGCCTTTCGTCAGCAAGATATTGAGACGATCCCGGCTCGGTCCTGACCACGGAGCACAGCTAGCACTGAAGCCCTCACGACTTCAGCGAACGACTGCTATTGAACCCAGGACTCTCTTGACCTGCATATTTCTGCATCACCGACAACCAACGCTCCCTGGAAATTGAATTCACACCTCTCTTTTTCCCCATCGGGTTCGTTCAGTTCAACAGACACAACCCGCCCGAGTTCCAGCCGAACTATCGCCAATCGATGATTGTTTTCTAGCCAAGTAACCTTGCATCCTGAATAATTCGGCTTCAACGACGCTGGATATGTTATCAATCTGCCGGCATGAGTGGAGCGCACCAGAGCTCCAATTGGAGGCCGTTGCATTGTGCATACGTCGGATTTTTCCGCTCTGCTCCCCCCGACCACCAACCCAGTGGTTATAGCAAACAACATTCTCAATAGTAAACTCATATTGGCTTTCGATACCAAATGAACGGCAACGGTTTTTGGTAGGCGGGCGCAGTACCACCAGCAGGCGCATTCTCTGCGCCGCTGACAAAGCGGTAGACGTTCTCACGTAGATAACTTTCGAGTACTTCGACGCTTGCCCGGTTCTTGTACATCGTTAGGATGTTTGCCGAAACCAAGGTCGCAGGCGCTACGCCAGGTGTATCGCGCCATGTGCCGCCCTTCGGTATCGAGTCTGCTGATCCGTGCTGATGCGAATCCTGATCTTGGTAACTTTGAAAGACGATTACGTCATCGACACTATTTCTAACCACATGCGATTGTGAGTATGAGTCCTGCACCATGTGCAACACTTTTCCCACATGAAATATATTCCCCTCGGAGACTGAGGCTTGGTACCAGCTTTTCGCTTGGTCGACAATCTTTTCCAATACTTGCTTATTTGTATAGCTTCCATCAGACGGGACCATGCTGTGCCAGTACTGACGAGAACCATAGTGCGATTCGTACGTCAAGGTGCCGGGCTTCTCCAGGTCAAGGATTAAGCCACCATAGCTGATCGAGTTCGGTTTCCTGCTTGGAACATCGGGCCATCGCACTCCCTTGCGTAGCACCGAGTCGTACTCTACTCCTGCCATTCTTGCGGCAGCCTCGGTAATTGATTCATGAACACTGCCTCCTCCATATATTTTGAATACTGGCAACACGCTTGCATCATCCTCCCCCAGTCGATATAGGGCACTTCGTATAGACGCGTCTGCCATTGACTCATCATTTTTTTCCCGGCCGATGCGTGCGACAGTGTCACTAGATTGAGCGGCGAACAAAGCTGCCGCAGCGTTCTCTTGCCAAACTTCGATGCCGCCGGGCGAACCAGCGTAACTGAAGCCCGTGCCCACTGGTACTCGGCTCCAGTTCAGCTCGTTGAAGATCGAAGCACCACTTGACCAATCGTTGTCGTTCAGACCTGGCCCTATCTCCACTGCCGTGACAGCCGCCTCGGCTCCCCCAGCGCTTTGCGCGCTTTTTTCCATAGCCCTCGCCAAGTGTTCATCCGGTGCATTGCCTATCGTCGACCCAATCACATCTCCAACAATGCCCGGCAAGGCTCGACTCAAACTACCCCCGCGAACCGCAGTGCTCACTAGGCCACCCGCCATGCCGCGGACCATTCGCTGACCGCTCACGCTCCACTTTGCGTTCTGGGCCCACTCGCCAACCGATACCGAGACATAGCCCGAGGCCGCGCTGGCGGCTACCCCTCTCCAATCAAATCCCTTCTGTAACCCGGTTGCAATACTCAAGCCTTGGGTGGCAATGTTGGTCACAGCCAACCGTCCAGCGGTGCCCCAACGTCCCGAGTCCGCAAGCGCTTTACCCAAACCTCCGCCTTGGATCCAACCGCCCAGTCCGGCACTCACACCAGCACCCAAGGCACCCTGCAGTACGCCCTTCCAGTCGAATGAATCCTGCACACCGATACCGATGCCGACCGCTTGGCTGGCGATGGATCCAACCGCGCCGCCAATGGATGCCGCCGCGATACCGACTCCAAAACCCAACCCAGCGGTACCGACCATTGCCGAAGCTCCCAGCGACATCGTGGCACTGAAGCCGGTCGTGGCAGCTACTGCCGACCCGGCAGGAGCCAATGCACTGGCCGCCGCCCCCGCCGTGTAGATCGAAGCGACCACTGCCACCACGGCGACGATGATCTGCCCGAAGCCTCCGCATTTTTCTCGATCACTTCGCGGCGGTGGCAGTGGATCCGGTAGCGCTGGGCTCGTTTCGCCCATGACCCGCCCCGGGTTGTAAGGCCGGAAGGTCTCGCTGGTGTTGTGCAGGTTGGTGACTTTGTTTGGTATCACCAGTACCGTGTTGCTCACCAGGGGTGCCGACGGTTGACCGTCCAGACCATTGGCCTCGGCCAAGAGATACCACAGCGTCGCATCCCCCCATAGCGCCCGCGCAACGCGCTCCAGCGTGTCACCCTCGCGCACCGTATAGCTACCCGGAGCCGCTCCCGGAAAGTCGGCATTGATCGGCTGATAGTTCTCGTCGAAGTCCGCCGCGCTGATGGGCTTGAATCTGTGATATTTGTTGTCTGGATTCTCTGGCAGAGCCGCGTTGCGCGCGAGCTGTTGCGCATAGTCCTCACGCTCAATGCCATCGTTTCCAACATTACCCACACGCTTGCCGTCGAAGTAGAAATAGCGGTGTTCGCGGCTCTTGCGCGCGGAGGTATCCAACGTGCGGGTCTTTGGATCGTAGGCTGCGCCAATGAGCTCCTGGCGCATCAGCACCTGCCCTTGAGCATCGGACCAATACTCGAAGGCGCGTGGCTGGTTCGGGTTGCGATCGGTTGCTGTCTTCAGATTGCCATTGGCGTCGTAGACGAACTCCGAAAAGCCGAGCAAGTACTGCGCCCCGGGTTGGGCCGTGTTACCAGGCAGCGGCGCCAGCGTGATTGATTTCTGCTTAGCACTGTCCCACCATTCGTACTGGTATGCCGTCGCCTGACCGCTAACGGTACTCTTTTCGAAGTCGGAGACAACTGTGCCAGTAGCCGCGAGCGTACCGTCCTTCATCAATGTGTAGGTTGTCGTGGTTTCGGATTTCGGCAACTGCAGCGCGTTGAACCGGCCCTCCACCTCCTTGGTCAGTTGGTTGTCCAGATTCCAGGTGCGCTCCTTTCTCAGGCTGAGCATTCCGTTGGCGCCAAACTCCTCGTAGCGGACGACCCGCCCTGCGAGATCGTTCACGCGATTGCTTGCAAGCGCGCTGTCGATGCGAACCGTTGTGAGGTTGCCTGCGCCGTCATAAGCGTAGTCCTCTCGGTGCCCATCACGCGCGTAGATTGCCGTCTTGCGTTGGCCGGCATCGTCGTATTCGATCGCGACGCCGTCGCCAGATGAGCCGCGCACGATCTGACCACCGACGATCTGCCCCATCGTCACGGTGAACCGGTTCATTCCATCGTAGGCGTACCAGTAGTCCTCTTCCCCCTTCTTGTTCGGGCTGCTGCTCGAACTAGCGATGTCGAGATAGATACTGTGCATGCGGCGTCGATTGCCGTTGGCGTCGTATTCGTAGTCGATGACGTAACGCGAATCCTTGATTGTCTTGACACGGTTGTATTCGTCGTAGACCACCTCCGACTGCTGGAAGGCGAGCAGCGCTCCCTGGGTATTGACAATGATGGACTCGCGAACTCTGTTGCCATTTTTGTCATACTCGTACTTACTCGTCGTCCTTGTTGTGCGATCGATGACCTCGCGCAGATAGCCGTTGTCGTAGTAGCTGTAACGAATGTCCTGTCCAGAGTTGCCCGCACCCGTTCCCACGCCAATCTGCGTTTCGATGAGGCCCGACCAGTTGTAGCCATAGGTGAACTGATGGCCGCCATAGTCCTGCTTCCACATCAATCGCCCGAAGACATCGTTCTTGAGCGTCTGCACCATGCCATTGGCGTTCGTGGTGGTATTGATCCAGCCACCGGTATTTACGCCACCGGCCGAACTGACACTGCTGTCGAACGCGTAGCCATAGCTGATGATGGCGTTCTCAGCGGACACGAACTTGCTAACCCGCCCCTGACTGTCGTAATAGGTACGCTCCTTGAAGCCCTTGAGGGCATTCGTGCGCGCTATACGCTGTCCCAGGATGTCGTATTCGTAGGCATCGAAGGCGCGCGAACCATCCACGTTGACGGGGCGTTCCACTTTGATCAAGCGATCGTTGGCGTCGTAGATGTTTCTCGTGAGCCGCTTGAGCTCATCGGAGACCGTTACCAGATTTCCAAAGAGATCGTAAGTTTTTCTTACGGCGACAAGTCTGCCGGCTGAAGTGCCAGTGCTCGAGCCCGGATGCCATTCGGCCACGGCCTGACCTGCGGCGTCGAGTTCCACGGTACTCTGATAGCCGTTGGCGTCGCGCTTCCCGACCAATTGACCATTCAGGTCGTAGCTGTAGTGATCCGTCGGCTTGATCCTCGTCTTCTGGCCGTCGGCCTGCGTCACCTCAACCATCGGCCCGATCTTGTCCGTCAGCAAACCCTGCGTGTTGTAGCGCAGTTCAGTGAGGTTGCCTTTGCCATCCTTTTCGGTAACGACCTGATCAAAGGCATCGTAGGTCTGGCGGCGCTGGATCACCCAGTTGTTATTGACAATCTCGTTATCGGGCAGATTCGGTATAGCCCAACGCGCGACAAGGTACGACCCGTCGTTGGTCGGGTCGTTGTCGGGACGGAAGTAACCCTCCCCACTGGCGATCACGGCATCGGCGGCGTTGCGCACCTCGTAGAGAAACTCGTACTCCTTGGCTGGATCGAGCTTCTTGTCCGTGGCATCCCACTTGAAGACGATGCGGCTTTGCCCGTTGGAAGTGATCGTGCTGCGCGTGGCCGCAGCCTCGATGAACTTCTCCGTGGCAGGCGCCCCCTTTTCCCGGTAACGCAGATTGAGCGTCCGACCTTCGGGTACGCCCGGATCGAGGACGAGTACCTGATGCTTGACGTTACCCGTCAACTTCGCTTTCGTACCCTCCCTGCTGATCGCACCGATTGTGACTTCGCCGGTTGCGTCGGTCACGATGAAGCCATCCCCATCGCGGGCCACAAAGCTCAGTTTGTAGCTGTACAGATTGCGCGGGTCGAGGACAAGACTGCTCGCGTCCCACACCCATTCGGTAACCCCGCCGGCTTCCTTGCGCGGTATGGAGATCGTAGCCTTGGGCTTGCCGCCGGGAGAAAGCGGCTCATAGGTGATCTCCAGCGTCTGTGCATCCGTTGGAATGTCGCGGAAGGTAATGCTGGAAGGCTTGGCTCCGAGCGATCCCATCTCGTAGCGCGAGGTTCGGGGATCGATGATGCCCTTCAGGCGGTCCACTACTACCCCCTCGCCACCACCACGCCCCAGATCGAGCACCTCGATGATCACATCGCTGGCCCCGGAATCGAACGCTACATTGAAAGTTCCGGGAGCGCCTTCAGGCCAGTAAGTCCTGCTCTCGTACTTCTGGTCCGGCTTGCCCAAGGGCCTTTGCAGGACCCGGATGGCTGAGCCGTTGATCCTGAGGCCTGTGAAATGCCCAACGTTGTCGCTCGTAAAGACCGGCTTGGCAGGTGCTGCCGAGGTGGTGAGCGTGCGTGTCGCCGGGTTCCAGAGAATCGAGTCGCGTCGTGCTACGGATCCGTCGGCATGTGTGATCACCAGCAGCAACTCGCTCGGCTGTGCGAGGTTGTCCAGGCGAGTGAGGTACCACCCCTCGAGCGCGGCGCCATTCAAGCTGGACCCACCCTCGCCCCCCCTGAACACGGGCAGCGTGCGCTCGAACGGCCCCGCCCCCTGCGCCCGGCTGTACAAGGCGATGCTGTCGCCCAAATTCACACTTGTGGCAAGACGCAAGAAGGTACCGCTGAGTCGCTGCTCGCTGGCGCCGAACACGCTGGTGGTCACCGTGGCCCCAAACTGCGAAAGCGTACGAGTTGCCATCACGATGGGCGCGCGCAGGCTGTCCGAGACGGCAACCAGACGCAGCTGCGTACCGTTGACCGTGTTCAATGGCAAGAACAGGTCCTTGCCAGGGCGAAGAGGATCGCGCGGATCCGTCAAGCGCAAGGTCTGGGGCCAACTGGTGATGCGGCCGAGATCATAGGTGTAGCTGAACTGGGCATTGACGAATTCCACACGCCAAGACACTTGACCATACAGGTTTTCGATCTGGCGCGTCCAGTCGACGCCGCCTTCGCCAAGAACGACATTGGTGAAGCCAACCGTGCGTGGATTGATAAAGTTGCGGCCTCCGAAAATCTGTGCGTCAGTGACGGACTTGGCGGTTCCCCCTGTCAGGGGGATACCCAGCTGGCCGACGGCAGCCACCGCGGACGAACTCGCAGGCCCGAGGATTGCCGTGGAGTCGGCTTCGGCCAACGCGGGCGCTACATCGATATCCAATCCACCGTACTTTCCAGACTCCATGTCCACCGGATCGGTCATCATGCGCAGCCGCGGACGTGACGCGTCCATTGCGGGCTGCTTCACACTGACAGCTCGATTGTTCTGGTCGTACTCGGTAATGGTGATCAGGATGTCCGGAGCGGGTCGGGTGCCGTCATCAGCCATCTGTTCCCAACTCATCGCGCGCAGATTCGCACGCTGCGACTCCAACTGGAGAGTGGCATTTCCTGCCAAGTCATACATCCAGGCCTTGTTGACGCCGGCTTGCCCGCCTTTCTGGGAATTGGTGCGCCACAGGCGACCCGCCTTGTCGTAGTCCCAGTACTCCTGGGCTTCGCCTCGAAGGTTCCCGCTGCCGGTACGACGGCTGGCCAACTCTCCCCATGCGTTGTACCCGAGAGTCACCGTCTTGCTGATGTCGTAGATGGGCGCATTGGTCGCGTCGCGCGTGCCCGTGAAGCGCGTGGTCTCGCGGTTGGCCGCGTCGTAGGCGATGCTCACGATGTCGTTGGACAGCTCGTTGTCGGCGTCTAGCCGGTCCACCATCTGCGCGGTCGTGTTCCCATTGGCATCGCGCCCATAGCGGATGGTTTCTCTTTTCCCCGTTGTCATCGAGGTTCGCACGCCGGTGGCGTCGTAGCCATAGCCAACGATTTGGTCATCACCTTCCGAAGTATTGTCGGCACCGCGGCGGATCTCGCGGCGCAGGTTGTTCAGGCCGTCGTACTCGTACTCGGTGGTCTGGCGCCAGGAAGTCGCCGCATTGCCCGTGCTGGTGCTGTCCACCAGCGCGGCGGGCTTGCGCTCGCTCAGCAGCCGGCCCAGCCGGTCGTAAGCAAGATCGGTGCGCTGGCTCAGCGCATCGGTCACCGAGGTACGGTTACCCATGGCGTCATAGCCATAACGCTTGGTCGCGGCGGCCGTTTTCTCTGCAAGCGCGCCGGTAGTTGCGTTCACGCTGCCATAGGCCACACCCAATCTCGATTCGCTGAGCATGCGGCCATTGCGGTCGTAGGTGTAGTCGGTGATTTGGTCGTCGGGGTTGGACTTGAAGAGCGCCAGAACGGTAGACATGGGGGTGCTCTCGCTCATGCTGCCCAGGTCGATGCCCTTGGCGAAGCGGGTCTCGCGGAACACCGCACCGTTGGCGTCGCGCTCCCAGCGCACGCCGTAGCCCATCGCATCGACCTCGAGCACCTTCTGGCCCAGCTTGTCGTACCAGTTGGTGATCGCCCCTCCTCTCCCGTCAACCTGGCGCAACACGTTGCCGTTGGAATCATGGAAGCTGCGTCGAATCAAGTCGCGCCGGTTCATGTGATAAGCATTGGTGGCGGCGTTGTATTCACCGAACTCCACCTGCGCGATGGTGCTGCTGGTCACGCGGTTGTTGGCATCGACCTGGTAGGTGGTGGTGCGCACGTTGGCGGCGTTGACCGGCACGGGCAACGCATCACCCACCGGCAGCGCCAGCACATCGCCATAGACGTTCTGCTCCATCACGTTGCCCGCCGCGTCGTACACCCAGGTGCTCAGCGTCCCTGTGGCGCTCACCTCGGCCACCTTGCGGTTGCCGGCATCGAACCAGTTGCGCGTGCGCCCGCCATTGGCATCCACCGCCACGATCAGGTTGCCGCTCGCGTCATAGCTGCTGGTGCGCGTGGGCGCGGCCGTGGCCCAGCCGCTCGCGGCGGTGTAGATGCTCACCGAGGCCAGGCGCACCGAGACCTGGCGGTTCAGGCCGTCGTAGCCGTAGGTCGTCACGCGCTGCTCGGGCAGCCCCGCCGCCTCGGTGGTCGTGAGCTTGTTGCCGAAGGCGTCGTAGGTGGTCTGGTTGACCACCGCCACCGCCTGGCCACTCGCGTTCTTGCTCGTGATCGGCAGCGTCTCGCCGACCACGCGCCCGAGCCGGTCGTAGGCATAAGTGGTCACGCCCCCGAGCTTGTTGGTGAGCGTCTCGCGCTGGCCCAGCGCGTTGTAGGTGTAGCGCTCGGCGTTCGACTCCGCATCGATCGTGCGCGACAGGCGCCCCGCGGCGTCGTACTCGAAGCGCGTGAGCGCATCGCTGGCGTTCGTGCCCGGCAGGGCTGGTGCCTGGGTGGCGCTGTAGGTTCCCGTGACCCGGCCGAAGTAGCGCTTGATGCTCAGCGTCTGGCCGAACATGTCGTAGCTGGTCGCGGTCGCGTAGCCCTCGGGGTCCACGCTGAGCGTGACGCGCCCGGCCGCATCGAAGTAGTAGAAGGCCGCGTTGCCGCGCGGGTCGGTGATCTTGACGACGTTGCCGTTGGCGTCGTAGTCCGAGCGCGTGATGCCGCTGAGCCCATCGGTCACGCTGATCTTGTGGCCGGCCGCGTCGTAGTCGTTGACGGTGGTGTATAGCGCCGCGAGCGCATCGCGCTGAGCCGGCGTCAGATCGACCGCCTTGAGCGCGCCGCCCGCGGCATTGGTGTACTTCAGCAGCTTGCGCTGCTGCAGCGCCCAGGCACTGTCGCTGAGCGAGAGCTCGCCGCCGCGCGGGTCGATGGTGCGCGTGAGCCGCCCGACGCCGTCGTAGACGTAGCGCGTGACGGCCGCCTCGGGCTGACCGAAGGCCGTGGTCTCGCTGATGCGCTGCCCGGCCGCGTCGTAGCCGTAGACCGTGATCTGCAGCGCGCGCCCGGAGGTGGACGCGAGCTTGATGGCCGCGTCGAGCTGCGCCTGCTGGGTCACGGCGGTGGCCGCCGGGATGGCCACCGGGTAGCGCACGATGGCCGAGAGCCGGCCCTGCGCGTCGTACTGGCGCTGCACGGCGTAGCCCAGTGCGTCGACCGTGAGCGACTCGCGCCCGGTGGGGTCGTAGAAGCTGCGCGTGCGCTGGTCGAGCGTGTCGGAGGCCGTGGGCGCGGGCACGGTGCCCGGCACCCAGCTGGCCATGTTCACGGGGTTGTAGAAGGCGCGCTTCTCGCTCACGCTGCCATTGCCGTCGAGCGTGTACTTGACGGTGTTGCCCAGCGCGTCGACGCTGGCGACCAGGCGCCCGGCCTTGTCGTAGACGCTGTGCTGCAACTGGTCCTTGGCCGCGGTCGAGGCGGTGGTGGTCTCCACGTAGGTGCCCGCTGCCGCGGCCTGCTCGAGCTGGAAGCCCGAGATGCGGAAGGGCCGTGCATCGTTGGCCGTGTACTTGACGACCCCGAAGTTCAGTCCCGGTGCCGCGGGTGCGACCGCCGTGGTCGAGATCCGGTAGCGCCCGTTGCCCAGGCTCTGCACCACGTACTTGTTGGTGGCGACGCCGGCGCCGAACATCACCATCCCGAACGAATTCCCGGCCGTGTTGACCGTCGGGTTGCCGAAGGCCGGCGCCAGACCGTCCTCCATCTCGACGATCATCGACAGCGTGTAGGTCGTGCCCGGGGTGGTCGCGAGCGTCTTGTAGACGAGGGAATAGGGGCCGCTCGGGTCGGGGGCGATGCGCAGCGCGCCGCCCAGGCCGGTCATCGTCGCCACCGAGACCACGCCGGTCTTGGAGGGCGCATCGACCAGCCCGTTGACGAACTCGCTCTGCGTGAAGAGGTTGGTGTTCGCCTGCACCAGGGCGTCCAGCTGCGCGAGCGTGGGCGCGGCGCCCAGGCTGGTGGTGTTGATGGCCTTGGCGTAGCGCGTGACCAGGGTCACGCGCCCGGCGGCGTCGTAGCTGTTCTTCTCGAGCTGGCCCAGCGGACCGAGGGTGTAGACGAGGCGGCCGGCGCTGTCGTAGGCCAGGCGCGTCACCTGGCTCTTGGCATCGGCCGCGGCGGTGATGGCCGTGGTGGTGGTCGAAGTGAGGTTGCCCGAGACGCTGGCCTGTTCGAGCTGGTAGCCGCTCACGCGGAAGGCACGCGCGTCGTTGCCGGTCTGCTTGATGACCCCGAAGTTGACCCCGGGTGAGGCAGGCGCCACGCCAGTGACCGACACCCGATAGCGTCCGCCACCGAGGTCTTGCGTCACGAGCTTGGTCGGGTCCTGGAAGAACGAGAACAGCACCAGCGTGAACGAGTTGGATCCGCTGGCGGTGTTCGCGCTGGCGAACGTCGGCGGCAGGCCATCCTCCATCTCCACGATCACCGACAGGGTATAGGTCGATCCCGCCGTTGTTGCCACGGTCTTGTAGGCATACGAGTAAGGTCCATTCGGATCCCTCTCGAGCTTGACCGCCCCCTTGAAGCCGGCCATCGACGCCGCGGTGACGACACCGCCCTTGACCGGTACGTCGCCCACGCCATTGGCCAGCTCGCTCTGCGTGAGCAGATTGGTGCCCGCCTGCTGCGCGTTCCAGTACGAGCGGTTGGTGACGTTGCCGTTCTTGTCGAAGCTCTGCGCGGTGACGGTGCCCACCCCGTCGGTGTGCGAGGTCTGGCGGTTGGCACGGTCGTAGACGTAGATGTCCCGCTCGGTGCGCGCGGCGGTGGCACTGGCCATGGCGGTGGTCACCGCGCTGTCGATCGCCGTCGGGGTCAGAGCCGTCGTCAGCGGGATCCGGGCCCCGTACGCGAAGCGATCGATGACGTTGCCGTTGGCATCGTAGACCTGCTTGACCACGGCACCGGTGCCGTCCACCGTGTAGGTCTTGCGCCCCAGGTTGTCGTAGACGTTGCGCGTGCGCTGGTCATGGCTGTCGTCGGCCACCACCACCGGGTCCTTGGTCGGGTCCCAGGCCGTCAGGTCGATGGGCTTGGCGTAGCCCCGCGTCTCCACGAGGTTGTTGCCCGCGTCGTACTTGTACTCGACCACCCCGCCGGCGCCGTCCACCGTGAAACGCAGCCGCCCGTCGCGGTCGTAGCGCCGGCGCTGGATCGCCGCCGCACCCAAGGTCGGCAGCAACGCCCGCATGGCGTCCAGGCTCGGCGCCACGCCCTGCAGGTTCGCCAGCGACATGGCCGCCGCGTAGCTGGTCTCGGCGCTCACGCGACCCTCGTCGTCGTAGCTCGTCTGGCGCACACCGCCCATCGCGTCGATGGTGAAGACCTTGCGATTGGCCTTGTCGTAGACGTACAGCGTGGCGTTGCCGTTGCCGTCGGTGGCCCTGACGAGGTTGCCCTCGCCGTCGTAGTCGTAGCCGCGCGTGAGGTTCAGGCCCAGCGGGTCGACCTGCTCCTTGATGCGCCGCCCGGCGCCGTCGTAGGTGTAGCGCGTGAGCCGCCCGTCCGGCCCCAGCACGCTGAGCGTGGTGCCATCCACGTCGTAGGTGTAGGTGGTCTGCAGGTTCAGCCCGACGTAGGCGCCGTTGGACGGGTCCACCGTCTCCTGCAGCAGCTGGCCGTCGAGGTCGTACTTGTAGCTGGTGACGGTGCCGCCGGGGTCGGTGACGCTGATCTTCTGCCCCGAGGTGTCGTACTTGTAGGTGGCCACCAGCGCCAGCCCGGCGGCATCGACGGTGCGCGTGAGCAGGCGGTCGGCCGCGTCGTAGGCGTAGCTGGTGACGGTGCCCCGTGCATCCGTGGTGGTGAGCTTCAGGCCGATCTTGTCGTAGGTGGCGCTGGTGCCCACGCTCTCCGGTGCCTGGGTCTGCAGCAGGTTGCCGCTCTTGTCGTAGACGTAGCTGGTGGTGTTGCCGCGACCGTCCTTCACGCTCAGGGTCTGGCCGTGGCGGTTGTGCACGGTGGTCACGCCGACGCCCTCGGGCGTGGTCACGGTGACGCTGCGGTTGGCCAGGTTGTAGGCGTAGGTCGTGGTGTTGTTCAGCGCGTCGCGCTGGGTGAGCACCCGGTCGAAGGCGTCGTAGGTGGTGACGCGCTTGGCGCCGGTGGCATCGGTGGTGGTGACCACCCGTCCGAGGCGGTCGTAGGCGATGCTCGTGGCGTTGCCGTTGCCGTCCACGCGCGTGGTGGCGCGGCCGAAGGCGTCGTAGCCGATGCTGCGGCCTGCCGCGACGCCCGTGGCGTCCGCCGTGCTCGAGGTCTTCAGGCCGCGGCGGTCGTAGCCGATGGTGTTGCTGACGACCTGGCCGTTTGCCCGGGTCTGGCTGCTCGCGGTGACCTCGCGGAAGGCGTTGTACGAGTAGCTGGTGAGGTTGTTGGTCGTGGCCGTGACGGCGTCGCTGCTGCTGGCCAAGGTGCCAGTGGCGTTGTAGCGGTTGACGGTGTGCCGGTCCTTGGCGGTGTCGTCCACCGCGTCGATCAGGGTCTTGAGGGTGCTGGTGTTCAGCCCGCCCGGGGTGGTGGCCCCAAGGGTGCTCAGGTTCACGGGGGTGCCGTAGACGATGAGATCGCTCACCTGGCCCAGCGCGTCGTAGCGGTTCTCGGTGACCTCGCCCAGCGCGTTGACGCTGTAGGTCAGCCGACCCAGGGCGTCGTAGAAGAACAGGGTGCGGTGGCCGTTGGCGTCGGTGGTGCTGGTGCGCCGGCCGGCCGCGTCGTAGGCGTGGGTGGTGCCGTTGGCGCTCCAGGCGCTCAGCGGATCGGCCAGGGCCACGGCCGCGCTGCCGCGCCCGTCGAGCTCGCCGATCAGGCGGCCCTGCACGTCGTAGCGCTGGCGGCTGATGCGCTCGTCCGTGGTGCCCGCGGCGGTGGAGGTCTGAACGAGGCGGCCGGCCGCGTCGTAGCTGAAGCTGGTGACGGTGCCCTCGACGTTGGTGCGGCTGAGCAGCTGATTCGCCGCGCTCCAGGTCTGGCTGACGACCTGGTCCAGCGGGTCGGTGTCGGGGCGCACGGTCGCGAGCGTCGCCCCTGCGGCCGCCGGGCTCTTCGCCGGCTTCAGGTAGCGCTTGGTCTGGGTGACGTTGCCGCGCAGGTCGTACGTCGTCTCGGTGAAGTAGCCCTCGCCGTCGACCTGGCCCACGAGCTGGCCGCGGGCGTTGTAGAAGCTGTAGGTGCAAATGTCGTCGGGGCTGGTGTCTACGGGGCGCAGGCCCTTGAGATCGCCGCTGGCGCGCGCGATCGCCACGGCCATCATGCGCGCCGATACGCTCGCGAAGTTCGCCGCTCGGCTCGCGTAGCGGATGGTCTGCACCTGCTCGCCCGCGGCGTTGTACTTGTACTCGGTGAGGTAGCCCTCCGCGTCCAGCGTGCCCTGCAGCTGGCCGTTGCGGTTGTACAGCTGCGTGGCGGTGCGGTCTTGCCCTGCGTCGAGGCCCACCAGCACGGTGGGCGTGGAGGTGCCCGTGACCGTCTGGGTGAAGGTGATCGCGCCGTCGGCGTTGAGGGCGTCGCCGGAGTACACAGCGCTGAAGGTGTGCGTGCCGGCGGGGATCGGAACGCCGCGTAACGTGGCTGTGCCGTCGGATAGGACCACAACCGTTCCCAGCAGGGTCGTGCCACTGTAGAAGCTCACTAGGCCTGTGGGGGTCTTACCGGTGATGCGAACAGACAGGGCGCCATCCTTGGCGATCGAAGGCGTTGTGAGATTGGTCAGTGTGGTGACACCCACATTGACGTAGACCACGGAACTCGAAATGAGCGCGGCATCTTTCGAGTAGATCGCCTGAATCGTGTGCGCACCGACGCTCAGGCTGCTTGTCACCAGGCTGGCACTTCCGTTGGTCACGGCGACGGATCCAAGAAGCACGGCGCCGTCGTAGAAGTCGACGATGCCACCGTTGCCCACGACCGAGGCCGTCAGCGTGATGGGTGCATTCCAGGCACTGGCGGATGGCGAGGCGCTGAGTGTGGTTGTGGCGGTCGATGACCAGACTTGCTGCGACAAGAGGTTGGCATTGGCGGACTTGTAGTTGGTAGTACCCGAATAGCTGGCGGTGATGTCGTTCGTGCCGAGTGACAGATCGCTCACCGTCAAGCTCGCCACGTCGTTGATCACACTAGCGGTGCCGATGGCAATCCCATTCCGGTAGAAGGTCACTGTGCCGCCAAGAGGTGGACTGTTGAGGTCCCAAGTGCCCGCCCGGGAAACCTTTGCGGAGAAGGTCAGCGGCGCACCAACAACTGCGCTCATTCTTGAGGTGCTCAAACTGAGATTGGTGGCGGCCGGCTGAACGTTGAGCTGCAATACACCGGAGGCTGCTGCATTATTCGCATCACCCGAATAGACCACGGTCAGCGAGTGCGTGCCCAGCGGCAGGAGCGGCAAGGTGAAGACACTGCCTGTGCCAGCCGGTCGGCTGGCGATCAGGGTCTGACCCGAAAAAAAACTAAAGGTGCCCGTGGCCGACGGGGCACCAGAGACAGACGCATTGACTTGCATCGAGCTCGTACTGACATTCGTGGCCGTCACGATGACTATGTCAGGGCGCACTGCCGGAGGCAGCTCACTCGGCAACCACTCTGGCGTCCAGCCTGGTGTGACCATGCCAGTCACGGTATCCACACCGCTCCACCACAAGGCCGTTCCATCGGCCTTGTAAATCACCAGATTTCCGTCGTCTTGCAGACGAAGTTGGGAGGCGCCCTTTCCCGAAGTGCCCGAATTCCAGACTGGCACGTCAGGCCAAGAACCGGTCTTCGTGATAGCCGTTTCTGAGTAGACGACAAGATTTCCGTCTGACTGAAAAGATACTTTGTAGGGTGCGCCCGACGCGGATGTATAGCCCGGGCGCACCTCTTTTGAGAAAGCTGTCTGTGTATTCCAGACAACCTGCCGACTTTCCTTGCGGTCATAGACCACTAGGTTGCCGTCATATTGAAAGATCAGTTGATAGCGCCTGCTCGGAGAAAAGATGGAATCCCCCCGCTTCAGCGTCTCGCCGAGTCCCACGGACGTTGCAAATTCCGATACCTGAAGCGTCGGCCCTTGCGCGATCACACTGGCTTGGTTGCTGGCATCACCCGAATAGACAGCACTGAGCACATAAGTGCCGGCGGGAAGGAACATCGAACTGCGTAGAGCGCCGAAGCTGGCGCTGTAGTTATGAACGGTGCTGGTTCCCAATAGGATGGTTCCCGCGAAGAAGGTCACCAATCCACCAGGTTTTACCCCATCAATATATGCCGTCAAATTTACCGCCCCGCCCCCCTGCCGTGTTTCCGTGAGATCGCTGACGAGTTTGATCGTGGTGGGCGATGCAAGTGTCTGCCCGGATGCATCGAGGGTGCCGCTGGGTGCATTGATCGCGTCGCCGCTATACATCGCCCTAAAAGGCGGTGGGGAGCCCGTTGCGCCGAGGAACTCCAATGTCAGTCGCCGCGTCGCCTCCGGTGTCATCTGCAGCGCCGCAACACCGTTGACCAACGTGGCCGTTCCCAGCACGGTGCCGCCGCTGTAGAAGGTGACCGAACCAATGGGAAATGAAAAGTCAATGTTCCTTGACTTGACACTTGCGACAAGCAAAAACGGGTCGTATCCCTTCGAAGGATCCGCCAGCTCGGTCTGGACCACGCTCTCCAACTTCGTGACTGTCGGCGCCAACCCCACAGTTATCGTCTGCGAAGAAATGGCACCTGTGTGCGTCATATCACCTGCATATTCGGCGCGAATAGTTGATGCTCCAACCGGCAGGCTGCTAGTGGTCAGCGTCGCTAGTCCGTTGATGACCGTCGCCATTCCGATCAGCGTATTGCCGTTGTAGAAGCGCACCTCGCCCGTCGCAGGCGGCGCCAGCCCTGGCAGCACCAAGGTGGTCAGCGTCACCGACATCGTTACCGTCTGACCATAGGTGATCGGAGTGGAAGGCCAGAAATCCAGCCTCGCGCTGGTGGCTGCGGGCGCAATGGTCTTATTGACTGCCTTCGACACACTCGCCAGCCTCCACTCATCGCCCGAATACGCCACCCGCAGGCTGTGTGTGCCGATCGACAACCTGTCCGTCATCAATACCGCATTTCCATCGATCACCAAGGCACTGCCGATGACCGTCTCACCATCAAAGAAACTAACCATGCCCCCAGCGGATGCACCATCGACGGTGGCCGTCAACACCACGACTTGCCCCAGCGGCGTCGACCCGGCGTTGTTCAGACTCAGCGTGATCCCCCCGATGGTTACCGGATCGACCACGAAGTCGACATTGGCCTCCTTGGTCAGCGGCGCCACATCAATCGGATTGGCCAACTGCGTCACGCTCACGATCCTCGACGCCCCGTCATACGTCGTCTCCGTCACATACCCCAGCGCATCCACCTGCCACGCCAGGCGCCCCGCGTTGTCGTAGAAGCGCCAGACCTTCTGATCCTGCTGCGCCACCTGTCCCGGCCTCAGCGCCGCCAGGCTCGTCGTCGTGTTCGTCGCACTCCACGCCGTGGTCGGCTGATTCACCCCATCCACCAGCGATGCCAACTTCGCCGTCGTGAGCTTCGTCGCATAGGCCACCGTCTGGCGCAGCTGCCCATTGGCGTTGTAGACGTACTCCACCAACGCACCCGTCGCGTCGATGTCCGCGATCTTGCGACCCGCCGCGTCGTACAGCATCCATTGGCGCACGCCCGTCGGGTCCTGCGTCATCAGCAGGTTGCCGTCCTTGTCGTAGGCGTACTTGGTGGCACCCAGCACCCCGGTGCCGGCACTTTGCTGCGTCACGCTCACCAGCCGACCCGCCTTGTCGTAGGCCGAGATGCTCACCAGCCCGCCCGCCACGGTCACCGTGGTCTTGCCGCCCGCGTCGTCGTAGCTCGTGACTGTGGTGTTGGCCGTGGTCCCGCCATCCAGCGAGGGCGCGCTGACCGACAGCACCCGGCCCAGCCCGTCGTAGACATAGGTCGTGGTACCCCCGCCAGTCGGCTCGATGGTCTTGAGCAGCCAGCCGTGCTGGTCGTAGACATACTGCGTCTTGGCCGCCGAGGCCGCGACGCCAGCCCCCGTTGTATCGACTTCGCCGTAGGTCGTGGAGGAACTCAGCGCGCCACGCGCGTCGTAGACCCGGTCGATGCGCTCGGTGCGCCGCAGGTCTTGGGTGCTGCTGCCAACCCAGGTGATCATCTGCGCTTCCGTGGGCACGGCGCCGGCCGCCAGCGCGGCGACGTTGTAGCCGCCGCCCGTGTAGCGGATGGTCGCCACCGCCTGGCCGTAGCTGTCGTAGCGGTGCTCGGTCACGTCGCCCTGCGGGCTCAGCACGAAGCGCAGCAGCCGGGGGTTGCTCTGTGCATACACGTAGCGGGTGATCTCCGGCAACGAGGCCGGCTGGCTGAAGGCGCCGCGGCTGACGGCCGCGTCGGCGTAGAAGATCTCGGTCAGCAGCTGGTTCGCGGCGTTGTAGCTGCGGGTATGGAGATTGCCCGCGGAGTCGGTCTCCTTCAGCAGGTTGCCGTTGGCGTCGTACTCGTAGGCGACCTCGCGGCCTTCCCCGTCGGTCATGCCCGTGACGTTGCCTGCGGCGTCGTAGCGGTAGCTGATCTGCGACAGGCCCGAGGGGTTGGCTGCGGTGACGCCTCGGCGCATCTGCAGCAGCTGGCCCTGGGCGTCGCCGCTCCCTGCATACAGGTAGGTGCTCTGCGCGCCCAGCGGGTCGGTGACGGTGGTGGTGCCCGCGACGGTGTCGTAAGCGAAGCGGGTGACCTGGCCGAGGGCGTCGGTGACCGTGGCGACCTTGTAGCTGCCGCCGGCCAGCACGTAGGTGAAGGCCAGGCTGGTGCCGTCGCGCTGAGTGACCGAAGCGACGCGCTTGCTGGTGCCGTCATAGCCGTAGGTGGTGACGTAGGTCTTGCCGTCGGTCACGGCGTTGTCCTCGGGGCTGAGGTCGACGGTGACCGTGCTCAGCCGCCGGGCGCTGTCGTAGGCGTAACGCACCCGGGTGGTGGTCGCGCCGCCGGTGGCCACCGTGCGGATCTGTGTGAGGTTGTTGCTGGCGTCGTAGTCGAAGTACGTGGTCTCGCCGTTGGCATCCACCATGCTCTGCAGCAGGCCGCTGGTGCTGTTGTAGCTGTAAGTGATGGTGTTGCCGGCAAGATCGACCACCGTCATCAGCCGGCCCGCCCCGGTGCTCTCGTAGCGCTCCACCAGGCCGGTCGCGCCGTCGGTCCAGATGTAGCGCGCCGCCGCCGCGTCGTAGGCGATGGTGTCGAAGGCACCGGAGCCCGCGGAACTGACATACAGGCTGCGGCTGGCGTTCCAGGTGTAAATGGCGCTCGCGCCATCGCGGTCGGTGCGCGTCAGCGTACTGCCGGCCGTCCCCACCGTGCCCGTGAGCACCATCCGCTGGCCGAAGGCACCCAGCAGCCAGTTGTCGGCGTTCGGGTCGAGCGTGCTGTCGTTCAGCAATCCCTGGCTGTTGTACGTGCGCACCACCCCGATGTCCGCGCCGCGGCCCACCAGCTTGTCGTCGAGGTCCTGTAGCACCAAGTTGCCGTTGGCAACGTTCACGTACGCCAGTTCCCCGTTGCGTCCCTGCCCCGCCGTCCCCGACGTCCCTCGCTGCCCCAGCACTCCCAGCGACGTCAGACTCAGTCCCAGGCTATTGCCACTGACGATTGCAACCATTTCACAGCCCCCCAATGCATCCTGCGAACCACCGAAATGGCAGCCAATACACGGACGCACCTTCTTCATGGACGGCTTATCCGGTATTTGTCGCAGGTTCCTCCCTGCTGGCTGTGCCGGCCCTCTGTGAGGCCGATCTACGGTTCTGCCTAGTACATCCGCCGCTCTCAGCAATTGTTTAGCCCGGGCGTTTAGATGCCGACAAGAGTCACGGGTTATTGCACTCCAAAGCGACTCCTACAAAGCGCAGAAACGGCTGACACGACAGTCAAACGAGGCCAATTTATTTATCCAAAATAAAATAACTCACTTTCTTTTGATTCAATTAATTAATATTCATCACAATAAAGTTAATGTTATTAGGGCGCAACCCTCCCGCCATATTGCATTGGTTGCACCCATCTTCGGAAAACCACCTATCTCCGCGTGGCCGCCCAATCGGCCAGGATCCGCACCGCCTCCCCATCCATCCTCTGCTCAGCCGGCAGGCTACGCTGCCCGAGCGTCGCGCCCGATTCGATGCGCAGCGCCTCCACATCGATCGGATGGCGCGCGGCCACGGTCACGCCGTCGAAGGCCTCGCCCGACTGCGCGAGCGAGGCCGCGTAGTAGAGCTGCGCGATGCCCGCGATGTGCATCGCCGCCACGCACATGGCGCAGGGCTCGCACGAGGTGTAGAGCTCGCAGCCCGAGAGGTCGACGCTGCCGAGCCTGCGGCAGGCGTCGCGGATGGCCTCGACCTCTCCGTGCGAGGTGGGGTCGTGGTGCGCGACCGAATGGTTGAAGCCCTCGCCGACGATGGCGCCGTTCTTCACGACCACGGCGCCGAAGGGCTCGGTGCCGGGTTCGTGCAGCGCCTGCGCGGACAGGGCGAGCGCGCGTTGCATGAAGCGTTCCTGGTACATGGTGTTCAGACCTTTCGAGTGGCTGCGCCCTCGGGCGCGAGGGAGGAGGATGGCATGGCGCGCGGCGCGAACAGCTCCGCGGTGGCGGCGCCATAGCGGCGCGGATCGAAGCGCAGCAGCAGCGGCAACAGCACGAGCACCACGGCGCCGAGGTAGGCCCAGGCGAGCGCGAAGCCGCCCGTGTGCTCGCGCACCCAGCCGGTGACGAAGGGCGCGAGCGCCGCGATCATGAAGCCCAGGCCCTGCATGAAGCCCGCGAGCGCACCGGCCTGCGCGGGGTCGGGCAGGTGGTCGAGCGCGAGCACCATGCACAGCGAGAACGCGCCGCCGAGGCCGAAGCCCAGCACGAGCGCGATGGCCGGCGCCGGCACGGGCGCATGCAGTGCGAGCGCGCAGAAGCCAGCGAGTTGCGCGGCCAGCGTGAGCGCGAGCCAGGGCCGCAGATCGCGCCCGCGGCTGCGCGCGATGGCGGGCATGGCGAGCGCGCCCACCACCTGCGCGAGCGTCATCAACGCGAGCACCGAGCCGCCCTGCTGCGCGCTCCAGCCCTGCTGGGCATAGAAGTGCGGCAGCCAGGCCACGAGACTGGTGTAGCCGCCGTTGATGAGGCCGAAGCAGATCGCCAGCAGCCAGGCGCGCGGGCTCGCGAAGCAGCGCAGCCACGAGAGGCCGCGGCGCGGCGCATCGGCCGTGAATTCCATGCGCCGCATGTTGAGCCAGTACAGCAGCGCGAAGACCGCGGGCAGCGCCCAGATCGCAAGGCCCGCATGCCAGTCGGGATGCACGCCGCCGAGCGCCTGCGCGACCCAGGGGCTGGCGATCGCGCCGAAGCCGCCGCCGCCCATGATCGCGGCCGAATAGAGCCCGGTCATCACGCCGATGCGCGCTGGATAGGCCTGCTTGACCACGCCCGGCATCAGCGCCTGCACCAGCCCGACACCAGCGCCCGCGAGCGCCGCGCTGGCGAGCAGCGGCGCGGCGCCGTTCGCCCCATAGCGGCTCGCGCAGGCGAGCGCGATGGCCGCGAGGCCCAGCGCGACACCCGCGCGCGCGCCGATGCGCTGCCCCACGGCCGCGCCGCACAGCGAGGTGGCGCCCATCGCGAACATCGGCAGCACAGTGAGCAGCGCCACGACGTGGAAGCCGATGCCGGTGTCGAGGCGGATGGCACCGAGCAGCGGGCTGCTCGAGGTGAGGAAGGCGCGCAGGTTCAGCGCCACCAGCACGATCACGGCCGCGAAGGCGGTGCCGGCATCGCGGCGGACCTCTGCCCTCACAAGGCGGCCACGTCGTCCTGCAGCACGCCGTCGCGCGCCACGATGCGGCCGCCGGCCAAAACGAGCCGGCGCACGGGGCGCTCCACCACGGCATGCGCCACGGTTTGCGCATCGACCAGCACCAGGTCGGCGCGGTCGCCGACGCCAAGGCCGTAAGCCTCGAAGCCGCAGCCACGCGCGCCCGCGTGCGTCACGGTGTCGAGCGCGACCTCGATCTCGTCGTCGCGGCGCAGGTTGTAGCGCAGGCCGATGATCATCGCGCGCTCGAGCATGTCGGGCCGGCCATAGGGCGACCAGGTGTCGCGGATGCCGTCGTTGCCGCCGAGCACGGTCACGCCGGCCTGGCGGCAGGCCAGCAGCGGCGGCACGTTGCGCGAGGGCGGCGCGCTGGTGATCAGCACCACGCCGAGCTTCGCCATGCGCGCGAGCAGGGCATCGCGCTCGCGCTCGCTCACGTCGCCGAGGCAGAAGCCATGGCTGATCGCCACCTGGCCCCGCATGCCCAGCGCCTCGGTGCGCTGCAGGATCAGGTCGAGCGAGAAGGCACCCATGGCGCCGGGCTCGTGCAGATGGATGTCGATCGGGCGCTGGTGCCGGTGGGCGATGTCGAACAGCACGTCGAGCGACTTCACGGGATCGCCGTCGATGGCGCAGGGGTCGAGCCCGCCGAGCACGTCGGCGCCCGCGGCCAGCGACCGGTCGAGCAGCTCGGCCGTGCCGGGCCGCGCGAGCAGGCCCGACTGCGGGAAGGCGACGACCTGGATCTGCTGCAGATCGCGCAGGGTCTCGCGCGTGCGCAGCGTGCCCTCGAGGTGGCGCAGGCCGGCCTGCGTGTCGACGTCGACATGCGTGCGCAGCCGCGTGGTGCCGAGCGCGAGGAAGGCCTTGGCCAGCACCAGCGACTGCGCGGCCGCGTCGTGGCCGCTGGCATGGCGGAAGGCGCGCTCGTTCTCGATCTTGTCGATCAGGTTCGTGCCGACCTCGTTGCGGTACCAGTCCAGGCCCCACATCGTCTTGTCGAGGTGGGTGTGGCCCTCGACGAGGCCGGGCAGCAGCAGCGCGCCGCGGCCGTCCTCGATGGCGGCACCGGCCGGCGCGGCGAGCGCGGCGCCGAGCTCGGCGATGCGGCCGTCCTGCACCCGCACGTCGACCGGCGCGGCACCCAGCGGGCGAACGTTGCGGATCAGGAGCGATGGCATGGGGATTCCTTTGTTCCTTGTCGTATGAAGCATCAGGCGGGTTGCGCCGCGGCCGCGCGCGGCGCCGGGCCCGGCGTGACCAGCGCCACGATCACGAACACCAGCGCGTTGGTCGCGAGCGCCACCAGCCCGGTGTTGAGCGACTTGAAGGCCAGCGGCGCCGTGGGAAACAGCGTAGCGAGGTTCGCGCCGGTGGTCATCAGGAAGCCGAGCACCGCGCCGCCCGCGACGATGCCCGCGAAGGCCGCGTGCTTGTTGCCGAAGGGCTTCTTCATGAGGCTGAACAGCAGCGAGGGCAGCAACTGCGTGAGCAGGCTGGAGGCGAAGATCGCCACCGCCACGATGGTGGTGCCGCCGCGCAGCACGAAGTACACCGCCACCAGCGCGAACAGCGGCAGCACGCCGCGCGCCACGCGCGACACCTGGCGGTCGGTGGCGTGCGGCGCGAAGCCTTCCTTGTAGACGTTCTTGCCGATCACGGTGGAGGCCGTGAGCAGGATCATCGAGCCCGGCACCAGCGCCGTGAGCACGCCGGTGCCGCCGATCACGCCGACGAACCAGGGGTCGAAGCTGTGCTTGACGAGGCCGAACAGGGCCAGGTCGACGTCGGAGCCCTTGAGCCCCGGCACCTGCAGGATGGCCGCGAAGCCGACCAGGAACAGGAAGGCGATCACCACCTGGTACAGCGGCATCAGGATGGTGTTGCGGCGCACCGCGCTCGCGCTGCGCGCGGCATACACCGAGGTGAGGTTGAACGGGTAGAGGTAGTAGCCCAGCGCCGTCAGCAGGATGGTCGAGTTGTACCAGCTGAGGTTGAGGCCCTCCTTCGGGAATTCGAAGAAGCCCGGGTTGGCCGCGTGGATGGCCGTGAACATCGGCGCCACGCCGCCGTAGTAGTGCCACGGCAGGTAGAGGCCGAGGAACACGGCGAGCGCGAGGATGAGCACGTCCTTCACGATGGCGATGCTGGCCGAGCCGTGGATGCCCGAGAACAGGATGTAGCTGACCATCACCAGCGTGCCGATCCAGATCGCCACCGGCGGTGCGATCGAGCCGTAGGAAGCCTCCGAGACGATGATGCCGAGCCCGCGCAGCTGGATGGTCAGCAGCGCGACCATGCCGCCGAGCGCGACCACCGACACCAGCACGCCGAGCGGGCGGCTGTCGTACTTGTGGGCGAAGAAGTCGGAGAACGACACCAGCTTGTGCGCGCTGGCGTAGCGCCACACGGCCGGCAGCATCCAGAAGGCCATGAGGTAGGCCAGCCCGCCATAGGCCAGGATGTAGAAGGCCGGCGAGCCCTTGCTGTACGACCAGCCGCTGGCGCCCAGGAAGGTGAAGGTGGAGAACGATTCGCCCGCCATCAGCAGGAACACCATGATCGCGCCGAGCCCGCGCCCGCCGAGCGCCCATTGCTCGAGGCTCATGGTGCGGCCGCGCCGCGCCAGCACCGCGAGGGCCAGCGCGCCGACCACGAACAGCGCGATCACGCCGAGCGCGGCGTTCATCGCGCGTCTCCCTGCGTTGCGGGTGCGTCGAGGTCGCCTTCGGCGCGGTCGATGACCACCATGATCAGCGAGGTCAGCACCAGCCAGAGCACGTTCCACACCATCAGGAAGGGCATGCCGAGCACGAAGGTGGGCGCGACGGAGGACAGCCAGCCCCCGCTGAAGAAGGCGGCGACCGGCAGCGCGGCCAGCCATTTGGCGGATTTCATGTGTGTCTCCGTTGTCGTGTGTGGTTGTGGATACCTGGAATTTTGGTCAACCATATCATTTTATTTTGGTTAACCAAATTTCCGCGAATGGTACGAAGCGGACGGGGCCGCGTCAATCCGGGGGCTTTCCCCGGGGTGGCGCGACGCAGGCAAAATCCGCCTGCCTATGCCCGCCACCCGCAAGACTTCCGCGCCCGCACCCTCCCCCGAGCCCACCGACGCCGACGGCGCCAACGTGGACGAACGCGTCTATGCCGCCGTCTCCAAGGCGCTGCTCAGCGGCAAGCTGCGGCCCGGCACGCCGCTGCGCGAGCGCGCGCTGGCCGAGGCGCTGGGCTGCACGCGCGGCGCGGTGCGCAAGGTGTTGGCGCGGCTGGGTTCCGAGAAGCGGCTGGTGCTCGAGCACAACCGCGGCGCCTTCGTGCCCAACCCCTCGATCGAGGACATGCGCGGCACCTACCGCGCGCGCCGCATCGTCGAGGCCGGGCTCGTGACCGCGCTGTTCGGCCAGCTCGCGCGCGAGCAGGTGGCCACCCTGCGCAAGCACGTGCAGGCCGAGCAGAAGGCCTTCAAGGAAGGCCGGCGCGAAGACGCCGTGCGCCTGGCCGGCGACTTCCACCTGCTGCTGGCGCAGATGGCGGGCAGCGAGGAACTGCTGTCCTACATCGGGCGGCTGATCGCGAACACCGAGCTCTACAAGGCGCTCTACGACTCGGCCGAGGCCGCGAGCTGCGCGCCGCGCGAACACGAGCAGATCATCGATGCGCTGACCGCCGGCAAGTCGCTCGACAAGGCGCTGGCCGTGGCGCTCGAGCACCTCGACGAGCTCGAGCGGCGCGTGATCGCGGGCGCAGCGGCCGAGCAGGAGACCGACCTCGCGACGCTGCTCAACGGCGGCGCGGAAGACCCGCACCACGGGCACGGCCACTGAGGCAGGCACGTTTCGGCCGCGGCCGAAGTGTCCGCACGCGGCCTTCGCGATGATCGGCGCGCCATGCCGACCGCCACCACCCTCGCCACGTCAGCCAAACCCCAGGCCCCCGCCCTCGAATGGGCGCTGCTCGTGCTGCTCGCCACCTGCTGGGGCGCTTCCTATACCTTCATCAAGATCGGCGTCGCGACCCTTCCGCCGGTCACGCTGATCGCCGCGCGCACGCTGGTCGCGGGCCTGCTGCTGCTGGCCGTGCTGCGGCTGCGCGGCCTGCGACTGCCGCGCGACACGGCCAGCTGGCGCCGCTTCGCGCTGCAGGCCGGCCTCAACAGCGTGCTGCCCTTCACCTTGATCGCCTGGGCCGAACGCAGCGTCGACGCCGGCCTCGCGACCATCCTCAACTCGACCTCGCCGATCTTCATCTTCCTGCTGAGCCTGGGCCTGGCCGGCGCCAAGCGGCCCACGCTGCGGCGGCTGTTCGGCGTGGCGGCCGGGCTGATCGGCATCTGCCTGATCGTCGGTGTGGAGGCGCTCGGCGGCCTCGGCCGGTCGCTGTGGTCCCAGCTCGCGCTGGTCGCGGCCGCGGTCTGCTACGGCTGCGCCGCGATGTTCGGCCGCGTGTTCAAGGGCCTGGACCCGATGCTGCCGGCCGCGGGCTCGCTCGTGAGCGGCGCCGCGCTGCTGCTGCCCGCGAGCCTGCTGATCGACCGCCCCTGGACCCTCGCGCCCTCGGCCGCGTCGCTGGCCGCCGTGCTCGCGCTCGCCGTGGTCTCGACCGCGCTGGCCTTCACGATCTACTTCCGGCTGATCCGCACCCTGGGCCCGATGTCGACCTCCGCCCAGGCCTACCTGCGCGTGCCGATCGGCGTGGCCGTCGGCGTGCTGTTCCTCGGCGAACGGCTCGCGCCCACCGCCTGGGCCGGACTTGCGTGCATCATGGCCGGCGTGATCGCGATGACGCTGCCCGCGCGCGGCGCCATCCCCCTGCCCTTTCTCCGGAGATGACCCATGCTCGAACTCAGGCCCAACTGCGAATACTGCGACAAGGACCTGCCGCCGAACGCGACCGACGCGCGCATCTGCAGCTACGAATGCACCTACTGCGCCGACTGCGCGCAGCACGTGCTGCACGACGTCTGCCCCAACTGCGGCGGCGGCTTCGCGCCGCGGCCGATCCGGCCGGCGACCGAAAGGCGGCCCGGGGTGTTCCTGGGCAAGCAGCCGGCGTCGGTGCAGCGCAAGCATCTGAAGTGGGAGCGCGACACGCTCGCGGATTTCATCGCCTCGGTGCAGGCGATTCCGCCGTCGCAGCGCTAGGGCGACGCGCCCGTCGCGGCAGGCAAGGCCGGAAACCGCCGCCGCACCAACCGCTCGATGTCCGGCGGCACCTCGATGTCGATGCGCAGGATCACGCTCGACATGGCCTTGCCGTAGTTGTCCAGCGCGAGCGTGCGCGAGACGCCGCCGGCCAGGGCGCCGTGCAGCACGAAGTTCATGCCGTGGATGTTGTCGGCCACGTGGCGGTCCACGCGCTCGGCCACCTTGTAGAAGGCCTTGACCTTCTCGGCCGTCAACTGCTCGACCAGGTACGGATGGAACGCGGGCTCGTAGGCGAACACGCCCACGTTGAAGATGTTGCCCTTGTCGCCGGAACGGCTGTGCGCGAGGTAGCGAAGCGGGATCTGCATGGTCTCAGCTTTCGATGGTTTCGAGCCTGAAGTCGATCGCGTCGCGATCCACCAGGGTGGACCACACGCCGATGACCTCGCGCGTGCGGTCGTTGAACGGCAGGCGCTTGCCGGTCGCGGCGATGCCCGACACAGCCATGCCGTCGACCTCGCCGCCGATCTTCTCGGCCATCTCGCGCGTGCGGGTGCGCGCGCAGACGCGCACCGCCACCTCGTAGGGCTCTTGGTCCATGGGCGGCGATGCCTCGCGATGCACGGCGTTGACGCCCAGGTAGTCGATGCGCAGTTCCTGTGCCTCCAGCCCGACCATGCGGAAGCGCTCCTCGAGCATGCGCTTGGCCAGCTCGGCGCGCGCCATCGCGCCCGGCCCCGCGTAGAAGAACCAGTCCTCGCCGATGAAGCCCTCCTTGCAGCCCATCGACACCTTGAGCGTGCGCGGCCGCGCGCGGCCGGTGGCGCCGCTGAAGCGCACGCGGTCCTCGCCGATCTCCTCGACGCGCGCGGTCAGGAAATTCACCACCACGTCGGGCGTCAGGTACAGCGACGGGTCGTGCACCTCGTAGAACATCTGCTCTTTCACCGTGCGCGCATCGACGCGCCCGCCGGTGCCCTGCACCTTGGTGATCACGGCATCGCCGTTGGCCGACACCTCGGCGATCGGCAGGCCGAGGTTCCAGGGATCGGGCACGTCCTTGAAGCCGGGATCGCTGAAGTAACCGCCGGTCACCTGCGCGCCGCATTCCAGCAGGTGCCCGATGGCCGAGCCCTGGGCGATCAGGTCGACGTCGTGCGGCGACCAGCCGAAGGCATGGATCATCGGCGCGAGGAACAGCGAGGGATCGGCGACCCGCCCGGTGATCACGATCTGCGCGCCCTCGTCGAGCGCCTGGACGATGCCGTCGGCGCCCGCATAGGCCTCGGCCGAGATCAGGCCGGGGCGCAGCGTCTCGAGCGCGACGCCGCTCTCCATCACCGTGTCGGCGAGTTCGAAGATGCGCTGCGTCAGGTCGTCGCCCACCACGGCGGTGATCCGCACGTTGCGTTGGCCGAGCTCGGCGCAGATGCGCGCGGTGGCCTCGGCCGCGGCCACGGGATGGATCCAGCCGCCGTTGGTGATGATCCGCGTGCCCTGCGCCAGGCAATGCGGAAGCACGCGGCGCATGCGCTCCTCGAGCAGGGTCTCGTAGCCCGCGAAGCCCGGGTCGGCGCGCTTGCGGGCCTGGGCGAAGGACACGGTCGCCTCGGCCATGGTCTCGAAGCACAGGAAGTCGAGTTGCCCGAGCTTGGCGCTGACGACCGCCGGCTCGATCCGGTCGCGCCACCATCCCGAGCCGCAGCCGATGCGCACGCTGGTCTTGTTCCTCATCGCGTCTTCTCCCTCAATCGATCCGGATGCCCGCATCCCTGATGACGCGCGCCCACTTCTGGTCCTCGGCCTTCAGGTAGGCGGCGAACTGCGCGGGCGTGTTGCCCACCGGGATCGCGCCCCAGCCGCTCAGCTTCTGCCGCACGTCCTGCATGTCGAGCGCGGCCCTCACGCCCTGGTTCCAGGCCTCGATGGCCGCGGGCGGCGTGCCCTTGCGCGCGAGCAGTCCGAACCATGCATTGACCTCGTAGCCCGGGAACCCCGCCTCCGCGAAGGTCGGCACCTCGGGCAGCGCCGGCACGCGCTGGCTGGTGGTGACGGCCAGCGCGCGCACCTTGCCCGCATGGATCTGGGGCAGCGAGGCCGGCAGGTTGTCGAACATGGTGTCGACGTGGCCGCCGAGCAGGTCGGTGATCGCCGGGGCCGAGCCCGGGTAGGGCACGTGCATCAGCTGCACCTTCGCGAGGCTGTTGAACAGGGCACCCGACAGATGGGGCGAGCCGCCATTGCTGGTCGAGGCGAAGCTCACGCCGCCGGGCCTGGCCTTCTCGGCGGCCACGAGGTCCTTGAGCGACCTGAACGGCGACGCCGCGCCCACCACCAGCACGTTCGGCGTGTTCACCACCAGCGTGACCGGATCGAAGTCGGTATAGGCCACGCGGATCGACTTGTTGAGGTAGGGGTTGGTGATGGTCGAGAAGGTGCCCATCAGCACCGTGTAGCCATCGGCCGGCTGGTTCAGCACGGCCTGCGCACCGATGGTGGTGGCACCGCCCGGACGGTTCTCGACCACCACGGGCTGGCCGAACGAGGCGCCGAGCTTCTCGGCCAGCAGGCGCGCCACCAGGTCGGTGGTGCCGCCGGGCGGCGTCGGCACCACGATGGTCAACGGCTTGGCGGGAAAAGGCGCCGCGAGCGCGGCGCCGGCCGACATCGCGGCCCAGGCGGCCGCGGCCAGCCACCGGTGCAGGATCTTCATCTGTCGTCTCCGTTTCGTTGTTCGGGCCGCTGCATTCCCGCGGTCGTCGGTCTCGATACTGACCGGGCCGCCCTCGGCGCGCCAAGCGAAAGTCGGGCACTTCAGCTGTGAAGAATATTCACCGTGCCCGGCGCCGGGCCTACGATGGTGCAATGGAGAAACGACCGAACCAGATCGACCGGCTCAGCGACGTGGCGCTGTTCGTGCGGGTGGCGGAGCGCGGCAACTTCTCGATGGCGGCCAAGGACTGGCACCTGTCGCCCTCGACCGTCAGCAAGCTGGTGGACCGCCTCGAGGGGCGCCTGAAGGTGCGGCTGTTCGACCGCACGCCGCGCGCCGTGACCCTGACGCCCGCGGGCCGCATCTTCTACGGCAAGGCGCTGGCATTGCTCGAAGCGGCCGAGAGCGCGCAGAGCGCCGTCATGCAGGAACACGACGACGTGCGGGGAATGCTGCGCGTGCATGCGCCGCCCGTGTTCGCGCGGCACGACCTTGCGCGGCTGCTGCCGGACTTCCTGGCCCGCCATCCGCAGGTGCGGGTCGAGCTCTTCGTGGGCCTCGACACACCCAGCCTGATGCAGCAGGGCCTCGACGTGCTGATCCACTCGGGCCATCTGCCCGATTCCTCGATGGTGGCGCGGCAGCTGTCGACCGTGCGCTGGATCGTCTGTGCCTCGCCCGCCTACCTCGCGCGCTACGGCACGCCGCGGCGGCCCGAGGACCTGCTGCGGCACAACTGCCTCAACTTCGTGGGCCGCGAGGCCTGGAACCACTGGCAGGTCGGCGGGCCCGAGATGCCGCGGGAACAGCTCGCGATCGGCAATGTCTCGGCCAGTGACGGCGGCGTGCTGCTGGAGATGGCGCGCGGCGGCGCCGGCATCGCGCGCCTCGGCGACTTCCACGTGCGCGCCGACATCGACAGCGGCCGCCTGGTTCCGCTCTTCCTGAGCGAGGCCTTCGAGGAGGTGCCCGTGCTCGCGGCCTACCACCACCGCAAGCACCTGAGCGCGCGCATCCAGGCCTTCGTCGACTTCATGGCCGAGGCGCTGGAGGCGCGCAACCGGGACATGGATGCGTGGCTGGCGGCGCTCGGCGGATCGGCGGGGCGCTCCGCTCCCGACGCCGCTACTCGGCCTTGATGTTCCCCTTCGCGACGATCGCGCCGAACTTCGCATCCTCGCCCTTCAGGAAGGCCGCGAACTCCTTCGGCCCCGCGCCCAGCGGCGTGACGCCGCCCTCCTCGAAATTCCTGCGCACGCCCGGGTTCGCGAGCACCTGCGCCAGCGCGGCATGCAGCTGCGCGACGATCTGCGGCGGCGTTCCCTTGGGCGCGAAGATGCCCTGCCAGACCGACACGTCGGCGCCGCGCCATGCGGGCACGCTGGCCAACGGCAAGGCTTCGGGCATGGCGGCCGAGGCGCTCTCCGCCATCACGCCGTACACGCGCAGCTTGCCCGCGCGTGCCTGCTGGATGACCATCGACAGCGGCAGCACGGCGAGGTCGAGCTGGTTGCCGCTGAGGTCGCTCACGATCTGCACGCCGGTGCGGTACGGCACATGGACCATGTCGACGCCGCCGCGCTGCTTGAGCAGCTCGCCGCCCAGGTGCAGCGAGGTGCCGACGCCCGAGCTCGCATAGCTGTACTTGCCGGGCGCGGCCTTGAGGTCGGCATACAGCGCCTCGCTGGTCTTCGGCTGCAGCGCGGGCTTGCCCACCAGCGCCAGCGGCTGGGCGCCGAGCAGCGTGACGGGCACGAGGTCGGCGAGGCCGTCGTAGCGCACGGTGGAAGGCGTCACCATCTTGGCGATGACGACGGTGCTCTCGACCGACAGCAGCAGGGTGTAGCCATCGGGCCTGGCGCGCACGGCCTTCTCGGTGCCGATGACGCCGCCGGCGCCCGACACGTTCTCGATCACCACCGGCTGCCCGAGCCGCGTGGCGAGCTCGGGCGCGATCCAGCGCGCCATGACGTCGACGTTGCCGCCGGCACCGTAGGGCACGATCAGGGTGATCGGGCGCGCGGGCCAGGCGGGCTCGGCGATGGCAGCGGTGGTGCAGGCAGCGAAGGCCAGGGCCGCGAGCAGTGCGCGGCGGCGTGCGGTGTCGAGGTGCATCGTGGGATCCTTCAGTCGCGGTTCGTTTCCAGGGGAGCAGCCTGCTCGCGCTCGAGCGCGGCGATCTCGCGTTCGAAGTCGGCGCGCAGGTTGCGCTTCGCGTCGTCGTCGAGCCAGCAGGCGTCGACGCCCGCGAGGCTGAAGGCGCGCGCCTGCTCCCAGCCCCAGCCGCCGCCCTCGAGCACGGTGGCGTAGGTGTGGCTGAGGTCGGTGTGGAACATCGCGGGGTCGTCGGTGTTGAGGCTGACCGGCAGGCCCGCGTCGACCATGCGCTTCACGCTGTCGAGCCGCCGCCGCTGGTTGCGCACCACGCTAGTGATGCCGCAGACGCAGAAATGCACGCCGCGGTCGCGCGCGCGCCGCAGGCCGTCGTCGCTGGCGAGCAGGTTGTAGCCATGGTCGAGCCGGTCGCAGCCCAGCAGGTGGATGCAGTCGTCGACGTTGGAAGGCGGCGCCTCCTCGAGCGTCTGGTTGTCCTCGCAGACATGGGCGGTGCGCTGGAGGCCGGCGCGGCCCGCGCGCTCGAACAGGGCCGCGAAGCTGGCGGGCGGGCCCGCGCGCTCGGGGCCGTCGAGGCCCACGCCGACGACCAGGTCGGAGCGCAGGCCGAGGATGTCGTCCATCGCGCGCTCGGCGCTGTCGCGCGGCAGGCCGCGGTCGAAGGAGGCGATCAGCAGGCCCGAGCAGCCGAAGTCCTGCCGCGCGGCGCGCAGGCCGGCCACCAGCCCCTCGACCTGCACGCGGTACGGCACGCCCGTGGGCATGAAGTACTGCGGGTTGAAGGACAGCTCGACATGGCGCGCGTTGCTGCTGCGCGCGGCGTCCTCCACGGCCTCGTAGGCCACGCGCTCGAAATCGGCGCTGCTGCGCACCGCCTGCGCCGCGATGCGCAGCACGTCGATGAAGTCGTAGAAGTCGCGGTAGCTGTAGAGCGTGTCGACCGGGCGCGGCAGCGGCAATTCGTACTGGCGCGCGAGCGCGACCAGCGTGGCCGGGCGCAGGGTGCCGGCCATGTGGAAATGCAGGTCGGTCTTGGGCAGCCGGGCGAGCAGGTCCGGACGGACCGGCGCGGGAGAGGAAGGGGTGGACATGGACGGCGACGATAGCCACGCCCACCGCCCGCGCCCAGCACAGCGCTGTGCAGCAGGTTATGACAGCGCCGTCATGACCTGGGCCGGTGCGCCAGCTCGCGCGCGGCCGCCGTCAGCTCGCCGCGCAGCCAGCGCATGGCCTGGTTCTTGTGCGTGCGCTCGTGCCACACGAGGCGGTAGCGGTGCGGCTTGATCTTCGCGGGAAAGGGCACGATCGCGAGCGGGTACTGGCGCGCGAAGTCCTCGGCCAGCAGGCGGCCGGTGGTGAACACGAGGTCGGTGCGCGCGAGGATGGCCGGCGCCATGCCGAGGAACTGGGTGTGCATCGCCGTGTGGACCGACACGCCGAGCTCGGCCAGCTGCGCATCGATGATGGTGCCCTGCCCCGGCACGTGCTCGAGCGAGGACAGGTGGCGCGCGCGCCGGTAGTCGTCGAGCGTCATCGGCGCCCTGGCCAGCGGATGGCCCTCGCGCACCAGGCAGACCATGGGCTCGGTCAGCAGGCTGGCGGCGCGCAGGTGGCCGGGCAGCTCGGGCCAGATGGTGATGACCATGTCGACCTCGCCGTCGGCGAGCTGGCGGTAGTGCTCGAAGCGCGAGCCCAGGCCGCGGATCACCACGTCGCACTCGGGCGCCTGGCGCGCCACGCGCTCGGCGACGTCGGCGAAGAACTGGCGCGGCAGGAAGTCGTAGGTCGCGATGCGGAAGCTCTGGCGCAGCTCGCGCGGCTCGACGGGGCCGGCCTCGGCGGTCAGCAGCGACATGTCGGCCAGGATGCGCCGCGTGGGCGCGGCCAGCGCCTGCGCGCGCTCGGTCAGCACCATGCGGTTGCCCACGCGCACCAGCAACTCGTCGCCGGTGAGCTGGCGCAGCACCTTGAGGTGGCGGCTCAGCGCGGACTGCGCCACGCCGAGCTTGGCCGCGGCCTGCGACACGCTGGCCTCGCTCAGCAGCACGTGGAGCGAGCGCAGCAGCGATTCATCCAGTCGGCGGTCATGCTCGCCGGTGTCGGGCAGGGACATGGTGTTCGGATCGAAGAGGAATGGAACGTCTGCGGGCCAGCGATTCTGCCCGCCCGCCGCATGCGCGATTTTTGCGCCGCGGCCCGAAGTCTTTACACGGCTTTGATACGCCCCCTCCTACGCTGTCGCTCTTCCTTCATCCCCGAGCTCTCTCGATGCAACGATCGATCCGCGCCGCCTCCTCGGCACTCGCCCTCCCCACCCTGATTGCCGCCGCCTTCGCGCTGCCTGGCGCGGCCTTCGCGCAAGCGGCCGGCGATGCACCGGCACCGGCCGCCTCGCCGGTCACGGCCAACATCGCGCTGACCACGAACTACAAGTTCCGCGGCCAGGACCAGGACATGCTCGGCCGGAACGACTACGCCAAGACCCGCGGCGCCAAGCCCGCCATCCAGGGCGGCTTCGACTACGCCTTCGGCGACATCGGCTTCTACGTCGGCAACTGGAACTCCAGCGTCAACTGGCTCCAGGGCAACAGCGTCGAGGTCGACCTGTACGGCGGCTACAAGTTCAAGGCCGGCCCGCTGGACATGGACGTCGGTGCGCTGACCTACATCTACCCGGGCAACACCGCCGGCAACACCACCGAGCTGTACGGCGCGGCCACCTATTCGAACGAAACCTTCGGCTCGTTCACGGCCAAGTACTCGCACACGGTGTCGAAGGACTACTTCGGCTTCGCCGGCAACAAGCTGGGCTCGGGCCTCGAGGGCACCAACACCGGCTACCTGAACCTGTCGTACAGCAAGGAGATCCTGCCCAAGGTGACGCTCAAGGCCGCGGTGGGCTACACGGCCCTGTCGAGCGACATCCGCAGGAACACGCCCTACAAGAGCTATGTCGACTACAACGTGGGCGCCAGCTACGACTTCGGCGGCGGTCTCACGCTCGCCGGCTCGGTGCAGGGCGCGAACCAGAAGAACGCCTTCAACGCCGCGGCCGGCCCGCTGTACGACTTCGGCTTCTACACCGTGCAGCAGGTCTACTCGCCGAACAAGCCGCGCTTCATCCTCACGCTGGCCAAGACGCTCTGACGAAGACGCCGGCGGCCCTCGGCATCAATCGATGCTGATGTTCGCCGTCTTCGCGACCTCCGCCCACTTCACGCGGTTGTCGTGCACCGTCTTCCTGAACTGCGCGGGCGTCTCGATGCGGATGGTGTTGCCCTGGCTCTCGAACTTCTCGCGGATCTCGGGCTGCTCGAGCACCGTCTTCACGGCGGCGTTGAGCTTCTCGACGATGCGCGCGTCGGTGCCCTTGGGCGCGAAGATGCCGAACCAGATCGAGCTGTCGAAGCCCTGGGTGCCCGGCAGGCCGCTCGATGCGATGGTGGGCACTTCCTTCACCGCGGCCACCGGCGTGGCGGTGGTCACGCCGAGCAGCCGCACCTTGCCGGCCTTGTAGTGCGGCAGGATGGTCTGGACCTGGTTCATGATGCAGCAGGTCTCGCCGCGCACCACCGAGGTGATGGCCTCGGGGCCGCCCTTGTAGGGCACGTGGACCATGTCGAGCCCGAGCCGCGCATTGAACTCGGCGAAGGCCATGTGGGTGCCGGCGCCGTTGCCGGTGGAGGCGTAGTTGTACTTGCCGGGGTTGGCCTTGACGAGCGCGACGAACTCCTTGAGCGTCTTCACGTTGATCACGTCGGGATTGATCGTGAGCACGTTCGACACGTCGAGCACCGGCGCCACCGGCACGAAGTCGGCCTCGACGTCGAAGGGCAGCTTCTTGTAGAGCGCGGCATTGCTGCCGTGGGTGGCGGCGGTGCCGAACGAGAGCGTGTAGCCGTCGGGCTTCGCGTGGGCCACGTACTCGCTCGCGATGTTGCCGGCCGCGCCGGAGCGGTAGTCGATGATCACGGGCTTGCCGAGCTGGCGCGTCAGCGGGTCCTGGATGGTGCGGGCCACCACATCGACGCCGGAGCCGGCGGGAAAACCCATGATCAGCGTTACGGGCTGTTGCGGCCAATCGGCCTGTGCATGCGCCACGGGCGCGATCGACGCGCACAATGCAGCGGCCGTCAGCAGCGCGCGCAGGTGCCGGCTCGGGAAGTGGAAAGGGGGCATGGCGGTGGTCCTCGGTTCGGGCGGTGCAGGCCCGGATTCTGGCGCGATGCTCATACCCGCTTCGGCATGTGCTTATGCGCGACACACCTCCGGCGCGCCGCCTCTCCATAATCGCCCCATGGTTCGTCCCACACAACTCATCCATCCCCAGCGCGAACCGGTGGCGGTGCGCGCCGCGGCCACCGTGCTGCTTCTGCGCGATACCGCGTCCGGCATCGAGGTGCTGATGACGCGCCGCTCGGCCAAGGCCAGCTTCGCGCCCGGCGCCTACGTCTTTCCCGGCGGCCACATCGACGCGGCCGACGAGGTCGCCGCGCGCACGGCCGCGCGCCGCCCCACGCAGAGCCCGCTGCAGGCCACGCAGGCGGTGGCCGCGATCCGCGAATGCTTCGAGGAGCTCGGCGTGCTGCTCGCGCACCATGCCGACGGCCGCCCGGCCGGCGCCGAGGACATCGCCGCGATGGACCGCGACGGCCACGCGGCCGTGCCCTTCGCCGAGCAGTGCGCGGCGCGCGGGCTGGTGCTCGAGGCCGACCGCGTGTTCACCTTCGCGCACTGGATCACCGACCGCGACCTGCCCAAGCGCTTCGACGTGCCCTTCCTGGTGGCGCGCATGCCCGAGGGGCAGGAGCCCTCGGCCGACGAGAGCGAGCAGTTCGAGCCGAGCTGGGTGCGCCCGGCCGATGCACTCGCGCGCCACGCGGCCGGCAGCTTCTTCATGATCTTCCCGACCGTGCGCACGCTGCAGCGCATGGCCTCGTACGCGAGCGTCGATGCGGTGCTGGCGGCCTGCGCGAGCGAGCAGCCGCTGTGGACCAGTTGCCCGCGCGGCGGCTTCGTCAACGGCCGCGACGAGCGCTACATGGAGAACGACCCGCCCTTCGGCGAGCTCGCGCTGGTCTGCCCCGACGGCCAGATGCTGCACTCGCTCGACTGGAAGAGCGATGCACCGGTGGCGCTGCTGAAGAACGTGCAGCGCCTGACCGCGCCCAACCCGGGCGCGATGACCGGCCCGGGCACCAACAGCTACATCGTGGGCGACGCGGCCACCGGCCACATCGTGATCGATCCGGGCCCGAACGACCCCGCCCACATCGAGCGGCTGTGGCAGGCCGCCAGGGGCGACATCCGCATGATCGTCTGCACGCATTCGCATGCCGACCATTCGCCGGGCGCGGCGCCGCTGCAGGCGCTGGCCGGCGCCGCGAAGCCGCCGATCCTGGGGCTGTCGTCGGCGCCCACGGCGCGCTCGAGCGCGCGCTTCTCGGCCGAGCGCGAGCTGGCCGACGGCGAGCGGCTGGTGCTCGCGGGCACCGATGCCGAGGGCCAGCCGCTCACGCACACGCTGCGCGTGATCCACACGCCGGGCCACGCGGCCAATCACCTGTGCCTGGTGCTCGAGGAGGACGGTCTGCTGTTCTCGGGCGACCACATCCTCAACGGCAGCACCACGGTGGTCGATCCGCCCGACGGCGACATGACGGCCTACCTCGATTCGCTCGACAAGCTCGACGCGAACTGCGAGGCCGGCGGCGTCGAATTCATCCTGCCCGCGCACGGCCACGTGATCGGCTTCGCGCGCACGGCCATCGCCTACCTGAAGGCGCACCGCCTCAAGCGCGAGGCCAAGATCGCGGCCGCCATGCAGAAGCTGCCCGAGGGCACGCCCGAGCAATGGCTGCCGCTGGCCTACGACGACGTGCCCGAGCGGCTGTGGCCGGTGGCCGCGCGCTCGCTGGCGGCGCACGTGGCGCGCATCCGGCAGCAGGCGGCCGTCGGCTCATGAGTGCGCAAGACAGGCACGACGCCGAGGGCATCCGCCTCGCCAAGCGCGTGGCCGCGCTCGCGGGCTGCTCGCGGCGCGAGGCCGAGCTGCTGATCGAGAACGGCGCGGTGCGCGTCGACGGCCAGCCGGCACTGCTGCCGCAATCGCGCGTGCAGCCGCACCAGCAGGTGGAGATCGAGGCGGGCGCGCGGCCCGAGCCGGTGCTGCCGGTGACGCTGCTGCTGCACAAGCCGGCCGGCCTGCGCATCGAGCAGGCGCACACGCTGCTGGTGGCCGCCAACCTCGCGCCCGCGCACGGAATGCCGCGCTTCCTGCCCGCGCATGCGCGCGGCCAGCACTGCATGACGCCGCTGGAGACCGGCGCCAGCGGCCTGGTGGCCTTCACGCAGGAATTCCGCATCGAGCGCAAGCTGCACGAGGACGCCGCCGTCATCGAGCACGAGATCATGGTCGACGTGGCCGGTGCCGTGTCGCCCGAGCAGCTCGCGCGCTTCGAGCGCACGCCCGCGCGTGTGAGCATCGGCCGCCAGACGCCCGAGCAGACCGGGCTGCGCTTCGCGCTCAAGGGCGCGCAGCCGGGCCAGGTCGCGCACCTGTGCGACCGCATGGAGCTGCGCATCCTCGCGATGCGCCGCATCCGCATCGGACGCGTGCCGCTGGCCGGCCTCGCGCCCGGCCAGTGGCGCTACCTCGCGCCGCAGGAACGCTTTTGACGCCCCCGAAGAAGAAGAAAGAAGAACGGGAAGCCGGCGCGCTTCCACCCTCGCACCGCATGTTCGCGGCCTGCTTTTTCAGCCAGCGGCTTCGCGCCGCCGACAGGAGACCCCAAGCCATGAAGTCCGGATCGATTCCCGCCACCGAGGCCGCGCCCTTCCCGCGCCGCCTGCCCGCCACGGTGGCGGCCCTCGCCCTCGCCTCGCTCGGCGGCTGCTCGGTGTTCGAGCCGCTGATGCCCGCGCCCCCGCCGCCGCCGGCTCCCGCGCCGCCGCCCATCGTGTCGAGGGACGGCCTGGCGCCGATCACCGAGGACCAGGTCGAGCGCATTCGCGAGCAGATCGCCGCCAAGCCGCCGACCCCGGCCGTGGGCCGCGTGGTGCGCAGCGCCTCGCCGACCATCGAGTCCTTCCTGCGCACCGAGGGTTGCATCACCGCGCGCAACGGCGCGGTGCTCAACCCCTTCGCGGCGCCGGGCCGGCTGTTCGACGCCCAGGGCTTCCAGGGCGGGCCGATGGCGCAGATGCAGTACCACGACAAGACGGCCTGCGTGACCGTCAAGCGGATCCAGAACTGGAAGATGGTGTCGCCGAAGCTGCTGCGCTTCGACGTGGTCTACGTGGGCGACGACGGGGAGGAGCGTTCGGTGAAGCGGCACGAGCTGGTGCGGCAGCCGAAGGGCGGGTGGTTGTTCGCGAAGTGAGCCCGTCACCGTTCAGGCTGAGCTTGTCGAAGCCTTGCGCGAGGCTTCGACAGGCTCAGCCCGAACGGGTGGGAATGGCTCAGCCCGAATGAGCTGAAACGGGCACCACCTTGCGCTGCGACCGCAGCGCCACCGCGAACGACAGCTGCGCCACGATCCCCGCCCCCGCGAGCACCAGCGCCGAGGCCAGCGCGGGATTGCGGTGCCCCATGCCCGCGAGCGCGGTGCACAGCGCGCCCACGGCCATCTGCGTGAAGCCGTAGAGGCCCGAGGCCGAGCCGATGATCTGCGGGTTGACGCCGATGGCCTGCGTGAGCGCGGCCGGCGAAGCCATGCCGACGCCGACGGTGAACAGGAACATGCTGGCCACGATCAGCGGCACCGACAGCCGGTCGGTGAGCGCGGCGCCCAGCAGCACGAAGGCCGCGAGCACGCTGAGCGCGTTGGAGCGGATCATCAGCCGGTCGACGCGCACGCGCGCGATCAGGTGGCTGGTGAGGAAGCTGCCGAGCCACACGCCCGAGACCAGGATGGCGAGGTAGATGCCGGCCTCGTGCGCGGGCCGGTGCAGCTGGTCGACGAAGATGAACGGCGCCGAGGCGACGAAGGCATACATCGAGGTGGTGGCGCAGCCGCCGCCGACGGAGAAGCCGAGGAAGGCCGGCGAGCGCAGCAGGCGCGCGTAGTTGCGCGCGAGCGCGGGCGCGCTGACGGCGGCGCCGGGCCGGCCGGTCTCGGGCAGCAGGCGCCAGGTGAACAGCAGGCCGACGATGCCGAGCGCGAACAGGCCGTAGAAGATCGAGCGCCAGCCCAGGGCGGTGGCGAGCGCGCCGCCGACCAGCGGCGCGATGCTCGGGCCCACGGTCACCATCAGGTTCATCAGCGCGAGGCGGCGCGTGGCCTCCTGCGGCTCGGCGGTGTCGCGCACGATGCTGCGCCCGAGCACCAGGCCCGCGCAGCCGCCCATGGCCTGGAACAGCCGCGCCGTGATCAGCGCATGCACCTCGGGCGCGAGCGCGGCGGCCAGGCCGGCGGCGGTGTAGAGGGAGAGGCCCGCGAGCAGCACCGGCCGGCGGCCGAAGCGGTCGGCCAGCGGGCCGTACACCAGCTGCCCGACGGCCAGGCCGAAGATGTAGAGGCTCACCGTCATCTGCATCTCGCCGATGCCGGCACCGAGGCTGCGCGCGGCGATCGGCAACGCGGGCACGAAGATGTGCATGGCCAGGGTGCCGCTGAACGTGACCAGCGCGAGCAGCCACAGCGGCGCGTGCGCGGCGCGCGGCACGGGAATGGCGTTCGTGCTCACTGCTTGCGTGCCTCGCTGCCGGTGGCGGCGAGCCGGTCGCCGTCGTCCGTCTCCCAGCCGCCGCCGAGCGCCATGAACAGCACGATCTGATCGTCCGACAGCTGCGCCTCGCTGGCCGCCAGCGCGGCATCGCTCGCGGCCAGCGCACGCTCGGCATCGAGCGCGTCGAGGTAGGCGGTGCGGCCGTTGCGGTAGAGCTGGCGCGCCTGCGCGGCGACGGTGGCGCTCTCGTCGCGCGCGGCCTGCAGCGCGGCGCGGCGGTCGAGCTCGCGCGCGTAGTTGCCGAGCGCCGACTCGGTCTCGCGCAGCGCGGTGAGCACGGTGCCGTCGAACTTCGCGAGCGCCGCGCGCGTGCCGGCCTCGGCCTGTGCGATGCGGGCCTGCGCGATGCCGGTGTTGGGCACGGTCCACGAGATCAGCGGGCCGAGGCTCCAGCCGAAGGTGCCCTTGCGGCCGAAGTCCTCGGCCGGGCCGGCCGACGAGGCCGACAGGCCCAGGGTGATCTTCGGATAGAGGTCGGCCGTGGCGACGCCGATGCGCGCGGTGGCCTGGGCCAGGCTGCGCTCGGCCTGGCGGATGTCGGGCCGGCGGCGCAGCAGCGCGGCGCCGTCGCCCACCGGCACGGTGCCGGCCACGCGCGGCGGCACGGCACAGTCGGCGAGCTCGCGCGGGAAGTCCTGCGGCAGTTCGCCCGTGAGCGTGGCGAGGCGGTAGAGCGCGTTCTGGCGCTCGGCCACGAGCGGCGGCAGCGCGGCCGTGAGCTGCTGCAGCTGCGCGCGGGCACGGCCGGTGTCGAGCGCGCCGGCACGGCCGGCCTCGTGCAGCTTCGCGGTGACGTCGACCGCCTCCTGCTGCAGCCGCACCGATTTCCGCGCGATCGACAAGCGCAGGCCGGTGGAGCAGGCCTCGGCATAGGCACGCGCGGTGCCGGCCGCGACGTTCACGCGCACCAGGTCGAGCGCGGCCGCGGCCGACGCGGTGCCGGCCTCGGCGGCCTCGGCGGCGCGGCGGATCTGGCCGAACAGGTCGACCTGGTAGGACAGCGACAGGCCGCTGCTGTAGTTGAAGCGGTCCGGCGGCTCGTAGTCCTTCTGCAGCAATTGCAGGCCCGAGACATGGCCGAACGAGGGTCCGCCGTTCACGCCGATGACAGGACGCTTGCCGCCGGCCACCTCGGCCTCGATGGCGCGCTCGCGCTCGAGGTTGGCGACCGCCTGGCGCAGATCGGTGTTGTGCGCGAGCGCCTGCTCCACCAGCCGGTCGAGCCGCGGGTCGCGGTACAGCCGCCACCAGTGCGGCGGCAGCGGCACGGCCTGCAGGCCGGCGGCGGGATCGGCTTCGGCGAAGGGCCGGCCGGCCGCGGGCTGGCTCGCGATGGCCTCGTCGGGCTGGCGGTAGTCGGGGCCGACGCTGCCGCAGGCCGCGAGCGCCGCGGCGGCGGCCAGCGCGGCGATGCGCAGCACGGCGCGGGATGCGTTGGTCATCATCCTTCCTTCCTGGCGCCGGCCTTGGTCTCGGCATCGGCGGCGGTCTTCTCGCGCTGCGCCTCGGCCTGCTCGAGCACCTGCACCGTCACCGTCTGGCCCGCCACCAGCCGCGCACCCGCAGGCAGCGGATCGAGCTTCACGCGCACCGGGATGCGCTGCGCGAGCCGCACCCAGTTGAAGGTGGGATTCACGCTCGGCAGCAGGTTGGCGCTGGTCGAGCGGTCGCGGTCGGCGATGCCGGCGGCCACGCTCTCGACGGTGCCGCCGAGCACCGCGCCGCCGCCCATCGGCATGACGTGCACGCGGTCGCCGAGGTGGATGCGCGGCAGCTTGGTTTCCTCGAAGTAGCCCTCGACGTAGAAGGAGCGCGCATCGACCAGCGCGAGCACCGGCCGGCCCGCGGCCGCGTAGCTGCCCTGGCGCAGGTCGAGGTTGGTGACCAGGCCGTCGGCCGGCGCGCGCACCTCGGCGCGCTGCAGGTTCAGCCGCGCCGAATCGAGCGCGACCTCGGCCTGCGCGACGGCGGCGCGCGCCTGCTCGACACGCGCGCGGGTCTGTTCGCGCGCTTCCTGCGAGACCAGCGCCTCGAGCCCCGCGTTGCGCGCGTTCTCGCGCTGGGCCTGCGCGCTCATGGCGCGTTGCGCGGCGAGCGCGGCCTGGGCCTGGCGCACGGCCAGGTCGTAGCGCGCGCGGTCGACCTCGAACAGCAGGGTGCCGGCGGCCACCGACTGGTTGTCCTGCACCGGCACGGCCGTGACCAGGCCCGAGACGTCGGGCGCGATCTGGACCACGTTGGCCCGCACGCGGCCGTCGCGCGTCCAGGGCGCGAGCTCGTAGTGGTCCCAGAGGCGGAAACCCGCCCAGACGGCGGCGGCCACCACGGCCGCGGTGACGAGGATGCGCAGCGCGCTGGCGGGCCAGGTGCGGGCGCCGGCCTTGTTGTTGTCGTTGGATGTGTTGGCGGTCATGGTGTGGTCATTGCAGGGAGGTCGTGGCGCGGCTCAGCGCATAGAGCAGCAGCAGGTAGAGCGCCATGTCGAACAGGGCCGGGTGCCAGACCCAGCGGTAAAGGCCGGTGGCGGCCAGCAGCCGGCGCACGCCCCACAGGGCCAGCAGCGCGGCGCCGGCCAGCAGCATCAGCCAGGGCACGTAGAGGCCGTAGAAACTCGCTTCGCCGATCATCGGGACACTCCTTGCGCGGGAACTGGAACAGCGGAGGCCGCGCGCATCGGCGGTGCCTCCGGAAAGAGATTGCGGCGCAGCCCCACCAGCGCGGTGACGGCCGAGCGCGCGTCGGCACTCGACGCACCCGCGGTGCCGAGCATCGAGGCCAGCGCCTCGTCGATGCGCGCCAGCAGGCTCGCGGGCCGCGCGGCCACGCGGCCACCGGCGCGCTGGCGGAAGAAGCGCGCGATGTCGCCGAGCAGCGCGCTCGCCGAGGCCAGCGGCAGTTGCGCGCGCACGCGCTGCAGCGCATCGATGTCGGCGCCCATGCGCAGGTCGCGCAGCGCGTCGTCGGCGGCCACGCCCTCGATGCGGCCGCCGGCCTGCGCGATGCGCGGTGCCAGCAGGCCGATGCGGTCGAGCATGCGCACCGCGTAGGCGTCGCCGGGCACGCCACGGCGCTGGGCCGACGGCGACAGGCTCGCGGGCGTGGCCGCGGCCGCGCCGGCCATCTCGCCGAGCTCGCGCCAGGTGGCGCGCTGGATGCGGCGCGCGCTCCAGTCGGCGCCCACCGAGCGCACCAGCCGCGTGACGAAGGCCGCGGCCACCACGCCGAAGACCTGGCCCAGCATGCTGTTGATGAAGCTCACGATGTCGGCGGTGGCGGTGTCGTGCATCGCCAGCGTGCCCGCGACGCCGAACAGCAGCGCCATCGCGGCCATGAAGTAGGCCGGCCGGGCCATGTACAGGCCCAGTGCCAGGAACACCGGCGCGCAGACCGCGACCAGCATGCCGAAGTCGTGCACCAGCGGCAGCAGCACCAGCACGTAGAGCGCGGAGATCGGGATCGACCACAGCGTCCACTTGAGGAAGCCCTGGATCGCGGGCACCGGGTCGTCCATGGTGGCGAAGAAGCAGCAGAAGACCGCGGCCATCATGGTGGCGGCCGAGCCCATCGACCAGCCGGTGAGGATCCAGAACGCGCCGCACAGGCAGATGGCGAGCACGGCCGCGAGCGCCGACAGCAGCGCCATGCCGCGGTCGAGGTGCAGCACGCGGTTGCCGAGCGCGGCGACGCGGCGCGGCGGCACCGCGCCCTTCAGGCCGTCGTCGATGTCGGCGCGCAGCCGCGCGCAGGCGCGCCAGCCTTCGACCAGTTCCTCGAGCCGGCCCGCGAGCGCGATGCGCAGCGCGCGGCCCCAGGGGGAGATGGAGGCGCCGGGTCGCGTGGCGGCGAGCGTGGCAAGGGTCGCGCGCAGGGCCTGCAGGCGCGCATCGTCCGAAGTGCCGGCGCCCTCCTCGCGCAGCCACTGCCCGGTCTGCGCGAGCAGCGCGGCCACGTCGGGCGCGATGGCGCCCTCGGCCTGCTCGAGCGCGAGCAGCCGGTCCTCCACCGCCGACAGCGCGGGCGTGAGCGCGGCCACGCGGTCCTGCATCGCGCGGATCGCGCCGGCGGTCCAGCGCAGGTGCGTGGTGTCGAAGGGCACATGGGTCGACAGGATGCGCAGCTGCGTGATGTCGCCCGCGAGGCGGCGCCGGTCGTCGGCCAGGCGCTTCGGGTCGGCATCGGCGCGGCGCGCGGGCGTGCCCGTGGCGCTCGCGGGCGGCTGCAGCAGGTCGCCCAGCCACTTGCGCGCGTCCTGCAGGGTGCGGTCGAGCAGGCCCAGCACCGTGGGGCCCATGCCGGCCGGCAGCACCAGGCTGTGCAGCAGCGTGGCGCAGAAGATGCCCAGGCCGATCTCCTCGACGCGCGCGACGGCGGTGTCGAACAGCGCCTCGGGCGCCTGCACCGAGGGAAAGCCGATCAGCGCGGCGGTGTAGCCCGCGAGCATGAAGACATAGGAGCGCGGCGTGCGGTCGAACAGCGAGATGCACAGGCACAGGCCGACCCACAGCGCGAGCACCAGCGTCAGCAGCTCGGGCGCGTTCGACAGCGCGGGCACCAGCAGCACGGTGGCGGTGCTGCCGATCAGCGTGCCGCAGAAACGGTAGACCGCCTTGGAGCGCACCGCACCGGCCAGCGGATGGGCCACGACGTAGGTGGTCATCAGCGCCCAGAACGGACGCGGCAGGCCGGCGCGGCTGGCGAGGTACATCGCGAGCATCGCGGCGGCGAAGCTCTTGGTGGAGAAGACGATCTCGGCGCGGCTGAAGCGCGGCAGGCTCAACGAGGGCATCTAGCGTCGCCCCTCGGCCGGTGCGCCGCGGCCCAGCCGTTCCTCGAGCACCGCGAACACGCGCAGGCAGGCCGCGAGGTCCTCGTCGGACACGCCCTCGAACAGCCCGGCGCGCATCAGGCTCAGCGCGGCCTCGATGGGTTCGCAGGCGGCCTCGCCCGCGGGCGTGAGATGCAGGGTCTTGGCGCGGCGGTCGGCCGGGTCCTCGCGGCGCTCGACATAGCCGGCCTCCACGAGCTGGTCGAGCGAGCGCACCAGCGAGGGCCCCTCGATGCCCAGCGCCTCGGCCAGCACGCCCTGGCGCACGCCCTGCTCCATGCGGCCGATCATCACCACCGGCCAGGCCAGGGTCTGCGACAGGCCCACGTGCGCGACCGCCTTGTCGGCGGCGGCGCGGTAGCCGCGCTGCAGGGTCGAGAACTGCATGCCGAGCTTCATCAGCGCGGCTTCGCGCGCTTCCTTTTTCTTCTTCCGGCCGGCGGGCGGCGTGACCGGTTCGGCCATGGCAAGGCTCCCAATTAGTTAGCTTGCTATCGATTATACGGGTTTACCCCAGATCGTGCCGGCCATGCCGACAGGCGGGTCATGCACCGCCCGGCATGACCCGACGAAGAACGTTGGGGGAAGAAATAAAAGTGTGAAGCGCGCCGATAAGCCGGATTCTGTGCACCGGACATCTCTTGCGAAATGCCCGGCGTGACCGCCATTACTCTGGGCCGTCTGTCGCCAGACGGCTCGATGCCACCTACCCGCCAGCTCAGCGGAACCACCTCGATACTGGCCTACTTGGTGTTGCTGCGCGCAGAGATTGCCCGTTTCACCCGAACTGAATCGGCTCGTCTCTGTTGCTCTGATCCTCACCTCACGGTGGAGAGCCGTTAGCTCCTGCGCTGTCCTGTGCAGTCCGGACGTTCCTCCAGTGCGGTCTTTCGACGCGGTGCCCGAAGGCATCGCCCCTTTCGGGCTTGCACCAGCGGCGGTCTGGCACGCTTCACGGGGCGGATTATCGCCGCTTCGCGCACGCCCTCATCCCGCGATGCCGCAGAACTCCCGCCGGTACTGCTCCGGCGTCGTGCCCGCCTCGCGCTGGAACATCGCGATGAAGGCCGAGGCCGTGCTGTAGCCGAGGTCGAAGGCGATCTCCTGCACCGTGCGGCCGGCCTCCAGCGCGTCGATGGCGCGCAGGAAGCGCAGCCGCTGGCGCCAGTCGCCGAAGGACATGCCGAGTTCGCGCTGGCACTGGCGCGCGAGCGTGCGCTCGGTCATGTGCACGCTCGCGGCCCACTCGGCCAGCGAGCGGTGGTCGCCGGGCTCGGCCTGCAGCGCCTCGAGCACGCCCACCAGCGCGGGCGAGGCCGCGGCCGGCAGGTAGCAGCGCAGCACCTCGGCGCGCGCGAGCTGGTCGACCACCACCTGCGCGAGCCGCAGGTCGGCCGGCGTGACGGGCTCGTTCACATCGCGCGCGGCGAAGTCGGCCAGCACGCTGCGGACGATCGGGCTGATGCGCACGGTGCAGGGCTGCGCGGGCAGCTCGGCGCACAGCGCGGGCACGATGTAGACGGTGCGGTAAACGACGGCATGGCGCAGCGTGCAGCTGTGCACCACCCGCGGCGGGATCCACACCGCGTACTGCGGCGGCGAGAGGAAGCGCAGGCCCTCGGCCTCCATCTGCATGGTGCCGTGCGCGGTGTAGTTGAGATGGCCCCAGCTGTGGCTGTGCGGCGCGGCCAGGGTGTCGGCGCCGAATTCGTCCCAGTTGAAATAGAACGGGCCGGCCTTGTGCTCCACGTCCTGGATCGACAGGTAGCGCGCGCGATCGGCCATGGCGAGTCGGTTCCTCGAAAGAGCGTCCGGAATTCCGGACCGGTTGTCCTGATCGAGCTATATGCCGCAGGACGGACGCACCGATGATAGCCCCGCCTCCTCCTGAAAGTCCTGTCCCATGTGGCCCTATGCCTTCCCCCTGCTCGCCGTCGTCATCTGGTCGGGCAACACCGTCGTCAGCAAGATGGCGGCCGGCACCATCGCGCCGGCCGAGATCAGCTTCTACCGCTGGCTGCTCGCGGCCCTGCTGTTCACGCCGCTGGCGCTGCGCCCGGTGCTGCGCAACTGGCGCGCGATCCGCCCGCAGCTGGGCCGCATCGCGGTGCTCGGCCTGCTGGGCATGGTGGTCTACCAGAGCCTGGCCTACTACGCGGCCTACATGACCACGGCCACGCACATGGGGATCATCGGCTCGCTCACGCCGATGATGGTGCTGGCGCTGTCGATCCTGCTGCTGGGCCAGCGGCTCACGGCCGGCGCGGTGGCGGGCTCGCTGGTGTCGATCGCGGGCGTGGCGGTGGTGGTGTCCTCGGGCAACCTCGGCACGCTGCTCGAGAGCGGCGCCAACCTGGGCGACGGCCTGATGCTGCTGGCGATGCTGGCCTATGCGGTCTACGTGATCCTGCTCAAGCGCTGGGGCATGAAGGAAGTGCCCGCGCTGCAGCTGCTCTACCTGCAGATCGTGTGCGCGGTGATCGTGCTGCTGCCGCTGTACCTGCTGACGCCGCGCATGGGCCTGTCGGCCGCCAACCTGCCGCTGATCGGCTTCGCGGGCCTCGGCGCCTCGATGCTCGCGCCGCTGGTGTGGATGCACACGGTGGCCCACATCGGTCCGAGCCGCGCGAGCATGTTCTTCAACCTGATCCCGCTGTTCACCGCGCTGATCGCGGCGGCGGTGATCGGCGAATCGCTCGCGGCCTATCACGCGGTCGGCGGCGTGCTGACGGTGGCCGGCGTGCTGCTGGCCGAGCTGTGGAAGGCGCCACTGCGGCGCCCGGTGCTGGCCGGGTCCTGAGGCGCCTCAGCCGGCCGCTGCCGCCGCGGCGCGCCGGAAGCGCCCCGGCGTGAGGCCCGCGTGGCGCGCGAAGGCGCGGTTGAACGCGGCCTCGGAGCGATAGCCAACGGCCTCGCCGACCGAGGCCGTGTCCTGCCCGCCCTGCGCGAGCAGCCGTGACGCGAGCTCCATGCGCAGGCTGGTCAGCAGCTCGAGCGGGCCGGTGCCCGTGCGGCGCGCGAACTCGCGCGCGAAGGTGGCGCGCGAGAGGTGGCAGCGCTCGGCCAGCGAGGCCACGGTCCAGTCGTGCTGCGGCGCGTCGAGCATGGCCTTGAGCGCGCCCGCCAGCCGCGGGCTGGCCATCAGGCCCAGCACGCCCGAAAGCTCGGGCCGGGTGTCGAGGCAGGCGCGCACCGCGAGCGTGAACAGCGTGCCCGAGAGCTGCGCCACGATGGCCTGCGCACCGGCGTTCTGCTGCTCGATCTCGTGCGCCATCAGCCGCACCAGGCCCTGCAGCCAGCCGTACTCGGGCCGCTGGCCGAAGGGGATCACCAGCGGATCGGGCAGCGCCTCGAGCAAGGTGCTGCGGCGCCGGCCCGGGAACTCGAACTCGCCGCAGAGGATGTCGGTGTCGGCCTTCGCGGGGCGCGGCAGGTTGGTCTTGAGGTCGACCAGCTCGCCCTTGCGCAGGCGGATCGGGCGCATGTCCTCTTGCGGCTCTCGCGGCTGCGGCCCGAGCCCCGCGGTGCGCAGCACGTGCGCCTGGCCCCGCGGCAGGATCACGAGGCTGCCCTCCTCCAGCGGCAGCAGCGTGCCGCTGGCCGGCAGCCACAGCTCGCAGCGCCCGCGCATCAGGATGTGGAAGGGCGCGCGCCACGGGCCGATGGCCTCGTGCGGCGCGGCCCAGTCCTGGCCGAACAGGCAGCGCAGGTCCATGCGGCCGCGCGGGGCCAGCCAGTCGACGAGTTCGCTCAGGGCATCCATGGTGTGAGACGTTGGAGCAATTTTTGTAGCCAGATCGGCATTCAAAATCCTAGCACGCAGGCCTACAGTTCATTCACCGACTTCCACGAGGTGAACAGAATGACTTCCGATCTCGTCCCCGCCGCTCCCACCGCCGCACCCGCGGCATCGGCCCGCGGCCCGATTCCCGTCTCCTTCTTCAGCATCGCCGTCGGCCTGCTCGCGCTGGCCGCGGCCTGGCGCGTGGCGACGCCGCTGTGGCAGCTGCCACCCGAGGCCGCGCAGGCCCTGACCTGGGCCGGCATCGCCGTCTGGCTGGTGCTGCTGGCGCTCTACGCCGCCAAGTGGCTGCGCCATCCCGACGAGGCGCGCGCCGAGCTCGAGCACCCGGTGCAGTCGTCGTTCGCGGCGCTGGGCCCGGTGGCCAGCATGCTGGCGGCGGTCGCGCTGCTGCCCTACGCACGCCCGGTGGCGCTGGCCGTGTTCGCGCTCGCGGTCACGGCGCAGCTCGCGCTCGGCCTGCGGCTCTATGGCCGCACCTGGCAGGGCGGCCGCACGCCGGCCTCGGTCACGCCGGCGATCTACCTGCCGGCGGTGGCGCAGAACTTCGTCGCCGGCACCGCGGCCGCGGCCTTCGGCTGGCCGCAGCTGGGCGTGCTGTTCTTCGGCGCGGGGCTGTTCTCGTGGCTCGCGCTCGAATCGCTGATCCTGCACCGCGCCGCGACGCAGGAGCCTCTGCCAGAGGCGCAGCGCCCGCTGCTGGGCATCCAGCTCGCGCCGGCCGTGGTCGGCGGCGGCACCTGGCTCGCGGTCAACGGCGGCGTGCCCGACCTGTTCGCGCAGATCCTGCTGGGCTACGGCCTCTACCAGGCCCTGCTGCTGCTGCGCCTGCTGCCGTGGATCTCGCGCCAGTCGTTCACGCCCGGCTACTGGGCCTTCAGCTTCGGCGTGGGCGCGCTGCCGACGCTCGCGATGCGGCTGGTGGCGGCCGGCGCCACGGGGCCGGTGCGCTGGCTCGCGCCGCTGCTGTTCGTGGCCGCCAACGCGATCATCGGACTGCTCGTGGCGCGCACCCTGGCGCTGCTGGTGCGCGGCCGGCTGCTGCCGGGCGTGCCGGTTGCAACACCTTCGCGCTGAAAGGTCCTCACAATGCGTTCTGTCGTCGCGACACCCATCGAACCGAACGCATCCAAGGAGATTCCATCCATGAAGGCCCAGAACATCCTCCAGACCATCGGCAACACGCCGCACGTGCGCATCCAGCGCCTGTTCGGCAACGCGAAGCAGCAGGTCTGGGTCAAGGCCGAGCGCGCCAACCCCGGCGGCTCGATCAAGGACCGCATCGCGCTCGCGATGGTGGAGGACGCCGAGAAGAGCGGCGCGCTCAAGCCCGGCGGCACCATCGTCGAGCCCACCTCGGGCAACACCGGCATCGGCCTGGCGATGGTCGCGGCCGTCAAGGGCTACAAGCTGATCCTGGTGATGCCCGACAGCATGTCGGTGGAGCGCCGCCGGCTGATGCTGGCCTACGGCGCCACCTTCGACCTGACGCCGCGCGCGGGCGGCATGAAGGCCTCGATCGCGCGCGCCGAGGAGATCGTGGCGGGCACGCCCGGCGCCTGGATGCCGCAGCAGTTCAACAACCCGGCCAACGTCGAGGTGCACGTGCGCACCACGGCCGAGGAGATCGCGGCCGACTTCCCCGAAGGCATCGACGTGCTGATCACGGGCGTGGGCACCGGCGGCCACATCACCGGCGTGGCGCGCGTGCTCAAGAAGAAGTGGCCGAAGCTGCAGGTGTTCGCGGTCGAGCCCGTGGCCTCGCCCGTGATCTCGGGCGGCCAGCCCGCGCCGCACCCGATCCAGGGCATCGGCGCCGGCTTCATCCCGAAGAACCTCGACACCGCGCTGCTCGACGGCGTGCTGCAGGTCGATGCCGAGCCCGCGCGCGAGATGGCGCGCCGCTGCGCCACCGAGGAAGGCATGCTGGTGGGCATCTCCTCGGGCGCCACGCTGGCGGCCATCGCGCAGAAGCTGCCCTCGCTGCCCGAGAACGCGGTGGTGCTGGGCTTCAACTACGACACCGGCGAGCGCTACCTGTCGGTCGAGGGCTTCCTGCCCGCCTGATCCCCTCGCTTCCCCGCGTTGCGGCCAGCTATCCCTTTGATAGCGGCCCAACGCGTAAAATCGTCGGCCTGCTTGATAACCACAAGCCCCACGACATGCTGAGAATCTCCGAACTCAAACTTCCGCTCGACCATGCGCCCGAGGCGCTGGCCGCGCTGATCGCCCGCACCCTCGAGGTGCCGCCCGAGGCGATCGCCTCCCACACCGTCTACAAGCGCAGCTTCGATGCCCGCAAGGCCGAGCTGCTGACGGTCTACATCTGCGACGTGGCGCTCGCCGACGCGAAACGCGAGGCCGCGCTGCTCGCCAAGCACGCCGGCCATCCGCACATCCAGAACGCCCCCGACATGCGCCACACGCTGCCGGCGGACGTGCCCGCGGGCGCGAGCCGCCCCGTGGTGATCGGCTTCGGCCCCTGCGGCATCTTCGCGGCGCTGATGCTGGCGCAGATGGGCCTGCGCCCGATCGTGCTGGAGCGCGGCAAGACCGTGCGCCAGCGCACCAAGGACACCTGGGGCCTGTGGCGCAAGAGCGTGCTCGACCCCGAGTCGAACGTGCAGTTCGGCGAGGGCGGCGCCGGCACCTTCTCCGACGGCAAGCTCTACAGCCAGATCAAGGACCCGCGCTTCCTCGGCCGCAAGGTGATGGAGGAGTTCGTCAAGGCCGGCGCGCCGCCCGAGATCCTCTACGTCGCGCATCCGCACATCGGCACCTTCAAGCTGGTGAAGGTGGTGGAGAACATCCGCGAGCAGATCGTGGCGCTCGGCGGCGAGATCCGCTTCGAGCAGCGCGTGACCGACGTGCGCATCGAGGATGGGCAGCTGCGCGGCCTCACCGTGCTCGACCAGGCCACCGGCCGGAGCCACGAGCTGCGCGCCGACCACGTCGTGATGGCGCTCGGCCACAGCTCGCGCGACACCTTCGCGATGCTGCACGAGCGCGGCGTCCACATCGAGGCCAAGCCCTTCTCGATCGGCTTTCGCGTCGAGCATCCGCAGGGCCTGATCGACCGCGCGCGCTGGGGCCGCCATGCGGGCCACCCGATGCTGGGCGCGGCCGACTACAAGCTGGTGCACCACGCGAGCAACGGCCGCTCGGTCTACAGCTTCTGCATGTGCCCGGGCGGCACGGTGGTCGCGGCCACCAGCGAGCCGGGCCGCGTGGTCACCAACGGCATGAGCCAGTACTCGCGCGCCGAGCGCAACGCCAACGCGGGCATCGTGGTGGGCATCGACCCGCGCGACTACCCCGAGGGTCCGCTGGCCGGCATCGCGCTGCAGCGCGCGCTCGAGTCCAACGCCTTCGTGCTCGGCGGCGGCGACTACCGCGCGCCGGGCCAACTGGTGGGCGACTTCATCGCCGGCAAGCCCTCCACCCAGCTCGGCGAGGTGATGCCCTCGTACAAGCCCGGCGTGACGCCGACCGACCTGCACCGCGCGCTGCCCGACTTCGCGATCGAAGCGATGCGCGAGGCCTTCCCGGCCTTCGGCCGCAAGATCAAGGGCTTCGACCTGCACGACGCGGTGCTCACCGGCGTCGAGACGCGCACCTCCTCGCCGATCAAGATCACGCGCGGCGAGGACTTCCAGAGCCTCAACGTGCGCGGCCTCTATCCGGCCGGCGAAGGCGCGAGCTACGCGGGCGGCATCCTGTCGGCCGGCGTGGACGGCATCAAGGTCGCGGAGGCCGTGGCGCGCGGCCTGCGTGCCGAGGCCGAACGGCAGCGCACCGCCGCCGTCTGAGAACGCCATGACGACGACGCACGACCGCGCCCCCCTCGCCTTCGCACGACCGGGCACCGGCGCCTTCGCGCTCGCCATCGGCGCGATGGCGCTGGTGGTGCTCGCCTCCAACATCCTGGTGCAGTTCGCGATCAACGACTGGCTGACCTGGGGTGCCTTCACCTACCCGGTCGCCTACCTCGTGAGCGACCTCGTCAACCGGCGCTTCGGCCCCGGCATGGCGCGCCGCGTGGCCTGGATCGGCTTCGCGGTGGCGGTGGCGGTGTCGCTGCTGCTCGCGCCGGCACGCATCGCGCTGGCCTCGGGCAGCGCCTTCATCGCCTCGCAGCTGCTCGACATCCGCGTCTTCGACCGCCTGCGCCGCGGCCTCTGGTGGCGCGCGCCGCTGGTGGCCACCGTGGTCGCGGCGGTGCTCGACAGCATCGTGTTCTGGGGCATTGCCTTCGCGGGCACCGAGGGCCCCTGGCTCACCTGGGCGCTCGGCGACCTCGGCGTGAAACTCGCGGTCGGCGTGTTCATGCTGCTGCCGTTCCGCCTGCTGATCGGCCGCCAGGCGATGCGCCCGGCCCTGCGCTGACCGAAGAACCCGGGGTCCCTTCCATGCAGGACGACGACCGCTTCCATTTCTACGAGCCCGCGCTGGGCCACGGCCTGCCGCACGATCCGTTCAACGCGATCGTCGGCCCGCGGCCCATCGGCTGGATCTCCTCGCACGATGCGCGGGGCGTGCTCAACCTCGCGCCCTACAGCTTCTTCAACGGCTTCAACTACACGCCGCCGATCGTCGGCTTCGCGAGCATCACGGCCAAGGACAGCCTGCGCAACATCCGCGAGACCGGCGAGTTCGGCTGGAACCTCGCCACGCGCCCGCTGGCCGAGCCGATGAACCAGAGCTGCGCCGCGGTGCCGCCCGAGGTCGACGAGTTCGCGCTCGCCGGGCTCACGCCCGCGCCTTCGCGCCGCATCGCGGTGCCGCGCGTGGCCGAGAGCCCGGTGTCCTTCGAATGCCGGCTGACCCAGATCGTGCAGCTGCAGGCCGCCGACGGCCGCGCCATCGAGACCTGGCTGGTGCTCGGCGAAGTGGTGGGCGTGCACATCGCGCGCGAACTGCTGCGCGAAGGCATCTACGACACCGCCGCGGCGCAGCCGATCCTGCGCGGCGGCGGCCCGGCGGACTATTTCGAGATCCGGCACGACAATCTGTTCAAGATGTTCCGGCCCCGCTGACGCGCACCGCGCGCCGCCCACCGACTTCCAACCCCTAATTCCGACTTCGCGCCCCGCGCCGAATCCCGAGCATGACCGACGCCCCCACCACCGCCCCGAAGACGAATCCGCGCAACAAGCCGCGTGGCCCTCGCCCGGACCTGGCCTCCCAGCTGCAGCAACTGCGCGGCGGTGCCGATGCCGCGCAGGAGCCCGGCGCCGAAGCCGCGCCCGCGGCCGGCGCCCGCCCCGAGGGCCAGGCGCAGCGCGACAACAACCCGCGCCGCAAGCCCCAGCGGCCGCAGCGCGGCCAGGGCCCGCGCGGCCCGCAGGGCGCCGCGCCGCAGCGCCAGCCGCAGGCCCAGGCGCAGCCCCAACAGCCCGAGCGCCCGGCGCGCAAGGTCAACCCGGTGCTCGAGCGCCTGTTCGAGCTCTATCCGCAGCTGTTCGGCGCGCGTTTCGTGCCGCTGAAGCTCGGCGTCTACGAGGACCTGCTCGCGCGCCATCCCGAGGACTTCAAGGCCGAGGACCTCAAGGTCGCGATGGGCCAGCATGCGCGTTCCACGCGCTACCTCGAGAGCGTGGCCGCCGGCCATCCGCGCCACGACCTCGACGGCAACGCGCTCGATCCGGTCGCGCCCGAGCACGTGCACCACGCCATCCTCGAGCTGCACCGCCGCCGCTCGCAGCGCACCGAGGGCGACCTGCGCCCGCAACTGGTGGCGCGCATCGCGCGCGCCATCGAGAGCTCGGGCCTGGACCGCGAGGCCTACGCCGTGCTCGTGCGCTCGCGCGACGAGAAGGCCAATGCCGTGGTCGACGAGGCGCTGGCCGAACTGGCGGCGCAGGCCGCCAAGCGCGAAGCCCTGCTGCGCGCCTTCGAGGCCAGCGGCCGCGGCGAGCAGGAGTTCGCCGACATGTACGGCATGAAGCCCGGCGAGGTGACGCGCACGCTGCAGCGCGCGCGCAAGGAACGCGAGGCACCGGCGCCCGCTGCGGCGGTGGTGGCGCAAGCCGAAACCGTGGCCGCGCCCGAGGCGGCGGCGCCCGCTCCGGAAGCCGCGCCCTCCGCGGATTGAGCGCCCGGCCCTACGGCATCGCGCCGTAGGGCGAGAGATTCGGCCCCACCTCGCCGCGCGCCAGCCAGGCCTCGACCTGCGGCAGCAGCCCGACGACCGTGGCGGCGACCGCCCGATAACCCGCGGCATCGTCGCCCCGCCCCGCGTACGAGAACCAGTCGGACGGCTGGCTGCTGAGGCCGCCGACCTGCTGCAGCCGCGCGCGGTTCTCGAGCGGTGCGTGCTCGAGCAGCAGGTCGCGCTGCGGCACCAGTTCGCCCCAGCTCGTCATCTTGTCGCCCGGCGGCTGCCACGCGGCTTCGAGGAAGAAGGAAGTACCGGCCTTGTCGTACTGCATGCTGATGAAATGCAGCACCTCGGCACGGTCGCGCCGATAGCGCGGAAAGCGGCCGTCGAACCCGCTCTCGTTCAACACGGGCACCAGGACGGCCTTGAGCGCGGCGGACATCTGCTGGCTGGGCGACTTGGACATGATGCGGCACTCCTGAGAATCGAGGGGGCCGCAGTGTAGAAGCACCATGAAAAAAGCCGCCACCCGAAGGTGGCAGCCGTATGCCTCGAGGCATGTTCCGAGGTCGATCTCAGCGCGCGTTCTGCAGCGCCGCGATGCGCTCCTCGATCGGCGGGTGGGTGGCGAACAGCTTGCCCATGGCGCCGGTGATGCCCATCGCCTCGACCGCCTTCGGCAGTTCGCCGGCCGGCAGGCCGCCCAGGCGCGCGAGCGCGTTGACCATCGGCTGGCGGTTGCCCATCAGCGCGGCGGCGCCGGCATCGGCGCGGAACTCGCGCTGGCGCGAGAACCAGGCCACGACGATCGCGGCGGCGAAGCCCAGCACGATGTCGAGCACGATGGTGCTCACGTAGTAGCCGATGCCGGGGCCCGAGGAGCGGTCGTCGCCGCGGCGCAGGAAGCTGTCGACCGCGTAGCCGATCACGCGCGAGAGGAACACGACGAAGGTGTTCATCACGCCCTGGATCAGCGTCATCGTGACCATGTCGCCGTTGGCGATGTGGGCCACCTCGTGGCCGATCACGGCCTCGACCTCTTCGCGCGTCATGTTCTGCAGCAGGCCGGTGGACACCGCCACCAGCGAGGAATTCTTGAACGCGCCGGTCGCAAAGGCATTGGGCTCGCCCTCGAAGATGCCGACCTCGGGCATGCCGATGCCGGCCTTGTCGGCGAACTTGCGCACCGTGCCGACGATCCAGGCCTCGTCGGGCGTCTGGGGGTTGTCGATCATCTGCAGGCCCGCGGTCCACTTGGCCATGGGCTTGCTGATCAGCAGCGAGATGATCGCGCCGCCGAAGCCCATGATCAGCGCGAAGCCGAGCAGGGCCGTGAGGTTCAGCCCGTTGGCCGTGAGGAAGCGATTGACGCCGAGCAGGCTGGCGACCACGCCGAGCACCGCGACGACCATCACATTGGTCAGGACGAACAGAAGGATACGTTTCAAGTTGAATTCTCCGTGGGGGAACGCTGCCGACCAGATGAGGGCCTTGCGGCCCGCTTCAAGCCGTTCCTGCCGCGTTCGCCTCCCTGCCTGGGTTGTTGTTGGTTCTGGAGGAAGGCGTCGCGCGCGGCCGTGCGGCGGCAGGCGGGTAGACAGATGATAGGAGCAAAAGTTCTAGCAGCCCGCTATCCGGGGCCTGGCGCGGGGGATTCGGCGGCCGGCCGCGCGGGGCGGAAGACCTGGGCGTCGGCATAGAAATCGGGCGCCTCGTTGCCGGCCCACCAGCCCGGCACGCCGAGCACCGGCAGCGGCACGAAGGGCTTGGCGGCGAGCCAGGCGGGGTCGAGGCGACGCGCGAGCGCCTCGTCGTCCAGCCCATCGATGCCTTCGGTCAGCAGCACATGCGCCGTGGCGGCCTTGCGCGGCGCCACCAGCTTCTCGAGCAGCGCATGGCCGAACACGCGCAGCCGCGCCTGCGCCCACAGCCCGCGCCGCGCGACGAACAGCGCCGGCCAGTCGCGCGCGGCCAGCGCGCGCCACAGCGCGGGCGGCGCCTCGAGCAGCGCGCCGTTCTCGTCGAACAGCGTGAGCGCGTCGCGCAGCGGCCCGCGCGTGGCGCCGACGCCGGCGCGTTCGATCTCCGCGGCCTGCAGTTCGTTGAGACGGCGCTTGGCCCGCGGAAAGGCGCGCCACACGAGGCCGTTGAAGAAGTCGTGCAGGTTGTCGCGCGTGGGCACGGTGCCGGTCTCGAAGACGTGGGCCTCGTAGGCCCGGCCCGCGGGCAGCGCGTGCTGCGGCACGAAGGCCGGCGGCTCCGCGCCCTGCAGCGCCCGCGCCACCGGCAGGCCTTGCGCGATGGCACTGGCCGCCGCTTCGCCCTGCGCGCGGTAGGGCGCGAGCCAGGGCCGGGTCCAGTCGATCGCGGCCGTGCCCGCCATCGCCGGCAGGATCAGGCGGCGTCCGCGCCCGTCCAGCGGATGCGGTCGGGATGCTGCGTGTGCCTGAACTCGGCCGTGAGCTTGTCGAACAGCTTGAGCGAGCTGCCGTTCTTGCCCAGCAGGCCCGCCTCGCGCAGCGCCTTCGCCACCTCGTTGAGCGGCACGTCGGTGCCGGCGCGCAGCGCGGGCACGGCGCGCAGCACGAATTCGGCGGCCTCGGAGATCTCGGGCGCGGGCGGCGGCACCGGCACAGCGGCCACGGGTGCCGGCGCCGCGGCCTTCGCCACCTTTTTGGCCGCCGTCTTCTTCGCGGTCTTGGCGGCCGCCTTCTTCGCCGGCGCCTTCTTGGCCGACGCGGTCTTCGCGGCGGCCTTCTTCGCCGCCGTCTTCCTGGCGGGCACGGTGCGCGCGGCCGGCGCCACGCCGTGGTGCGCGAGGTCCATGAAGCTGTCGTAGATGCCGACCGTCTCCTCGCCCGTCTTGCCCTGCTGGCCGATGCCGCAGACGCGGCAGCCCTTCTCGCGCAGCCGGGTCACCAGCGGCGCGAAATCGGAATCGGAGGACACCAGCACCACCACGTCGGGCCGCTCGGCGATCGCGAGGTCGATGGCGTCGACCGACAGCGCGATGTCGGTGCTGTTCTTGCCGGCCGAGAGGTTGACCATCGGCCGCACCGACAGCCGCTTGAACAGCGCCTGCCGGTTCACGGCCATCTCGGCATTGCAGTAGGCGCGGCGCACGTGGATCGCGCCGTACTCGTCCATCGTGCGCTGCACGGCCTGCTCGATCACGTCGGCCGAGACGTTGTCGGCGTCGATCAGCAGCATCACCCGCAGCGTGGGGGTCATGCGAGTCTCCAGTGGATGGTTTCGCCGCCGCGCAGCGGCTTGAGCGTGGCATCGCCGTAAGGCACGGTCTCGGGCACGGTCCAGCTCTCGCGCTTGAGCGTGACGCTGTCGGCATGGCGCGGCAGGTCGTAGAAGTCGGGACCGTGGAAGCTCGCGAAGCCCTCGAGCTTGTCGAGCGCGCCGGCGTTGTCGAAGGCCTCGGCATAGAGCTCGATGGCGGTCAGCGCGGTGTAACAGCCGGCGCAGCCCAGCGCGTGTTCCTTCAGGTGCGCCGGGTGCGGCGCGCTGTCGGTGCCGAGGAAGAAGCGGTCGCTGCCGCTGGTGGCGGCCTCGACCAGCGCCACGCGATGGGTCTCGCGCTTGAGCACCGGCAGGCAGTAGTAATGCGGGCGGATGCCGCCGGTGAAGATGGCGTTGCGGTTGTACAGCAGGTGGTGCGCGGTGATGGTGGCGGCCGTGAAGCGGCCGGCGTCGCGCACGTAGTGGGCGCCCTCCTTCGTGGTCAGGTGCTCGAACACCACCTTGAGCTCGGGGAAGTCGCGCCGCAGCGGAATCATCACGCGATCGACGAACACGGCCTCGCGGTCGAACAGGTCGATCGCGGGATCGGTGACCTCGCCGTGCACCAGCAGCAGCAGGCCGTGCTTCTGCATCGCCTCGAGCGTCTTGTAGGTCTTGCGGATGTCGGTCACCCCGGCATCGCTGTTGGTGGTGGCGCCGGCCGGATAGAGCTTGAGCGCGCGCACGCCGGCCTCGGCGGCCAGCGCGATCTCCTCGGGCGGCAGCTTGTCGGTCAGGTAGAGCGACATCACGGGCTCGAAGCCGCTGCCCTCGGGCACGGCGGCGCGGATGCGGTCGCGGTAGGCCACGGCCTGGGCCGCGGTGGTCACGGGGGGACGCAGGTTCGGCATGATCAGCGCGCGGCCGAACTGGCGCGCGCTGTGGGGCACGACGGCTTCGAGGGCGGCGCCATCGCGCACGTGCAGGTGCCAGTCGTCGGGGCGGGTGATCGTGAGGGTGTCAGTCATGGCGCGGCGATTGTCGCACCCGCCCTCACGCACCGTGTGGACGCCGGGCCAGGCATGACTTTGGGCACTTACCATGGGGCGAGGGGGCCGCCTAGGATGCGCCGATGACCATGCCGGCGGGCACCATCGGCAGCCGGCCATGGGCCCGGCCGGGCCGCGAACGCGAGACGGGGGAACCACCCCGCGGGGAGACTGCTTGATGAAAGACACGATGCCGGGACGCCTGGCACGGGACGCCACGCTCGAGCTGCGCGTGCTGCGCGAGCACCTGGCCTCGGTCTATGCCGGCCACACGACCGCGATCGCGGCGCACGGCGTCTTCGCGCTCGCGATTGGCGTCTTCGGCTACTTCAACGTGCTGCCCGAGCACCGCGCGCTGGTGCTGGGCATCGTCTCGGCCATCGTGCTGATGGACCTGTACGTGCTGCTGTCGAAGCGCTGGACGCCCGAGGTGCCGCTGGCCGACAGCCCGCGCTGGGCGCGCCGCTACACCGTCCACGTCACGCTGGTCAGCACGGTGACCGCGCCGGCCAGCCTGTTCCTGGTGGCGCTGCAGAGCCCCGCCATGACCACCTTCGTGACGGTCGTGATCATGGGCAGCTGGACCCGCGCGGTGCAGGCGCGCTGGCCGCTCAAGGGCGCGATGTTCGGCTACGGCATCCCGATGATGAGCGGGCTGATCGCCGCGCTGGTCTGGTACGGCCACATGCTGAACTGGTTCCTGGCCGGCTTCGCGCTGCTCAACCTGGTGCTCACGCTGCGCGAGGGCGTGAAGCAGAACGAGCGCCTGACGGCCTCGCTGATCCTGCAGTTCGAGAACGAGGCGCTGGCCGCCCAGCTGCGCGAGCAGGTCGCGGCCACCGAGCGCGCGAGCGCCGAGAAGACCCGCTTCCTGGCCGCCGCCAGCCACGACCTGCGCCAGCCCATGCATGCGATCGCGCTGTTCGGCGCGGCGCTGGGCAGCACGCTGCGGCGGCGGCCCGAGATCCAGAACGTGGAGCGGCTGATGCGCGCGGTCGATGCGCTGGGCGCCTCGCTCGACACCATGCTCGACATCTCGCGCCTCGACGCGGGCGTGGTCCAGGCGGCGCCGCGCGCGCTGTCGCTCGATGCCCTGCTGATCCCGCTGCACCACACCTTCTCGGCACAGGCCGAGCGCAAGCGGCTGCAGCTGCGCGTGCGCGCCAGCGGCCTGTGGATCCACAGCGATCCGCAACTGCTCTACCGCATGCTGTCGAACCTGGTCGACAACGCGCTCAAGTACACGACGCAGGGCGGCGTCACGGTGATCGCGCGCCCGCGCGGCGACCAGGCGTGGATCGAGGTGCGCGACACCGGCATCGGCATCGCGCCCGAGCAGCGCGACCGCATCTTCGAGGAGTTCTACCAGGTCGACAACCTCGGGCGCGACCGCTCGCGCGGCCTGGGCATCGGCCTGTCGATCGTGCAGCGGCTCTCGCGCCTGCTCGGCCACCGCATCGAGCTGCGCTCCCACATCGGGCGCGGCACGCGCTTTCGGGTCGTGCTGCCGCTCGCCGAAGCCTCGGAAGGCTCGGCGGGTGCCTTCAGTCCGCAGGACCTCGAGCTGCCGGTGCGCCAGCGCTTCGAGGTGCCGGCGCTGCGCGGCCGCGTGCTGCTGATCGACGACGAGGAGGAGATCCGCAAGGCCATGACCGAGCTCATGAGCGCCTACGGCATCGAGGTCGCGGCAGTGGCCGACGAGGCCGAGGCGGTGGCCCTGCTGACCGGGCCCGCGGCGCAGGACCCGCCGGTCGCGCTGCTGCTGTGCGACTACCGGCTGTCGAGCGGCGTCGACGGACTGGAGCTCGGCCTGCGGCTGCGCGAGCGCTTCCGGCTCGACGTGCCGATGCTGCTGATCACCGGCGAGACCGCGCCCGAGCGGCTGCAGCGCGTGCGCGCCTCGGGCGTGCCGGTGCTGTTCAAGCCGGTGACCGCGGCCATGCTGATGCAGGCCATGGCCGAGCTGGTGCCGGCCGAACGCCGCGCGGAAGATCCCGGCACCTGATCCCCTTCAGGCAACCGGCGCCGTGTCGCGCGCGCGGGCCAGCTCCTCGCGCCAGCGCGCCTGGGCCGCCTCGCGCTCCGCGTCGGGCAGCCGCAGCAGCGCCGACGGATGCAGCGTGACGAACACCGGCCGCCCGTCCGCGCGCTCGCGCAGCCAGGCGCCGCGCTCGGCCTGCACCGCCACCGGCCGGCCCAGCAGCGCGCGCGCCGCCGTGGCGCCGAGCGCGACCAGCGACTGCGGCCGCACCAGCGCGATTTCGGCATCGAGCCAATGGGCACAGGCCTCGGCCTCGCGCTGCCCCGGCGTCTTGTGGATGCGCCGCTTGCCGCGCAGCTCGTACTTGAAATGCTTCACGGCATTGGCGAGGTAGACGCCCTCGCGCGCCCAGCCGAGCTGCGCCATCGCGCGCTCGAGCAGTTGGCCGGCCGGGCCGACGAAGGGCCGGCCCGCGAGGTCCTCCTGGTCGCCCGGCTGCTCGCCGACCAGCATGTGGCGCGGCGCGAGCGGCCCTTCGCCGCACACGGCCTGGGTGGCGTGCGCGCCGATCGGGCAGGCGCGGCAGGCATGGGCGGCCGCGCGCAGTTCGCCGAGGTCGGCCGGCATCGCGCCCTCGGCCGGAAGCGGGTGCAGCGCCATCGGCGCGCGGATGCGCCGCGCGGGCGTGGCCGGCGCTTCGATCATCGACTGGCTGCGCGCGTCGGCCGCGTCGGCCAGCGGCTGGATCAGCGCGGCCTCGGGCAGGTTGTGCCAGTAGCGGCGCGGCATCTCGCGCTGCATGGTCGCGAACTTGAGCCGCGCGGGATTGAAGATGTGGGCGTAGTAGGTGAGCCAGAGTTGCTCGCCCGCATCGGGCGGCGGCTTCTCGCGGCGGTCGGCGCCCGCGCGGAACGACAGCGCATGGCCGTCCCATTCGACGCAGCGCTCGGGCGTGAGGATGGCCCAGCGCATCTGCGCGAAGCGGCGCGCGAAGAAGTCGGCATTGGCCTCGACGATGCGGTGCTCGGGCTCGAACCACGCGACATGGCGCTCGAGCCCGTCGTCGTCCGTCACCTGCGTGAAGCGCACGAAGGCGCGCATCTTGTGGATGTCGCGGTGCACCGCCTTGGCCATGCGCTGCGCCCGCATCATGTCGGCGTCGAGCGGATCGTGGCGCAGCGCGGGTTCGTGCGCGAGGCGCCAGAGCAGGCGGTAGAGCAGCGCGAAGCGCTGGGGATCGCGGTGCAGGATCACGTCGGCGCACAGCGCGACGAAAGCCGCGGGCACGGGCTGCAACGCCGCGGTCGGCGGTGCGATCGCCTGCTCGGGCGCATCGCCGAACAGGCCCTCTCCGCCATCGGGCCGTGCCACGCCCCACTCGACCTGCTCGGGCGGCACGCCATCGGCCAGCAGCTGCCGCGCGCGGCGCCGGAAACCGTCGAGGTCGACCGCGTCGTCGAGCCGCACCTGCATGGCGATGGCGCTCAGAACAGCGAGGCCTGCCGCGCGGGCTCGGCGCGCGCCGAAGCAGCCATCGCCCCGGCCGCGGGCCGGTGTCCATCGGCCACCACGAAGGGCAGCACCTTGCGCGCGGGCACGTGCAGCCGCCGCAGGTCGTCGGCGCGCACGCGGCGCACGCGCCTGGCCTGCAGCAGCCGATCGACCGCCTTCACGCCCAGGCCCGGCACGCGCAGCAGCAGCTCGCGCGGCGCATGGTTGAGGTCGACCGGGAAGCGCTCCGCATGCGCGAGCGCCCAGGCCATCTTGGGATCGACGTCGAGCCGCAGCAGGCCGTCGCGCTCGGCCACGATCTCGCCGTGCTCGAAGCCGTAGAAGCGCATCAGCCAGTCGGCCTGGTAGAGCCGGTGCTCGCGCAGCAGCGGCGGCGCGGCCAGCGGCAGCGCGCGCGCCGCGTCGGGGATCGGGCTGAAGGCCGAGTAGTAGACGCGGCGCAGCCGGTAGGCGCCGTAGAGCGTGGCGCTGGTCGCGAGGATGGCGCGGTCGTCGGTGGCGTCGGCGCCCACGATCATCTGCGTGCTCTGGCCCGCGGGCGCGAACGGCGGCGGCTTGGCGGCCACGGGCGCCGCGCCCGGCAGCGCGCGGATCGGCACCACGCGGCGCGCCTCCTCGCGCGTGTCGTCGATCTGCAAGCGCAGCCGCGCCATCGAGCGGCGGATCGCGCTCTCGTCCTTCTCGGGCGCCAGCGAGCGCAGGCCCTCGGTGGTCGGCATCTCGACGTTGATGCTGAGCCGGTCGGCATAGCGGCCGGCGCGCGCGATCAGCTCGTCGCTGGCATCGGGAATGGTCTTGAGGTGGATGTAGCCGCGGAAGTCGTGGTCCTCGCGCAGCGAGCGCGCGACCTCGACCACCTGCTCCATCGTGTGGTCGGGCGACTTGACGATGCCGCTCGAGAGGAACAGCCCCTCGATGCAGTTGCGGCGGTAGAAGTCGAGCGTGAGCTGCACCACCTCGTCGGCGCGGAAACGCGCGCGCGGCACGTTGCTCGAGGCGCGGTTCACGCAGTAGAGGCAGTCGTACTGGCAGTGGTTGGTCAGCAGCACCTTGAGCAGCGAGATGCAGCGGCCGTCGGGCGCATAGCTGTGGCAGATGCCCATGCCCTCGGTCGAGCCGATGCCGCGCCCGCCCACCGAGTCGCGCGGCTGCGAGCCGCTCGACGCGCAGGAGGCGTCGTACTTGGCGGCATCGGCCAGGATGGCGAGCTTGTGCTGGAGGTCCATGGGCGGGCGGAAAATACTGTACGTTTATACAGATGTTAACCGTCCCGTCGCCCCGATGGCCCTGCGGCCATGCGCGCGGGTCGGGCATTGCCCGCCGCGCCCTTTCAGTCGATGTAGCGCAGCCCCGCCGCCGCCAGCGCCGGCCGCATGTCGTACATGTCGAGCCCGAGCACGCCGCTCGCGAGCTTCTCGCGCTTCGACGTCTCCAGCGCCTCGCGCTGGCGCGCCTTCTCGAGCGTGGCCGCGGCCATCGCGCGCGGCACGCAGACCACGCCGTCGTCGTCGGCCACGATCGCATCGCCAGGCTGCACCGACATGCCGGCGCAGACCACCGGGATGTTGACCGAGCCCAGCGTGGCCTTCACGCAGCCCTTGCTGCTGATGGCCTTGCTCCAGACCGGAAAGTCCATCTGCTGCAAGGTGCGCACGTCGCGCACGCCGCCGTCGATCACCAGCGCGCGCGCGCCGCGGGCCTGGAAGCTGGTGGCCAGCAAGTCGCCGAAGAAGCCGTCGCTGCTCGGCGCGGTGACGGCCGCCACCACGATGTCGCCGGGGCGGATCTGCTCGGCCGCGACGTGCAGCATCCAGTTGTCGCCCGGATGCAGCAGCACGGTGACAGCGCTGCCGCTGACCTGCGCGCCCGAGTAGATCGGCCGCATGTACGGCGCGAGCAGGCCGACCCGGCCCATGGCCTCGTGCACCGTGGCCGAGCCCAGCGCCGCGAGGGCGTCGACGACCTTCGCGTCGGCGCGTTCGATGTGGCGATGGACGACGCCGAGTTCATGCATGGCGGGCTCCTTGCGAGGAATGAGATTGGGGATCGAACAGCCGGCCGCGCGCGTTCAGTTGCGCATCGAGCCGCGGAAAGACGCGGCGCGCATTGCCTTCGTAGACCTGCGCGCGCTCGCCGGCGCTCAATGCGGCGGCCTCGATGTAGCGCCGCGTGTCGTCGTAGGCGTGGCCGGTCTCGGGATCGATGCCGCGCACGGCGCCGATCATCTCGGAGGCGAACAGGATGTTCTCGACCGGGATCACGCGCGCGAGCAGGTCGATGCCCGGCTGGTGGTAGACGCAGGTGTCGAAGAACAGGTTCTTCAGCAGGTGCTGCGCGAGCGGCGGCTTCTTCATCGCCTGGGCCAGCCCGCGAAAGCGCCCCCAGTGGTAGGGCGCGGCACCGCCGCCGTGCGGGATCACGAAGCGCAGGGTCGGGAAATCCGCGAACAGGTCGCCCTCGATGCACTGCATCACGGCCGTGGTGTCGGCATTGAGGTAGTGCGCGCCCGTGGTGTGGAAGCAGGCGTTGCAGCTGGTGCTCACATGGATCATGGCCGGCACGTCGAGCTCGACCATCTTCTCGTAGAGCGGATACCAGTGGCGGTCGGTCAGCGGCGGGCTGTTCCAGAAGCCGCCCGAGGGATCGGGGTTGAGGTTGACGCCGACGAAGCCGTAGTCGCGCACGCAGCGCTCGAGCTCGGCGACGCACGAGGCGACCGGCACGCCCGGCGACTGCGGCAGCATCGCCGCGCCCGCGAAGCGCTCGGGGAACAGCGTGCTCACGCGGTGGCACAGCTCGTTGCAGATCGCGGCCCAGGCCGATGACACGGCGAAGTCGCCGACGTGATGCGCCATGAAGCTCGCGCGCGGGCTGAAGACGGTGAGGTCGATGCCGCGCTCGTCCATCAGCCGCAGCTGGTTGCCCTCGATGGATTCGCGCAGCTCGTCGTCGCCGATGCGCAGCTCGGACGCGGCCGGCGCGGGCCGCCCCGCGCCGAAGGCCTCGACCTGGCGCCGGCGCCAGGCCTCGAGCGCGGCCGGCGCGGTGGTGTAGTGGCCGTGGCAGTCGATGATCATGAAGTCGACGCCGTGCTCAGTCGGCCTTGATGTCGGCCGCGCGGATCACCTGCTCCCACTTGGCCGATTCGCTCTTGAGGAAGGCCGCGGCCTCCTGCGGGCTCGAGGGCGTGATGACCGCGCCGAGCGCGCCCAGCTTCTCGCGCGTGCCGGCATCGGCCAGCGCCTTGCGCGTCTCGGCATTGAGCTTGGCGACCACCTCGGGCGCGGTGCCGGCCGGCGCGAGCAGCGTCCACCAGACGCTGGCGTCGAAGTTCGGCAGGCCGGCCTCGGCCATGGTGGGCACGTTCGGCAGCATCGGCGCGCGCTGGGCGCCGCTGACCGCCAGCGCGCGCAGCCGGCCCGACTGGATGTGCGGCAGCACCTCGAGCGGATTGAGCAGCATGAACGAGGTGCGCCCGGCGATCAGGTCGACCAGCGCGGGCGAGCCGCCCTTGTAGGCCACGTGCAGCGCATCGAACTTGCCGACCGAGGCCAGCAGCGCGCCGGCCAGGTGGCCCGAGCTGCCGTTGCCGGCCGAGCCGTAGCTCATGTCGCCGGGCTTGGCGCGCGCGGCCGCGAGCAGCTCGGGCACGGTCTTGTAGGGCGCGCTGGCCGGCACCACCAGCACCAGCGGTGCATAGCCGAGGCGCGCCACGGCGACGAAGTCGCGCAGGCCGTTGAACGACAGCTTGGGATAGAGCGTGTTGTTGGTCACCACGCCGTTGGCCGCCACCAGCAGCGAGTAGCCATCGGGCGCCGAGCGCGCGACGTTCTCGGTGCCGATGTTGGCGTTGGCGCCGGGCCGGTTGTCGACGATCACCGGCTGGCCCATCTGCGTCGACAGCCGCTCGCCGACCACGCGGCCCACGGTGTCGACCGCGCCGCCGGCCGCGAAGGGCACGACCAGGCGGATCGGCTTGCTCGGATACGGCGCCTGCGCGAGCGCCAGCGAGGGCGCGGCGAGGCAGGCCAGGAAGAGCGCGCCAAGGCGGCGGCGCAGCGGGGCGATGGGTGTCATGAGCGGGTCTCCTGCGGATGTTCGAAGCGATGGGGCCCAGTGCCCCGGGAAAGCCGCGAGCCTAGGATTCGCAACGCGGCCGCACAATGCCGTTCCACTCCGCGAAACGATGGCCTCCTCCGCACGCGCCCCCACCCGCACCGCCAAGCCCGTGCCGCGCGCCGAGGGCGTGACCGCGGTGGCGCGTTCTCTCGCCATCCTCGATGCCTTCGGCACCGCCGACGCGCAGCTCGCGCTGGCCGAGATCGCGCGCCGCACCGCGCTCGCCAAGCCCACCGCGCTGCGGCTCGCGCGCACGCTGGCCACGGCCGGCTACCTGGTGGCGCTCGAGGGCGGTGCCTGGCGCCTGGGCCCGGCGGCCGCGCGGCTGGGCGCCCGCTACCAGCGCGCCTTCGACCTGCGCAACGTGATCGAGCCGGCGCTGCAGCAACTGGCCGAGCGGACCGGCCACAGCGCCTCCTTCTTCGCGCTCGAGGAAGGCCAGCGCGTGCGCCTGCTGCGCGTGCGCGGCGCCGACGGCTTCGTGAGCCCGAGCCGCGTCGGCGAGCCGCTGCCGCTCGAGCGCGGCGCGGCCGGCCAGGTGATCCTCGCGTTCTCGGGCGCGCCGGGCGCCGCGCTCGACGCGATCCGCCAGCGTGGCCATCACCTGACCGTGGGCGAAGCCGACGCGGCCGCCGCGAGCGTGGCCGCGCCGGTGTTCGCCGCGCGCGGCACGGTGCTGGGCGCGCTCAGCGTGGCGGTGCCGGCCGATGCGGCCGCGGCCGGCGAACTCGCGCGCCATGCGGCCACGCTGATGGAGGCGGCACGCAGGTTGTCGGATGCGCTCGCGGCCACGCGCTACGAACCGCTCGAAGGCCGCGCGCGCAGCCAGTGGCACCCTTAACTAGTCGGCCTTCACGCCCGCGGCCTTCACCACCGGCGCCCACTTCACGATCTCGCTGCGGATCGTCGCCTCGAACTCGGACGCGCTCGAGCCCACGGGCTCGACGCTGAGCTCGGCCAGGCGCTGGCGCACCTCGGGCAGCTGGATCACCTTGACGAGGTCGCCCGACAGCCTGGCCGCGATCGGCGCGGGCAGGCCGCGCGGCGCGACGAAGCCGAACAGGCTCTCGAGCGAATAGCCGGGAATGGTCTCGCCGACGGTCGGGTAGTCGGGGTAGATGCGGCTGCGCTTCGCATTGGTCACGGCCAGCACCTTGAGCTTGCCGGCCTTCACGTGCGGCAGCGCCGAGTCGAGCAGCACGAAGCCCACCTGCACGCGACCACTGAGCAGGTCGTTGTACGCGGGCGCGCTGCCGTTGTAGGGGATGTGGACCATGCCGGTCTCGGCGCGCACGTTCATCATCTCGCCCGCCAGGTGAGTGGCGGTGCCGATGCCCAGCGAGGCATAGCTGACCGAGCCCGGCTTGGCGCGCGCCTTCGCGATCAGCCCGGCCACGTCGTTGGCGGGGAACGAGGGAATGGCGACCAGCGCGATCACCGGGAAGCCCAGCAGGCTCAGCGGCGTGAAGTCCTTCGTGGCGTCGTACGGCAGGTCGTTGCGCAGCGAGGGATTGATGGTGAAGGCGCTGATGACGATGCCGAAGGTGTAGCCGTCGGCCGGCGCCCGCGCGATGGCCTGGGTGCCGACGATGGTGCCGGCGCCGGGCTTGTTGTCGACGATCACGCTCTGGCGCCAGAGCTCGCCGAGCTTCTGCCCGAGCAGGCGGCCGATGACGTCGGTGGCGCCGCCCGGCGGCAGCGGGATCACCATCCGCACGGGGTGCGAGGGAAAGGTGGAAGCGGGCTCCTGCGCCAGCGCGCGCAGCGGCAACGCGCCGCTGGCGGCGAGGGCGGCGCCGGCGCGCAGCAGGCCGCGGCGGGTGGCGGCTGCCGGTGGCAGGCGCGGGGGTTGTTCGGGTGTCACGGTGTCTCCTTATGGGTATGGGGGGCGGGGTCGGTGGCGAGGCTCGGGCGCCGCGCGCCGTCGAGGTGCAGCCAGGGATGCAGCGCCCTGTCGCGGCGCTGGAAGGCGTCGATCTCGGCGCCGCGCGCGAGCGTGAGCTCGAGGTCGTCGAGGCCGCGCAGCAGCCCCTCGCGGCGCCGCGGCGGCAGGGCGAAGGGCAGCGTCGGCAGGCCCTCGCGCCGCACGGTGCAGGCCTGCAGGTCGACCGTGAGCACGGCATCGGCGCCCTCGGCCACGGCGCGCGCGAGCACCTCCACCTGCGCGCGCGGCAGGCGCACCGGCAGCAGGCCGTTCTGGAAGCAGTTGCCCTGGAAGATGTCGCCGAAGCTCGGCGCGACGATGCAGCGGATGCCCAGCGCCATCAGCGCCCACACCGCGCCTTCGCGCGAACTGCCGCAGCCGAAGTTGTCGCCCGCCAGCAGGATGCCGGCGCCGCGGTAGCGCGGCTGGTTCAGCACGCAGGCCGGGTCCTCGCTGCCGTCGGCGCGAAAGCGCAGCGCGGCCAGCGCATGGGGGCCGAGCTCCTCGCGCGGCACGCCACCGAACAGCGGCTCGACGCGCACGATCAGGTCGGTGTCGATGTTGTCGCGCACGAGCGGCGCGGCGGTGGCCGTGAGCACGCCGAACGGGCTCATGGCCGGGCCTCCATGGCGCGCGGATCGACCAGGCAGCCCGCGATGGCGGAGGCGGCCGCGAGCTGCGGGCTCGCGAGATGGGTGCGCGCGCCCGGCCCCTGGCGGCCGACGAAGTTGCGGTTCGAGGTCGACACCACGCGCAGTCCCGGCGGCACGGCCTCGCCGTTGGCCGCCACGCACAGCGAGCAGCCCGACTCGCGCCATTCGAAGCCGGCGTCGAGGAACACACGCGCCAGCCCCTCGGCCTCGGCCTCGCGCTTGACCAGCTCCGAGCCCGGCACGATCCAGGCGCGCACGCCGCTCGCCACGCGCCGGCCGCGCACGGTCTCGGCCGCGAGCCGCAGGTCGGAGATGCGCGCGTTGGTGCACGAGCCGATGAACACCCAGTCCACCGGCGTGCCCGCGATCGCGTCGCCCGCGCGCAGGCCCATGTAGTCGAGCGCGGCCTGCCGCGCGGCGCGCTGCGCCGGATCGCTCGCGGCCGCCGGGTCGGGAATGCGCGCGTCGATGCCGATGGTGTCCTGCGGGCTCGTGCCCCAGGTGACCTGCGGCACGACCTCCGAGACGTCGATGCTCACCTCGCGGTCGAACACCGCGTCGTCGTCGCTGCGCAAGGTGGCCCAGTGCGCCGCGGCTTGGTCCCATTGCGCGCCGCCGGGCGCGAACGGCCGGCCGCGCACGTAGGCCAGCGTGCGCGCGTCGGGCGCGACGATGCCGAAGCGCCCGCCCATCTCCACCGACAGGTTGCACACCGTCATGCGCGCCTCGATGTCGAGCGCGTCGATGGCCGCGCCCGCGTACTCGACCGCGCAGCCCGAGGCCCCGGTGGCGCCGAGCCGGCCGATGGCATGCAGGATCAGGTCCTTCGCGCTGGTGCCCGCGGGCAGCGTGCCCTCGAAGCGGATGCGCATCTGGCGCGGACGCTGCAGCACGATGGTCTGGGTCGCGGCCACGTGCTGGAACTCGGTGGCGCCGATGCCGAAGGCCAGCGCGCCGAGCGCGCCGTGGGTGCAGGTGTGGCTGTCGCTGCAGACCACCGAGGCGCCCGGCAGCGTGAGCCCGAGCTCGGGCCCGACCACGTGCACGATGCCCTGCCCCGGCTGGCCGACGTCGAACAGGCGGATGCCCTGCAGCCGCGTCTCGTGGCGCAGGTCGGCCAAGTAGCGGATCGCGTTGGGCGTGTGGCCCTCGCGGCCCGGCGCGGTCGACACCGTGTGGTCGGGCATCGCGAAGGTCAGCTCGGGATGGCGCACCGGCAGCCCGCGCCGGCGCAGCGCGGCCAGCGCCTTGCTGCCGGGATCGCTGACCAGGTGGCGGTCGACATGCAGCAGCGAGAAGCCGCCGCCCAGGTCGGACACCACGTGGGCGTCCCATATCTTCTCGAAGAGCGTGCGGCCGGGCATGCGGGGTCGGTCGGCGTGAGCCGTCGTGGAGCGTTGTTGGTCCTATTGTATTGACATCAATACTTTTAGCCAACGCCCCGGTCCGCCCCGTCATCGACCGCTAAGATTTGCCCATGGACCTCAACAGGCAGCCCGGCGTGGCACTGCATCACCAGATCTCGACCCTGATCGAGGACATGGTCGCCAGCGGGCGGCTGCGCGACGGCGACCAGCTGCCCACCGAGGAGGAGCTGCGCGAGAAGTACGGCGTCTCGCGCGTCACGGTGCGGCGCGCGCTGCAGTCGCTGGAGGAACGCGGCCTGCTCAAGCGCCAGCGCGGCCGCGGCACCTACGTGTCGGCGCCCTTGCGCTCGGCGCCGCTGCCGATGCCGATGGAGTCCTTCCTCGCGACCATGGCCGAGCGCCGCTCGCGCAGCAAGCCGTCGGTCAAGGAATTCGGCTTCGTGCCCGCGCCCGCCGACGTGGCCACCGCGCTGCGGCTGGAGGAAGGCACGCCGGTGCTCCAGGTGGTGCGGCTGCGCAGCACCGGGCGGCTGCCGATCCTGCACAGCATCGTCCACCTCATCGAGGACGTGGGCCGGCGCTTCGCGCGGGCCGATTTCTCGCGGCTGTCGTTGACCGAGCTGCTGCAGGGCCAGGGCATCCGCTACGGCCGCATCGAGATGCTCACGCGCGCCACGCTGGCCGACGCGCCGCTGGCCGCGCTGCTCGGCGTGCCGATGGCCTCGGCGCTGGTCGACGTGCTGCGCATCGGCCACGACGAGGCCGACCGGCCCTTCGAGTTCCAGCGCCTGCGCGGCCCGTCGGACCGCTTCCACTCGCACGTCACGATCCGGGGCTGACCTCGCGCACGCGCTCCAGCGTGTAGTCGATGAAGGTGCGGATCGCGCGCGTGTGCTGGCGGTTCGGCATGTAGAGCATGAACATCTGGGTGCCGAAGATCGACAGCCGCCAGTCGTCGAGCGTGGTCAGCACCTCGCCGCGGCGCACGTCCTCGGCCACCACGTAGTCGGGCACCAGCCCGATGCCCAGGCCCGCGAGGATGGCCTGGCGCAGGAACAGGAAGTTCTCCGAGATCAGGGTCGGCTCGAGCACCACCTCGCGCCGGATCTCGCCCTGGTAGGCCGACACCCGCAGCTGCCGCCCGATGACCGCGGCCGTGACCACCGGCGCGCCATGCAGCCCGTCGAGCTGCTCGGGCAGCGGATGCCGCGCCGCGTAGTCGCGCGAGGCGCAGGCCACGTAGCGCACCGGGCCCATCGCGCGCGCCACCAGGTTCTGCGGCGGCTCGGGGATCACGCGGATCGCGATGTCGACCTCGTCGCGCAGCAGGTCCTCGATGCGGTTCTCGAACACCACGTCGAGCACGATGCCCGGGTAGCGGCGCTTGAAGTCGATCAGCCAGTCGGCCATGACCAGCTGCCCGTAGCCGCTGGGCACGCTCAGCCGCACCTGGCCCTGCAGCCCCTCGCCCAGCGTGGTGACCGATTCGCGCGCCGCGCGCAGCTCGCCCTGGATCGCGGTGCCGTGCTGGTACAGGCGCAAGCCGATCTCGGTGGGCTCGGCGCGCCGGGTGGTGCGCCGCACCAGCTGCGCGCCGACCGAGCGCTCGAGCTGGTTCAGGTGGTAGCTGACGTTGGCCCGGGTCATCTTGAGCCGGCGCGCGGCCGCGCTCAGGTTGCCGGCATCGATGATTTCGACCAGCAGGGTCAGCGATTGGAGGTCCATGACCGGATTTTGTCAAAAATCCTTTGACAGTCTGTCAACCGGCTATGCAATTGTCAAAACGGGGATGGGTGCAAAGAATGCGGGGTTCACCCCTCCAGAGCCTCGCGCCGCTCCGGCGCGTCACCGAGACAAGCGACACGCACATGGCCACCCCGACCTCCAGCCCCTCCACGTCCTCCGGTCCCGTCGCCTTCGAGCGCCAGGGCGACGTCTTCGTCGTGACCATCGACAACCCGCCCGTCAACGCCCTGGGCGTGGAAGTGCGCCGCGGCCTGGTGGCCGCCATCGACGCGGCCGAGGCCGACGCCGCGGCCAAGGCCGTGCTGATCGTCGGCGCGGGCCGCAACTTCATCGCCGGCGCCGACATCCGCGAATTCGGCAAGGCGCCGCAGCCGCCCTCGCTGCCCGAGGCCTGCCTGAAGATCGAGAACTGCAGCAAGCCCGTGATCGCCGCCATCCATGGCGCCGCGCTCGGCGGCGGCCTCGAGGTGGCGCTGTCGGCCCACTACCGCCTGGCCTCCCCCACCGCCAAGCTGGGCCTGCCCGAAGTCGCGCTGGGCCTGTTGCCCGGCTCGGGCGGCACGCAGCGCACGCCGCGCCTGATCGGCGTGAAGCCCGCCATCGAGCTGATGCTCAGCGGCCGCCACGCGCTCGCGAAGGAAGCGCTGTCGCTGGGCCTGGTCGACCGCCTCGGCAGCGAGGCCGACGCGCGCGCCGAAGGCCTGGCGTATGCCAGGGAACTGATCGCCGCCAACGCCCCGGTGCGCCGCACGCGCGAGGCCGGCGCGCTGGCCGACCAGGAAGCCAGCCGCGCCGCCCTCGAGGCCGCGCGCGCCGACACCGCGAAGAAGAGCCGCGGCCTGTTCTCGCCGATGAAGATCGTCGAGGCGGTCGAGGGCGCGCTCACGCTGCCCTTCGACGAAGGCATGGCGCTCGAGCGCAAGCTGTTCCTGCAGTGCATCGACAGCCCGCAGCGCGCGGGCCTGATTCACGCCTTCTTCGCCGAGCGCGAAGTGCTCAAGGCGCCCGAGACCCGCTCCGCCAGCCCGCGGCCGCTGGAATCGGCCGGCATCGTCGGCGGCGGCACCATGGGCGCGGGCATCGCGGTGGCGATGCTCGACGCCGGCCTGCCCGTGACCATGATCGAGCGCGACGACACCCAGCTCGCGCGCGGCCGCGCCAACGTCGAGAAGGTCTACGACGGCCTGATCGCCAAGGGCCGCATCACGCCCGAGGCCAAGGCCGCCGTGATGGCGCGCTTCTCGGGCTCGACCTCGTACGACGCGCTCGCCGGCGTCGACATCGTGGTCGAGGCCGTGTTCGAGGACATGGGCGTGAAGAAGGCCGTGTTCGCCGAGCTCGACCGCGTCTGCAAGCAGGGCGCGGTGCTGGCCACCAATACCTCCTACCTCGACATCGACGAGATCGCCGCCAGCATCTCGCGGCCGCAGGACGTGGTGGGCCTGCACTTCTTCTCGCCGGCCAACATCATGAAGCTGCTCGAGATCGTGGTGCCCGCCAAGGTGCGCGCCGACGTGGTCGCCACCGGCTTCGAGCTCGCGAAGAAGCTCAGGAAGGTGCCGGTGCGCGCGGGCGTGTGCGACGGCTTCATCGGCAACCGCATCCTGGCCGTGTACCGCCAGGCGGCCGACCACATGATGGAGGACGGCGCCTCGCCCTACGAGATCGACGCGGCCGTGCGCAACTTCGGCTACCCGATGGGCCCGTTCCAGGTCTCGGACCTCGCGGGCGGCGACATCGGCTGGGCCACGCGCAAGCGCAAGGCCGCCACGCGCGACCCGAAGGCGCGCTACGTGCAGGTGGCCGACCGCATCTGCGAGCGCGGCTGGTTCGGCCAGAAGACGCAGCGCGGCTACTACCTCTATCCCGAAGGCGCGCGCACCGGCCAGCCCGACCCCGAGGTGCTCGCGATCATCGATGCCGAGCGCGAACGCGCGGGTGTCAAGCCACGCGCCTTCACCGAGGAGGAAATCATGCGTCGCTACATGGCCGCGATGATCAACGAGGGCGCCAACGTCGTGCTGCAGCGCATCGCGCTGCGCCCGCTCGACGTCGACGTGACCTTCCTCTACGGCTACGGCTTCCCGCGCCACCGCGGCGGCCCGATGAAGTACGCCGACATGGTGGGCCTGCCCAAGGTGCTGGCCGACATCCAGGAGTTCGCGAAGGAAGACCCGATCTTCTGGAAGCCGTCGCCGCTGCTGGTGCAGCTGGTCGAGCGCGGCGCCGACTTCGCGAGCCTCAACCAATCCGAGTAATCACAGAGCCAGCCTCCAGGAGACATCCCCATGCGTGAAGCCGTCATCGTTTCCACCGCCCGCACCCCGCTCACCAAGGCGCACCGCGGCGAATTCAACATCACCCCCGGCCCCACGCTGGCGGCCTTCGCGGTCAAGGCCGCGGTCGAGCGCTCGGGCCTCGACCCGGCCTTGATCGAGGACGCCATCCTCGGCTGCGGCTATCCCGAGGGCACCACCGGTCGCAACATCGCGCGCCAGGCCATCGTGCGCGCGGGCCTGCCGATCTCGATCGCCGGCACCACCGTCAACCGCTTCTGCGCCTCGGGCCTGCAGGCGATCGCGATGGCCGCGGGCCGCATCGTGGTGGACGGCGCGCCGGCCATGATCGCGGGCGGCGTGGAAAGCATCTCGCAGATCCGCAGCCGCAGCGCCACCGACAGCGGCGACAACGGCATGGACCCGTGGATCGTCGAGCACAAGCCCGCGCTCTACATGGCGATGATCGAGACCGCCGACATCGTGGCCCAGCGCTACGGCATCAGCCGCGAGGCGCAGGACCGCTTCTCGGCCGAGAGCCAGCGCCGCACCGAGGAAGCGCAGCTCGCGGGCCGCTACAAGGACGAGATCGTCGCCTGCACCACCACCATGGCGGTGACCGACAAGGAGACCAAGGAGGTCACGCACCGCGAGGTCACGGCCACAGAGGACAACTGCAACCGCCGCGGCACCACCTACGAGGCGCTGGCCAAGCTCAAGCCCGTGATGGGCGACGACAAGTTCATCACCGCGGGCAATGCCTCGCAGCTCTCCGACGGCGCCTCGGCCTGCGTGCTGATGGAAGCGAAGGATGCCGAGCGCGCCAACATCAAACCCCTGGGCGCCTTCCGCGGCCTCGCGGTCGCGGGCTGCGAGCCCGACGAGATGGGCATCGGCCCGGTGTTCGCCGTGCCCAAGCTGCTCGCGCGCCACGGCCTCAAGGTCGAGGACATCGACCTGTGGGAACTCAACGAGGCCTTCGCCTCGCAATCGATCTACTGCCAGGACCGGCTGGGCATTCCCTCGGAACGCCTCAACGTCGACGGCGGCGCGATCTCGATCGGCCACCCCTTCGGCATGACCGGCGCGCGCCTCGCGGGCCATGTGCTCATCGAAGGCAAGCGCCGCGGCGCCAAGTACGCCGTGGTCACGATGTGCATCGCCGGCGGCATGGGCGCGGCCGGCCTGTTCGAAATCTATTGAGGAGCGCGCGATGGACCTGAACTTCACCCCCGAAGAAGAAGCCTTCCGCGGCGAGGTGCGTGCCTTCCTGGCCGACAAGCTGCCCGCGCGGCTGTCGGACAAGGTGCGCGGCGGCAAGATCCTCGAGAAGGCCGACATGGAGGAATGGCATGCCATCCTCGACGCGCGCGGCTGGCTCGCCAACCACTGGCCCGAGCAGTACGGCGGCCCGGGCTGGACGGCGGTGGAGAAGTTCATCTTCGAGAACGAATGCGCGCTGGCCTTCGCGCCGCGCATCGTGCCCTTCGGCGTGAACATGCTCGGGCCGGTGCTGATCAAGTACGGCAACGAGGCGCAGAAGAAGCACTGGCTGCCGCGCATCCTCAACGGCGCCGACTGGTGGTGCCAGGGCTATTCGGAACCCGGCGCGGGCTCCGACCTCGCGGCCGTCAAGACCTCGGCCGTGCGCGGCATCGATGCCCAGGGCGACCACTACATCGTGAACGGCCAGAAGACCTGGACCACGCTGGGCCAGCACGCCAACATGATCTTCTGCCTGGTGCGCACCAACCGCGAGGCGAAGAAGCAGGAGGGCATCAGCTTCCTGCTGATCGACATGAAGTCGCCCGGCGTCGAAGTGCGCCCGATCATCACGCTCGACGGCGAGCATGAGGTCAACGAGGTGTTCTTCTCCGACGTGCGCGTGCCGGCCGAGAACCTCGTGGGCGAGGAGAACAAGGGCTGGACCTGCGCCAAGTACCTGCTGACCTACGAGCGCACCAACATCGCGGGCGTGGGCTTCTCGGTGGCCGCGCTCGAACAGCTCAAGGGCATCGCCGCCACGCAGACGAAGAACGGCAAGCCGCTGTCGGAAGACCCGGCCTTCGCGGCGCGCATGGCGCGCGTGGAGATCGACCTCGAGAACATGAAGACCACCAACCTGCGCGTGATCGCGGCCGTGGCCGGCGGCGGCGTGCCGGGCGCCGAGAGCTCGATGCTCAAGATCCGCGGCACCGAGATCCGCCAGGAGATCTCGTCGCTGGCGCGCCGCGCGATGGGCGTGCATGGCCGCCCCTTCATCGCCGAGGCGCTGAAGGACGGCTTCACCGGCGAGACCTTCGGCCCGGCCTATGCCTCGGCCGCCGCCTCGCGCTACTTCAACAACCGCAAGCTGTCGATCTTCGGCGGCTCGAACGAGATCCAGAAGAACATCATCTCCAAGATGATCCTGGGCCTGTAAAGGAGAGATGCAATGAACTTCGAACACAGCGAAGACCGGCGCATGCTCGCCGACAGCCTCAACCGCTTCATCAGCGAGCAGTACGCCTTCGATGCGCGCGACCGCATCGTGAAGTCGGAACACGGCTTCAGCAAGGAGATCTTCCAGCAGTTCGCCGAACTCGGCGTGATCGGCGCGCTGTTCAGCGAGGCCGATGGCGGCTTCGGCGGCGGCGGCTTCGACATCGCCGTGGTCTTCGAGGCCCTGGGCCGCGGCCTCGTGGTCGAGCCGCTGCTGGGCGCGGTGATGGTCGGCGAGGCGCTCGGCGCGGCCGGCACGGATGCGCAGAAAGAGAAGCTGGTCGACATCATCAACGGCGTGACCGTCGCGGCCTTCGCGCACGACGAGGCCGACACGCATTACGAACGCACGCGCGTGCAGACGAAGGCCGAGCGCAGTGGCGACGGCTGGGTGCTGAACGGCGCCAAGGCCGTGGTGCCGCAGGGCGAGCAGGCCGACCTGTTCCTGGTCTCGGCCCGCACCTCGGGCAACGTGGACGATGAAGCCGGCATCTCGCTGTTCCTCGTGCCCGCGAAGACCGCAGGCCTCACCGTGCGCGGCTGCCCTTCGATCGACGGCGGCCGTGTCGCCGAACTCTCGTTCGACGGCCTGAAGCTGCCCGCCGATGCGCTGCTGGGCGCCGAGGGCCAGGGCGCCGCGACGCTCGAGCGCGCCATCGGCCGCGGCGTGCTCGCGCTGTGCGCCGAGGCCGTGGGCGCGATGGAAGCGGCCAAGACCGCGACGCTCGACTACCTGCGCACGCGCAAGCAGTTCGGCACGCTGATCGGCAGCTTCCAGGCGCTGCAGCACCGCATGGCCGACCTGCTGCTCGAGATCGAGCAGGCGCGCTCGGCGGTCATCAATGCCGCGGCCGCCATCGACGGCAGCGACCGCCTCGCGCGCGAGCGCGCGCTGTCGGCGGCCAAGTTCAGCATCGGCCGCATCGGCGCGCTGGTGGCCGAGGAAAGCATCCAGATGCACGGCGGCATCGGCATGACCTGGGAACTGCCGCTGCCCCACTATGCCAAGCGCCTCGTGATGATCGACCACCAACTGGGTGACGAAGACCACCATCTGCAGCGCTACATCGCGCTCGGCAAGGAGCTTGCGGCATGAGCGACAACAAGACCGTTTTGATCTCGCAAGAGGGTGCCGTCCGCATCCTGACCAACAGCAACCCGGCCGCGCGCAACGCGATCACGCCCACGCTGTATGCCGAACTCGCGGCAGCGCTGGCCGATGCGCAGGACGACCCCGAGGTCGGTGCCATCGTCTTCACCGGCGCCGGCGATTTCTTCTGCTCGGGCGGCGACCTCAACCTGCTGGCCAAGCGCCGCGAGCTGCCCGCATCGGAACGCCGGGAAAAACTCGAAGGCCTGAACAACCTGATCCGCGCGCTGCGCGATTGCGGCAAGCCCGTGATCGCGGCCGTCGAGGGCGGCGCCGCGGGCGCGGGCCTGTCGATGGCGCTGGCCTGCGACATGCTCGTGTCGGCGCGCGATGCCTTCTACACCGTGGCCTACGTCAAGGTCGGCCTCACGCCCGATGGCGGCGCCACCGCCTTCCTGGCCGAGTTCGTCTCGCGCCAGCTGCTGACCGAGCTGTGCCTGACCGGCGACCGGCTGCCGGCCGAGCGCCTGCATGCGCTGGGCGCGGTCAACCGCCTGACCGACAAGGGCGCGGCACTGGCCGAGGCGATCGCGCTCGCGGCCAAGGTCGCGAACGGCCCGCAGCGCGCGAGCGCGCGCATCAAGTCGCTGTGCCGCCAGGCGCATCGCGCCACGCTCGAGGAACAACTCGAAGCCGAGGCCGTCTACATGGTGGAGTCGCAGGCCGATGCCGAGGCTGCCGAAGGCATCGGTGCCTTCCTCGGCAAGCGCAAGGCCGACTTCGCCGCGCTGCGGCAGCGCCGGCAGGACAAGTCCTGACGCTGGCCGCCACCGTTTCTTCCCCGGCCTCGCGCGGACCCGCGCCGAGGTCTCACGTCTTTCCGGAGCCACCATGCCCTCGCTGAATTCCTCGCTGCCGCTCGCCGGCGTGCGCGTCCTCGACCTCTCCCGCATCCTCGCGGGCCCCTGGTGCGGCATGGTGCTGGCCGACATGGGCGCCGAGGTCATCAAGGTCGAGCACCCGGGCCGCGGCGACGACACGCGCGACTGGGGCCTGCGCGTCGGCAAGACCGAGACCGCCTACTTCAACAGCGTGAACCGCAACAAGCGCTCGGTCACGCTCGACCTGCAGACGCCCGAGGGCCAGCAGCTCGCGCGCGATCTCGCGAAGCAGTGCGACGTGCTGATCCAGAACTTCAAGTTCGGCGGCATCGACAAGCTGGGCCTGGGCTACGAGCAACTGAGCAAGGAGAACCCGCGCCTCGTCTACTGCTCGATCTCGGGCTACGACCGCACCGGCCCCGAGGCCGCGCGCCCCGGCTACGACCTCGTGGTGCAGGGCGAGGCCGGCCTGATGGCGCTCAACGGCGAGGCCAGCCAGCCGCCGCTGAAGTTCGGCGTCGCGGCCGTCGACCTGTTCACCGGCATGTACTCGGCGCAGGCCATCCTCGCCGCGCTCTACCAGCGCGAGAAGACCGGCCGCGGCCGGCACGTGGAGATGGCGCTCTTCGACTGCGGCCTGATGATCACCGCCTACTACGGCCTCGAGGCGCTGCTGCTGGGCGAGGACCCGCCGCGCTACGGCAACTCGCATCCCTCGATCGTGCCCTACGGCGTGTTCGAGGCGGCCGACGGCCCGCTGGTCATCACCGTGGGCAACAACGCGCAGTTCGCGCGCTTCTGCACCGAGGTGATCGAGCGGCCCGACCTCGCGGCCGACGAGCGCTTCAAGACCAACATCCTGCGCTCGGCCAACCGCGCGGTGCTGCTGCCGCAGCTGCATGCCGAACTCGCGAAGCGCCCGCGCGCCGCGTTGCTCGAAAAACTGAGTGCCGCCGGCATTCCCTGCGGCGAGGTGCTGGGCCTGCTCGAGGCGCTGCAATCGAAGCGCGCCACCGACGCCGGCCTGGTCACGCGCCAGCCGCATCCGGTCGCGGGCACGGTCGACGTGCTCGCGCCTCCTTACCGTTTCGATGGCGAGCGCCTGCCGGTGCGCAGCGCGCCGCCCACCCTGGGCGAAGGCACGCACGACGTGCTCCAGTCCTTGCTCGGCCTGTCGGATGAAAAGCTGGCAGCGCTGAAAAGCAGCGGCGTCGTCTGACGGCGCCATCTCGTGTTCCCCTGAAGCAGAAGTCCATGGCCTCCCTCTCTCTCCGTACCCTCCGCAGTCCTCTTCGCCGTGCACTCCTCGCGCTCGCCCTTCCCCTCGCCGCCGGTGCCGCCTTCGCGCAGGCCTGGCCGGCCAAGCCGATCACGCTGATCGTGCCCTTCCCGCCCGGCGGTCCCACCGACGTGGCCTCGCGCATCGTGGCGCAGAAGATGTCGGCCGCGCTCGGCCAGAACATCGTGATCGACAACCGCAGCGGCGCCTCGGGCACCGTGGGCGCGGCGGCCGCCGCGCGCGCGCCGGCCGATGGCTACACCTTCGTGATGCTGGCCACGCCCACGCTGCTGGCCTCGCACCTCTACGGCCCGACCGGCTACGACATCTTCAAGAACTTCACGCCCGTGGGCAGCGTCTACGACCTGCCGATCGTGCTGGTGGTCAATCCCAAGGCGCTGCCCGAGGTGACCGGCCTGCAGGGCCTGATCGCCAAGGCCAAGGCCGAGAACGGCAAGCTCAACTACACGACCGCGGGCGCCGGCAGCTTCGGCCACCTGACGACCGAGCAGCTCAAGAACATCGGCAAGTTCGAGATGCAGCACGTGCCCTACCGCGGCAGCGCGCCCGCTGTGACCGACCTGATCGGCGGCCAGGTGCCCGCGATGTTCTCGGACCTGGTGGCCGTGATCCCGCACATCCGCGCGGGCAAGCTGCGCGCCATCGCGGTCGGCTCGGGTCAGCGCGTGAGCCTCCTGCCCGACGTGAAGACGGTGGCCGAACAGGGCTTCCCGGGCTTCGACGCCACCTCGTGGGGCGGCCTGCTGGCACCGGCCGGCACGCCCAAGGACGTGGTCGAACGCATGAGCGCCGAGCTCAAGAAGGCGCTGGCCGACAAGGAAGTGCAGGACAAGCTGCAGGGCGTGGGCTCGTTCGCGGCCTACCGCACCGCCGACCAGACCGCCGAACGCATGCGCCAGGACTTCGAGCGCTGGGGCAAGGTCATCCGCGACAACCACATCACGAACCAGTAAAACAGCCGGGCCGACACGGCGACGATTTCAAGGGAACAAGGAGACAGGCCATGACCGACAGGAACGACCGGCACGACAACGACTACGCGACGCCCGTGGGCGCGCCGTTCCGGCCCGCGCGCCCCGTGCGCAGCCTCGCCGACATCCACGCGCTCGAGCAGACGCCGCTGGCGCAGGCGCTCACGGTGCGCAGCACCTACGAGATCTTCCGCAACGCGGGCCATGCCTTCGGCGACAAGACGGCGCTGACCTTCCTGCGCACCGGCAACCCGGACGACGCGCCGATCCGCTGGTCGTATGCCGAGCTGCTCGCGCGCATCCACCAGACCGCGAACCTGCTGCATGGCCTGGGCGTGGGCCCGAACGACGCGGTGGCGGTACTGCTGCCGGGCTGCCTCGAATACCACCTCGCGCTCTGGGGCGGCGAGGCGGCCGGCATCGTGCAGCCGCTCAATCCGCTGCTCACCGACGAGAAGCTGGTCGCGCTGATGACCGCGGCCCGCGCCAAGGTGCTGATCGCCTACGGCTCGGATGCCGAGTCGGGCATGTGGTCGAAGGCGCTGCGGCTGCGCGGCCAGGTGCCCGGGCTAACCACCCTGCTGCGCGTGGCGCCGCACGGCGAGGCACCGGGCGCGGCGGGCGCGCTGCCCGAGGGCGTGGCCGACTTCGAGGCGCTGCGCGCGGCACAACCCGATGACCGCCTCGTGAGCGGCCGCGACATCGCCTCGAGCGACATCGCCGCCTACTTCCACACCGGCGGCACCACCGGCGCGCCCAAGCTCGCGCGCCACAGCCACGGCGCGCAGGTGTTCACCGCCTGGGCCAGCGTGCAGGTCGCGGGCATGAACGAGCACGGCATCTCGATCAACGGCTATCCGCTGTTCCACGTCGCGGGCGTGCTGCCGGCCTCGCTGGCGTCGCTGTCGGCCGGCGTGGAGGTGGTGATTCCCACGCCCTCGCTGCTGCGCAACAAGGAGGTGCTGGCCAACTACTGGAAGCTGGTCGCGAAGTACCGCCCGACCTCGCTGTCGGCCGTGCCCACGGTGCTGGCCGCGCTGGCCAACGTGCCGCTGGACGGCGCCGACATCTCCTCGATCACCTACTGCCGCACCGGCGCGGCCGTGCTCTCGCCCGAACTCGCCGCGCGCTTCGAGCGCCTGTTCGGCCTGCACGTGCACGAGAGCCTGGGCATGACCGAGATGGCCGGCATCTCGACCATCACGCCGCCCGGCGTCGACGGTCCCGCGGGCTGCGTCGGCTTTCGCCTGCCCTACATGCAGATGCGCGTGGTGGCGCTCGACGAGCACGGCAACGCGAGCGACCGCGAGGTGCCGCGCGGCGAGACCGGCATGGTGCTGTTCAAGTCGCCCAACGTGTTCTCGGGCTTCGTCGATCCGGCCGACAACGCCAAGGCCTTCACAGCCGACGGCTGGCTCGCGACCGGCGACCTCGGCTGGATCGACAGCGAGGAGCGGCTCAACCTCACGGGCCGCTCGAAGGACCTGATCATCCGCAGCGGCCACAACATCGATCCCAAGGTGATCGAGGACGCACTGAGCGCCCACCCGGCGGTGCAGGTCTGCGCCGCGGTCGGCGCGCCCGATGCCTACGCGGGCGAACTGCCCGTGGTGTTCGCGACGCTGGTGCCCGGCGGCGTGGCCACCGAGGACGAGCTGCTGGCCTTCACCGCCGCGCGCGTCGACGAGGCACCGGCCAAGCCCAAGTGGGTGGCGCTGGTCGATGCGCTGCCGATGACCAACGTCGGCAAGATCTACAAGCCCGAGCTGCGCGCCATGGCCGCGAGCCGCGTGGTGGCCGCCACCGTGGCCGAGCTGTGCGCCGAACTCGGCCTGCCCGAAGCCGCGCGCCCGAGCGTGACGCACGAGGGCGAGAGCCTGGTGCGCGTGACGATCGACCCGACCGCCACCGGGGCGCAGGCCGCGAATCTCGCCGAGCGGCTGCAGAAGGCGCTCGAGCCGCTGCCTTTCAAGACCCGCGTCGCGACGGCCTGAAGCCGCCGCACGGCGGGCCGCAGCGCACGGCCCGCCGCCTTTCGTTTCTCCGCCCCCAAGAACCATCAGGGACACCATGACCATCACCCGACACCCGACCCGTCGCGCGCTGCTGCGCGCCACCGCCACCACCGCAGGTGCTGCCGCCCTGTTCGCGCTGGCCCATGCGCCGGCCCAAGCCCAGGCGCCCTATCCGAACAAGCCGATCCGCATGGTCGTGCCCTTCCAGGCCGGCGGCGCCACCGACGTGCTCGCGCGCGTGCTGGGCCAGAAGATGTCGGCCGGCCTCGGCCAGCCCATCGTCGTCGACAACAAGCCCGGCGCGGCCGGCATCATCGGCACCGACGCGGTCGCCAAGTCGGCGCCCGACGGCTACACCATCGTGCTGGGGCTGAGCAATTCGCTGATGACCAACGAGTTCCTCTACGAGAAGCTGCCCTACGACACGCAGCGCGACCTCACGCTGGTCTACCAGATCGCGGCCGCGCCGCTGGTGCTGGTGGTGCATCCCAGCGTGCCCGCCAAGACCGGGCCCGAGCTGCTGAAGTACGTCGTCGCCAACAAGGGCAAGGTCGCCTATGGCTCGTACGGCATCGGCGCCTATCCGCACCTGGCCGGCGCGCACATGAGCCTTGCCACGCAGTCCGACATGAGCCACGTCGCCTACAAGGGCGAGGCGCCGATGATGCAGGACCTGATCGGCGGCCAGATCCAGATGGCCTACGCCAGCGCGCTGGTCGCCAAGCCGCACATCGACTCCGGGAAGATCCGCGCCATCGGCGTGAGCGGCGAGCGCCGCATGAGCACCCTGCCCAACGTGCCCACCCTGGCCGAGCAGGGCCTCAAGGACGAGGCCTACCGCGTCACCGGCTGGCTCGCCATCGCCGTGCCCGCCAAGACGCCCAAGCCCATCGTGGACCGCATCGCCGAGGAAGTGCGCAAGGCCACGCAGCAGCCCGACGTGCGCGAGCGCATCGCGGCCATGGGCTTCGAGATCAAGGACAGCTCGCCCGAACTCTTCGCCGCCGCCTGGAAGGCCGAGCGGCCGATCTGGGAGCGCCTCATCAAGCAGTCGGGCGCCAAGCTCGAGTGAACCTCTCCTCCGTTTTTCATTGAAGGACCAGCCATGAAGATTCTCGTGCCCGTCAAACGGGTCGTCGACTACAACGTGAAGGTGCGCGTCAAGAGCGACGGCACGGGCGTGGACATCGCCAACGTCAAGATGAGCATGAACCCCTTCGACGAGATCGCCGTCGAAGAGGCCGTGCGCCTGAAGGAGAAGGGCGTGGTGACCGAGGTCATCGCCGTCTCGTGCGGCGACGCCAAGTCGCAGGAAACCCTGCGCACCGCGATGGCCATCGGCGCCGACCGCGGCATCCTGGTCGAAACCTCGGAAGAACTGCAGCCGCTGGCTGTCGCCAAGCTGCTCAAGGCGCTGGTCGACAAGGAACAGCCCTCGCTCATCATCCTGGGCAAGCAGGCCATCGACGACGATGCCAACCAGACCGGTCAGATGCTGGCCGCGCTGGCCGACCTGCCGCAAGCCACTTTCGCTTCGAAGGTCGAAGTCGCGGGCGACAAGGCCAACGTGACCCGCGAAGTCGACGGCGGCCTCGAGACCGTCTCGCTCACGCTGCCGGCCGTCATC